>JBEKJJ010000200.1:0-13672 GCA_050011295.1 Bryobacteraceae bacterium
ATCCATCCCAGCACCTTTCCGTCTACCGGCGAAAATCGCACGATGCGATCGCTCTGCCACACATTGGCATAAATCTCGCCGCTCACGTACTCAAGTTCATTCAGAAGCGAGACCGGACGGCCGGCGTCACGCACCGTGAACCTGCGCTTTTCGAGAAGGCTTCCAGCGTCCCAGATGCGGATCTGGGCGCTGCCATCGCTCATGTAGATCTGGGTTCCGTCATTCGCCAGGCCCCAACCTTCGCCCGGATAGTTGAAAGAACGCAAGCGTCGAAAGGAGGATTGATCGTACACGAAACCGATTTGGGAACGCCAAGTCAGTTCGATGATCTGCTGGTTCACCACCGTGATTCCTTCGCCGAAAAATTCCGGCGCGAGATTTATCTGCTGCAGCACTTCGCCGGTTTCGAGTTTCACTTTCCGCAATGTGGATCGGCCTTCCAACCCCGTACCTTCGTAGAGGAATCCCGCTCGGAATTCCAATCCTTGCGTGAAGGCAGTGCGGTCGTGAGGGTAAACGTGGACAACCTGATAGCCATATTGCGGAGTCTGGGCCGTAGCGGGCGCGATTGCGGCCAGAAGATAACACGCGAGGATGGAGGTTCTTCGAAGAGCGGGCATTTATCCTTGCAACAGCACCTTGAGAACGCCTGGCGTGGCTGCCCGCCGGAACGCGATTGCAGCGTTCTTCAATGGCAGGATCTCTGAGATCAAGCTCGCCACATTCACCTGTTTCGTCCGCAGCAAGCGCAGCGCCGGCTCGAAGCGGCCGCAACGCGACCCGACTAAAGTAATTTCATTCACGATGACCGGCGCCGAATCTAGGGCGACCGATCCGTGCACCGTGGATTTCATTACCACGGTCCCGCGCGGCTTGGTCATCATGACGGCCTGCCGCAAGCCATCACTCGATCCGGTTGCGTCCACTACCCAGCCGTACTCCGCTTGCGGTGATTTTCTGGCCACGCGCGCGTCGATACCGGCCTGGGTTGCAATCCGAAGTTTTTCCTTATGCCGTCCATATTGGTGAACCTCTGAGCCGTGCGCTTTCAAGACCTGGCCAATTAACAGGCCAAGCTTCCCGTCGCCAAGCACGGCCACGCGCGCGCCGGCTGGTATTCGCACCTGATCCAGGATCTCGCAGGCGGCGGCGAGCGGTTCCACAAACACGGCGTGCTCGGTTGGAATCCCGCGTGGGACGCGATGTAAGTTACGCTCCGGCAGTGTCAACAATTCCCGAAATGCGCCGGGATGTTTCACGATCCCGAGCACCGTCCTTCGCGGACAGTGGCGGCCCAGGCCTTTCGCACACCACTCGCAAGTGCCGCACGCCAGGTTGATCTCGCCCACCACTCGCTCTCCGATCAAATCCGATGAATCGGCCTCAATCACTTCACCGACAAACTCATGTCCAGGCGTGCCGCGAAAATTGTAGTAGCCGCGCTGCAGCTCCAGGTCCGTGTTGCAGATTCCGCCTTCCAGCAGCCGGATCAAGGCGAATCCTTGCGGGCGGCGTGGGCGCGATTGCTTGCGCACCTGCACCAATCCTTTTTCAAGACGAACGGCGAGCATATCGTGGATACTTTAATCATGCTAGCCGAGTTGGCGTGCTTCGAGCAGAAGTGCCACGCGACCTTTCCACTCACCGACGCGATTTACAATTGCACGCATTGTGGAGGGCTGCTGGAAGTACGCTTCACGGAAGCGCGATTTGATCCAGGGCCGCTCAAGAAGCTTTGGCGCGAGCGGCGCACGTCAAATCAGATGCTGGATCAAAGCGGTGTCTGGCGATATCGGGAACTGTTGCCTTTCGACGGAGCCGAACAGCAAGCGGTATCGCTGCGGGAAGGGAACACGCCGTTGCTGGAGGCTCCGCGCGCGGCCGAATACGGCGGGTTGGATCGCATCATCTTCAAGCATCAGGGATTCAATCCAACGGGATCTTTCAAGGACAACGGTATGACTTGCGGCGTGACGCAGGCGGTTCGTCTTGGGCGGAAGCGCGTGGCGTGCGTTTCCACGGGAAACACTTCGGCGTCGATGGCTGCATATGCGAGCGCGGCTGGTCTGGATCCGATTGTTTTTATTCCACGCGGAAATGTTTCGTATGGAAAGCTCGCGCAGGCGCTGGAATACGGCGCACGCACTCTGCAGATTGATGCCAACTTCGATCAGATTCTCGCGCTGGTGCGCGTGCTTGCCGAACGCGCCGGCATTTACTTGCTGAACTCGATCAATCCTTTTCGTATCGAAGGGCAGAAGACCATCATTTTCGAAATGCTGGATCAACGGGATTGGAACGCGCCGGATTGGATCGTGCTTCCGGGTGGCAATCTTGGCAATACCTCTGCCTTCGGGAAAGCTCTGCGTGAATTGCGGCAGTTTGGATTCATCGACAAAATGCCGCGGTTGGCCGTAATTCAAGCCGAAGGGGCAGCGCCGTTTTACGAGTTCATCAAAACGCAAGGCGAATTTCGGAGCGTATCGGAACCGCGGACGTTGGCTACTGCTATTCGCATCGGCGATCCGGTGTCTTGGCCCAAGGCTCTCCGTGAAATTACAGAGTCGAACGGAGTGGTGGAAAAAGTCAGTGAGCAGGAAATCGCCGACGCGAAGGCCATCATCGGCCGCTGTGGCATCGGCTGCGAACCGGCCTCCGCCGCCACTCTAGCCGGCATTCGCAAGCTTACTTGTTCTTCTATCATTCGCCGGGATGCGGATGTAGTTGCAGTATTGACTGGAAATGTTTTAAAAGACCCGGATTACATTTATCAATATCACACGGGCCAATTGAAAGATCCCGAAGGCAGGCTGATAGAACCTCGATTCGGGAACCAACCGATTGTGGCGCCGAACGATGCGGACGCTATTGCGAGAATCCTAGAGAAATGAGCGGGAGCTAGAAGCGGCCTCGCCGCCCACCGCCGCCTTCACGCCGTCCGCCGCCGCCACCTTCACGCCGTCCTCCTCCACCTCCGCCACCATGTCCCTCGCGCGGAACCATCGGGCGAGCTTCGTTGACCACCATCGCCCGTCCCATGAGATCGCGGCCGTTGCAAGCTTCGATGGCGTGATTCGCGGCGGTGTCATCGTTGATTTCGACGAATCCAAAGCCGCGGGCTTCTCCGGTAAAACGGTCGCGCATCACGTTTACGCTGTCCACAGCGACACCAGCCTGCGTAAAGAAATCGGTTATATCGGCCTCCGTCGCCGAATAAGGGAGGTTCCCGACGAATAGTTTCATTGAATTCTCCTTGACGTCATTGCACTATAGAGGCAGGTTCACGACCGCGGACTCGAAATCCCGAGCAGGAACGCCGACGGGTAGGACTGACTCCGAATACACGATTTTAGTTTGCCAAAATCGCGCTGCGGTGTCAAAAAAGGCCACTGGAGATTGTCATCGAGGTGTAATCAAGCCGCCTAGTTTGTCCTGTTCGGAACTCGTGGCGCGCGGAAATCGCGTGGAGAATGCTTCCAGATATTTCAGTCCGGCACCCGTGTTGTACAGTACGATTCTCTCATCCGGCTTCAAGAAGCCGTTGGCCAAAAGTTTTCTGAGAGCCGCCACGCATGCGCCACCCTCGGGAGCCGCGAAAATCCCTTCGTCCGCGCCAAGTTCCAGGCTGGCATCCAGCAGTTCTTCGTCGCTGACTGCGATGGCCGTGCCGCCGCTCTTGCGAATGGCATTCAGCATTAAGGCATCGCCGAGTGGTTTGGGCACGCGTAATCCGGCGGCTACGGTGTGCGCGTTTTCCCAAAATTCGCTCTTCGACTCGCCGCGCTCAAACGCGCGCACCACCGGCTGGCAGCCCTCCGTTTGCACGGCGATCATCTTTGGACGCTTGCTCGATATCCAGCCCAGAGTCTCCATCTCTTGGAACGCCTTCCACATTCCGATCAGGCCCACTCCGCCGCCGGCGGGGTAGAAGATGGCGCCGGGCAGAGTCCAGCCTAATTGTTCGGCCACTTCGTAACCCATCGTTTTCTTGCCTTCGATGCGGTACGGCTCCTTGAGCGTGCTGATGTCGAACCAGCCTTCGGCGTCTTTGCGTTCCGCAACAATTCTTCCGCAATCGCTGATCAACCCGTCCACTAAAGTTACGTGCGCTCCAAAAACTCTGCATTCGATATAGTTCGATTGCGGAACGTCGCGCGGCATAAATATATGTGCTTCAATTCCGGCCGCCGCGGCATAAGCAGCCAGAGCGCTCGCCGCATTTCCCGCCGACGGAATCGCCACTTTTCGGATGCCGAGCTCCACGCACATCGAAACCGCGCAGGAGAGCCCGCGCGCTTTGAAGGAGCCGGTGGGGTTGATGCCTTCGTTCTTCACCCACAAATCGTGTGCACCTAGCCGTGCGCCTAAGCGTCGAGTCGCGAACATGGGCGTCATTCCTTCACCCAGCGAAACAATAGAGGCCGGGTCGCGCACCGGCAACACGGGCGCGTATCGCCACATGTTGCAAGGTCCTTGCGCAACCGCATCGCGGCTCCAGGTAGTTTTTGCCCATTCCAGATCGTAGAGAACCAGCAGCGGACCCCCGCATTCGCACAGATTGTGGATCTGACCGGCCTCGCGCCGTTTTCCGCAGACGCTGCATTCCAGGTGAGTAACGGTAGTCATTGCCGAAGTTCGTATCATAGCAGTGAGCATGCTAATCCAACGTGGCCGTCAAGAAACTCAAAGCGCGTACTAAATCGTCCGGATCGAGAAAATGGCTGCGCAAGATTGTCATCGGCGTAGTGTTGCTCGTGCTGGCGCTCTATGGCTTTTGCGCGCTATGCGTGCTGGCACTTCGTTGGATAGATCCGGTCACCACCGCGGTGCAGATGGAGCGCCGCGTGGGCGCCGTTGTTAAACGCCACCCCTACCGGAAGCAATATGATTTCGTTCCATTGCGCCGGATCTCGCCGAATCTCCAACACGCTGTAGTGGCGGCCGAAGATGGGAGATTTCGAACGCATCACGGCTTCGACTGGATTGAAATGCAGAAAGTGCTGGAGAAGGACATCCAGCGCCACAAACTCGGCCGCGGCGGATCCACCATCACGCAACAATTGGTGAAGAACCTGTTTCTAACAACGGAACGTTCTCTTGTTCGCAAGGGAGTGGAGTTCACTCTGGTGCCGATGGTGGAAGCAATGCTCACGAAGGACCGGATTTTGGAGCTGTATTTAAATGTTATTGAATGGGGGCCCGGTATTTACGGTGCGGAAGCGGCCTCTGAGCATTACTATCACGTGCCGGCATCGGAGCTGAGTCGCGAGCAAGCCGCGCGCCTGGCCGCCATCATCCCGGCGCCGCTAAAACGGAAGCCCACGCAGATGAATGAATACGGCGATGAGATCCTGGACCGGATGACGAAGACCGGTTGGTGAACGTCCCCTTGCTGACGCGCGGGGCTACAGCAGCTCCGCCAAGGTGAAGAAGAACGGAATCTCCACCGCGGCCGTCTCCGGCGCATCCGAACCATGCACCGCATTCCGTTCAATGTTCTTGGCGAACTTTTTGCGAATGGTCCCGTCCGCGGCTTGCGCCGGATTAGTTGCGCCCATCACTTCGCGCCAATGCTTGATCGCGTCCTCGCGTTCCAGCGCCAGCACCACCACTGGACCCTCCGTCATGAATGCTACGAGTCCGGTGAAGAATGGCCGCTCGCGGTGAATCTCATAAAACGCTTCGGCCTGCTGTTTGGAAAGACGCGTCATCTTCATGCCTCGGACACGAAACCCGGCCTTTTCGATCATCCCTAAGATTTGACCCGTGTGTCCTGCCGCAACTGCGTCCGGCTTTATGATTGCGAATGTTTGTTGGATTGCCATTTTCGTAGTTATCGCGCCGCACCCAAGCGGCTCTTGATCTTTTCCCCTATTTCGGCCGGACTGGCGCACACCGTAATGCCAGCCTGTGTCATGGCCTTCATTTTATCTTCCGCTTTTCCAGCCCCACCGGAAATGATCGCGCCCGCGTGACCCATGCGGCGTCCGGGAGGCGCGGTTTGGCCGGCGATGAAACCGACCACCGGCTTCTTAACATGCTCTTCAATGTACGCCGCGGCGGTCTCCTCGGCATTGCCGCCGATCTCACCGATCATCACGATGGCGTGCGTATCCGGATCGGCGTTGAAAAGCTCGATCGCATCCACAAATGTAGTTCCGATAATCGGATCGCCCCCGATGCCGATGCATGTCGATTGACCGATGTCCAGCTTGCTCAGTTGCCCCACCGCTTCATAGGTCAGCGTGCCTGAGCGCGAAACCACGCCCACATTTCCCTGTTTATGAATGTGCGCCGGCATAATTCCGATTTTGCATTTGCCGGGCGAAATGATGCCGGGACAGTTGGGCCCAATCAGGCGCGTCGGACGATTCTGCATGAAGGTGCGAACGCGGACCATGTCGGCGGTAGGAATGCCTTCCGTGATGCATACCACTAGCGGCAGCCCTGCCTCGGTAGCTTCCATGATGGCGTCGGCTGCGAACGGCGGCGGCACGAAGATCACCGAAGCATTGGCTCCGGTTTGCTTCACGGCTTCGGCAACAGTGTTGAAGACTGGCAAATCCAGATGCGTTTGGCCGCCCTTGCCGGGCGTTACGCCTCCGACAACTTTGGTGCCGTAATCGATGGACGCTTGCGCATGGAAGCTGGCTTCGCGTCCCGTGAAACCTTGGAAAATGACACGCGTATTTCGATCCACCAGGACGCTCATGACCGTGCGCTCCCCGCGGCCGCGCGGACCACTTTCTCGGCTGCGTCCTTCATTCCGCTCGCGATGGTGAAATTCAATCCGGATGCTTTCAAAATCTCCTGCCCTTTTTCGACGTTGGTGCCTTCCATGCGGACAACAACGGGAACCTGCACGTTCAGCTCGCGCGATGCGTTTACCACGCCCGTGGCCAGCACATCGCAGCGCAGAATGCCGCCGAAAATATTAATCAGCACCGCTTTCACGCCGGGGTCCGAAAGCAGAATGCGAAACGCGTTCTTGATTTGCTCGGCGTTGGCGCCGCCGCCTACATCCAAAAAATTAGCGGGACTCCCACCCGCGTATTTCACGATGTCCATGGTGGCCATCGCCAGGCCCGCGCCATTCACCATGCAGGCGATGTTTCCATCCAGCTTGATGTAGTTCAGGCTGAAGCGCGACGCCTCAACTTCCAATGGATCTTCCTCGTTCAGATCGCGCAACTCCACCAGATCCTTGTGACGGTAGAGGGCGTTGTCGTCGAGGGTAATCTTGGCATCCAGCGCGTAGACTTTTCCATCCTTAGTGAGAATGAACGGATTGATCTCGGCCAGCGATGCGTCGTTGGCGAGATAGGCTTTGGACAGAGCGGTCATGGCTGCTACGGCTGCGTTAACGCTCGGAGCAGGAACGCCCATGCCAAATGCCAGATTGCGGCCCTGGAACGCGGCCAACCCGTAACCAGGTTCGAGCGCTTCTTTGAGGATCAATTCCGGAGTCTTCGCAGCTACTTCTTCGATTTCCATGCCTCCGGCCGCGGACGCCATGAAGACCGGCTTGCCTTGCGCGCGATCGAGCACGATTCCGAGATAAAGCTCGCGCTCGATGGGGAGCGTCTCTTCCACCAGCACGCGTTGCACGATGCGGCCCTCTGGGCCTGTCTGGTGTGTCACCAGTTTCATGCCCAGCATTTTCTTCGCGATTTCAGCGGCCTCAGTAGCATCCTTCGCCACCTTCACTCCGCCGCCTTTTCCGCGCCCGCCGGCATGAATCTGCGCCTTCACCACCACGCTGCCGCCGATCTTTTTCGCCGCGATCTCTACCTCGTCCACCGTGAACGCAACTTCGCCTCTCGGCACAGGGACATCGTACTTGGCCAAGATCGCCTTGGCCTGATATTCGTGAATTTTCATGGGATCAAGGATTAGTGTAGCAATTCACCGAAACGTCACTTCCTCAAGATGCGGCGTCGCATTAAAGGTGTCCAGAGAGATGCGAGAGCGCGTGAAAACGAATTCGGTGAGCGAGCAATTGCGAATTCGCCAATTCAGCTCCATCGCCATCGGCTCCTTGGCCCCAACTACGGTTTGAACAGCCACGCCGATTGGTCCGGCGGAGGTGAAAACCACTATACGCCGGCTGGGACGGTCCGCTTCCACAATGCCGCGAAAGCCGCGCTGCACGCGCTCGCGAAACATCTGCCACGATTCAACACCGGGCGATTGTAGCGTTCCCGCGATCCATTGCGGCATCCTTTCGTCGAAGAGCTTTTGCAGATCGCGGTTGTCCTTGACATCGCGCTGCGCATCCCCCAGGATGCCATTTGCATCGTACTCATTGAGTTCAGGGTTCGGCGTGAATTCGCGGAAGCCCGCCAACTCAGCCGTGCGAGTGTGGCGGCGCAGAGTGCCTGAGTAAACCTCATCGAAGCGGATGTTGCGCGCCTTCCAAAACTCGCCCAATGCAATGGCTTGTTGCTCGCCGATGGCTGACAACCGGTCCGAATCCTTTTCGAAAACTGTTGCTTGTGCGTGCCGGACCAGCACCAGCGTGCTCATTTAGCCGGTGCGGACGCGCGAGCTTTACCCAACACGCGTTCCAGCTCCAGCTTGGCGATGGATTCGCGGTGCACTTCATCCGGCCCGTCGGCCAGGCGCAGCGTGCGGGAATTCGCCCACGCCCCAGCGAGAAAAGTGTCCTGGCAAACTCCGGCGGCGCCGTACGCCTGAATCGCGCGATCCAGCACTCGCAGTGCGACATTCGGCGCGATGATCTTGATCATCGCGATCTCTTCGCGAGCGGCTTTATTACCTACCGTGTCCATCATGTAAGCGGCTTTCAGCACCAGCAAGCGCGCTTGCTCAATCTCCATGCGCGATTCCGCGATATCCGCGCGTATAGTGCCTTGCTCGGAGATTTTCTTGCCAAAGGCCACGCGAGAATCGGCGCGCCGGCACATCGCATCCAGCGCGCGTTCGGCCACGCCCATCAACCGCATGCAGTGGTGGATGCGGCCGGGGCCCAGGCGGCCCTGCGCGATTTCGAAACCACGCCCTTCGCCCAGCAAAATATTCGAAACCGGCACTCGTACATTCCGGAACGTGATCTCTGCGTGCCCATGCGGAGCATGATCGTAGCCGAAAACCGTGAGCATGCGCTCTGTGGTGACGCCCGGCGTGTCCATCGGCACCAGAATCATAGACTGCTGTTTATGTTTCGGCGCCGTGGGATCGGTCTTACCCATGAAGATGGAGATCTTGCAGCGTGGATCGCCCGCGCCTGAAGACCACCATTTGCGGCCGTTGATCACATACTGATCGCCATCGCGAACAATGCTGCTCTCGATGTTGGTGGCATCGGAAGACGCAACACCTGGTTCCGTCATCGAAAAGCAGGAACGCATCTCGCCCTCAAGCAACGGTTTCAGCCAGCGATCCTTTTGTTCCTGAGTGCCGTAACGCGCCAGCACCTCCATGTTCCCCGTGTCGGGCGCGGAGCAGTTGAAGACTTCCGGCGCCATCGTGGAGCGGCCCATGATCTCGCACAGCGGAGCATACTCCAGATTGGTGAGCCCCGCGCCGTCCTCGCTCTCGGGCAGAAACAGGTTCCACAGTCCTGCCTCGCGAGCCTTGGGTTTGAGTTCTGCGATGATCTCGGAGGGAAGCCATCGGTCATCCGGATTGAGTTCGTCCGCGTAGCGCTGCTCGTTTGGATAAATGTGTTCGTCCATAAAGGCCTGCAGCTTTTTCTGGAGCGATTTGACTTTGTCTGTAAATTCGAAATTCATAGGATTCCTTATCAGGCACCGACTCCCTTACGGTCGCGGTTCGGTTATCTCCCCGTAAACACCGGCGCGCGTTTCTCAACAAAATGAGCCACGCCCTCTTTAAAATCCTCGCATTGCAGGCTCTTCAACATTTCCTGTTCCGAAGTCTCAAAGGCCTCGCCTAATGTTTGAAACATTGCGTTGTAAACTTGCGTTTTGATGATCCCCATGGAGCGTGGGCTGACATTGTTCGCCAGGTCCTTGGCGTATGCGTAGACACTCTGCATGAAGCTGTCTTGGGGAAACACCTGATTCACCAAACCCATTCGCAAGGCTTCATTCGCATCCACCAATCGCGCCGAGAACAGCATATCCAACGCATTGGCTGGGCCAATCAAGCGTGGCAGCATCCAAGCCAGACCATACTCGGCGATGAGTCCGCGCTTCGCAAAGGCCGTCCCGAAGCGCGCGGTATCGGAAGCAAAACGCAGGTCGCAGTAGAGCGAAAGAATGAATCCCAGGCCCACCGCCGGCCCGTTTACCGCGGCAATCACTGGTTTTTGAATCGAAGGAAAATACGAATACTTCTTCTGGAAATCGGGCCGCACGTTCTGGCGCTCGCCGTTGCCGGTGTTCCGCAGAAAACTCTCGGGGCCGCGATAACTTTCCAGGCCTTCTTGTGCGATAGCGCCTAGCAGCGACATGTCCGCGCCGGCGCAAAAACCGCGTCCCGCGCCGGTCAGAATAATGACGCGGACATTGGAATCGCTCTCCGCCTCATAGATTGCCGCGCGAACCTCCTGATCCATGATGGCGGTCCAGGCATTCAGCTTGTCCGGACGATTCAGCGTGATGGTGGCTACGCGTTCACTGACGTTCGAAACGGTCTCTTGATTGGCCATGTTTTCCTGATGTGTTGCATGGATTATATCAGTGCCACGGCCTGCTGGATGAGGTTGTGGACGCGTTTATCGAAATGACGGAAGCGCTCGTCCTGAGTCTGGCCGCGATGAAACCGGACATAGATCTGCTGCAACACTACCGCTAGCTTGAACAACGCGAAAACTTCGTAATAATTGATCAGCGACAAATCGCGGCCAGTGCGCTCCGCATAGCGGCCGATCAGTTCATCGCGCGTAAACCAACCGGGTTCGGATGTGAGCGACGCCTTGGTGCCGCCAGGATCGCTCGGCTGCGACCAATAACAGAGAATCAAGCCCAGATCCACCAGCGGATCGCCCACCGTGGCCATCTCCCAATCGAGCACCGCTTCGATGCGCCCCGGATCGTTCGCATCCAGCATCAGATTATCCAGCTTGAAATCGTTGTGCACCAGTGTGGGTTCGGGCGATACCGGCAGATGATCCGTCAGCCACTGGATAAGGCGCTCCATCAGAGCAATTTCTTCCGTCTTGGCGCGATTCCAGCGCTCGAACCAGCCGCGTACCTGGCGTTCCAGAAATCCGGCCGGCTTGCCGAGCGAAACCAGGCCGTGCTCTTCAATGTCCACGGCGTGCAGTTCCACGAGGCAATCCACAAAGCCGCGGCTGACACGCGCCGGATAGTCCGGGAAAGCGGCGAGCTCCGGTGGAATACGATCGCGCACTACTATGCCACGGCGCCTCTCCATGATGAAAAAAACGGCTCCGATTATCGAAGTGTCCTCGCACAAATGGAAAACTTCCGGAGCGGCGTCGAAGAAGGGATGCACGGCCTTCAACACCATATATTCACGCGCCATGTCGTGCGCCTTGGGCGCCACGGGCCCGAGCGGACCTCGGCGCAGCACATACTCACGCGCTGGCGTGCGCAGCAGATACGTGAGATTCGAGTGTCCGCCCGGGAATTGTTCAATAGTCAAACTCGTGCCGCCTTCAATCTTGTCCTGAAGATATCCGGTCAACGCCGCCCGGTCTAACTCTTCGCCGGAGCGCACGGCGGCTGTGTCGGCGCTCATGCTTCGCGGTTCTTCGGTTGTTCGGTTATTCGGTTCATCGGTTCGGCGCCTAGTGGATATCATACGCCGTATCTACACAATCAACATGCAATCGCCGTACGAGTAGAATCGATACCCCGCGTCTACGGCGTGCCGGTACGCGGACAGAACAAACTCAATACCGGCAAGCGCGCACACTAACATCAACAAGCTGGATTGCGGAAGATGAAAATTCGTGAGCATGGCGTTGGTTCGTTGAAACTCGAAGCCTGGACGAATGAAGAGATCCGTTTTTTCTCTCTTGTCCAGGAACATGCTCTCAACCGCGCGCACGCTGGTGGTTCCGGCGCACAGCACTCTCTTGGCTGATCTGATCTTGGCGGCGTTTTGCTGGCTGACAAAGAATCGCTCAGCGTGCAGCGATTCGCCGCGCACCGGCTGAAACGTACCCAGCCCGACATGCAAAGTCACATACGCGATCTCGGCCCCGCGGTTCCGGCACGCGTCCAGAATCTCGGACGTGAAGTGCAAACCCGCGGTGGGCGCTGCGATGGAGCCGGTCTCACGCGCGAAAATCGTCTGATATCGTTCGCGATCCTCGATAGTGTCGGGACGCTTGATGTACGGCGGCAGCGGTACATGTCCGGTCTTATCGAGCCATTCTTGGATATTCCCATCCCAGTGGAACCGCACCGTGCGTTCGCCATATTCACCGCGCCCGATAATCTCAGCTTCCACGTCGCCGAAAAGTATGCGCTCGCCCGTGCGCATTTTGCGGCCCGGATGCACCAGCGCGGTCCAGGTTTTGGAATCCTCGCTCAACGGTTCCACCAGCAGAACCTCAACCTCACCGCTCAGATTCTGCGGCGAATGCACGCCGGCGCGCCGGCCAAGCAAGCGCGATGGAAGAACCTTCGAATCATTCAACACCAGGCAGTCGTCAGGACGCAAGAAACCAGGGAAGTCGCGAAACATCCGATCTTCCCAGCGCCGTTCTTCGCGATACAAGACCAGCATGCGCGAGCTTGCCCGGTCGCGGAGCGGCGCTTGCGCGATCGAACTCTCCGGCAAGTGATAATTGAACTGGGAGAGATCCAAACTTCACGATACCAGTGCGCATCCTTGCGATCGAGACTTCGTGCGATGAAACCGCCGCCGCCGTTGTCGAGGATGGCCGCCGGATTTTATCGTCCGTAGTGGCCTCGCAAATGGCGACTCACGGCAAGTATGGTGGCGTGGTTCCCGAGCTGGCTTCGCGCGAGCATCTGCGCGCGATTGTTCCGGTTACGCGCCTCGCGTTGGAACAAGCCGGGACCAGCTTTGATGACCTCAGCGCCATCGCGGTTACCGAAGGCCCCGGGCTGGTGGGCTCGCTGCTGGTGGGCATCACCTACGCGAAATCCATCTGCTTCGCGCGGAACTTGCCGCTCATCGGTGTGAACCACATCGAAGGGCACATCCATGCCGTGATTCTGGAATCGAGCGAAGCGCCCGTTGAGTTGCCGGCCGTGGCTTTAGTGGTAAGCGGCGGCCACACGCATTTGTTCGAAGTTCGCGAAGGATTCACTTACCGCTTGCTGGGAAGAACTCGCGATGATGCCGCCGGCGAAGCTTATGACAAAGTGGCTAAGCTGCTGGGCTTCGGATATCCCGGCGGCCCCATCATCGATCAACTCGCGCCGCATGGCGATCCGCGCGCCGTCAAATTCACACTCGCGCACATGAAAGGCAACAAGCTGGATTTCAGCTTCAGTGGATTGAAAACCGCCGTCTTGCGCTGGGTGGAGCAGCGCGATCTCGCGGGCGAAATCGAGGCTCGCCGTAAGTTACAGAATCCTTCCATCGTGGATTGGCTGGGGTCAACGCCGCAGGCCACGCTGGACATGCTGGCGTCATTTCAACGAACCGTGATCGAAGAACTGCTACGCCGCGCTATTGCTTCCGCCGAGGAGACCGGCGCCAGAGCATTGATCGTGTCGGGCGGTGTTGCATCCAACGCCGG
>JBEKJJ010000201.1:0-13597 GCA_050011295.1 Bryobacteraceae bacterium
GCAATCGCCGGTGGGTAAGCGTGACGCCCTGAGCAGCCGCCTGGCCAGAGATGACGCCCACCCGCTGCGCGATGTCAGCCGTCACTGGGTATACGGTCAGTGTGGCCAGCACATCGTCAACGAAGGCCCTGACTGCGTTCGCGTTGCGCTTCCAGCTTGGACCGCTGCACACCATGCGCCAGCTCAGCGATAGTCACCACCGAGACGCCAACCTCAGCCTCGCCATACATCTCTCGGATTTGTGCCATGATCTCTGCCACTCTCTTACCGCGCCGCTCAGCCCGGACGATGACGCTGGTATCGAGAATCAGTCCAACAAGGACGGATTCCAGGGCTTCCGGCTGCGGACGATCTGCTCGACATCGGCCGCAAATAGCACCGCTGAGCTCCGCTACCTGGTCCTGCCGGAGCGGCCGCCCGGCACCGATGGAATGACGGAAGACCAGCTAGCGGCCTTAGTCACACGCGACGCCATGGTCGGCGTCGCGAAAGTGAGCCCTCCCAAATGAACGGCGTCCACGATATGGGCGGCATGCACGGCCTGGGCCCCATTCAGTACGAAAAAGATGAACCCGTATTCCACTCCCGTTGGGAAGCGCTTGCATTCGCGCTGAACATGGCCACCCGCGCCGCGCGCAAATGGAACATCGACGCCGGACGCCACGAAATCGAGCTGATCCCCGCCGCCGATTACCTGCGCATGAGCTACTACGAAAAGTGGACCGCGCGCCTCGAAAAACTAATCGTCAAGACTGGGATGGTCACCAAGGACGAAATCGCGACCGGCAGCCCATCTCCGGATGCACCCAAAGCAACACCAGCCGTCACCGCGGATCAAGTTCCGCGCATGCTCCGCACCGGCGCCCTCGCCAGCCGCGACGTTCCGGTAGCGCAGCGCTTCCAAATCGGACAGCGAGTTCGCGCCCGCAACATAAATCCCACCGGCCACACCCGTCTCCCGCGCTACGCCCGCGGCAAGCTCGGCACCATCCATCTTCATCAAGGCGTCTACGTATTTCCAGACACCAACGCACAGTTTCTAGGCGAGAATCCGCAAAACGTTTATTCAGTCCGCTTCACCGCGCGCGAACTATGGGGCGCGGAAGCCTCACCGCGCGATTCAGTCTATATCGATATGTGGGATGACTATCTTGAACCAGCCTGAAAAAGTATTCGCCGAACCCTGGGAAGCGCAAGCCTTCGCGCTAGCGGTCAAACTTTCCGAGCAAGGCCATTTCACCTGGAAGGAATGGTCCGAAACCCTGGCCGAGGAAATAAAAGCAGGCGCCGATCGCAGCTATTACCAGAATTGGCTCCGCGCCCTCGAACGCCTCGTCACGGCCAAAGGCCTAACCACCGCGGAAGCCATCGAAACCCGCAAAGAAGCCTGGGCCGACGCCTATCGCCACACCCCCCACGGCAAACCCGTTGTATTACGCTAACTTTCAAGGCCTCCCGCCTTTCCTCCAATCCCATTCAAACCGGCTCTTCAGGATCGCTCCGGGCCCACGCCGTGTCAAATCAAACCCCACACCCACGTTGATGCTGAACACCGGCCCCGCATTCCAATCCCCGCCGGCAAACAACTGATGCACCTCCGGCTGCGCACGCGGACGCACATTGATGCTCTCCACTTCGCCGTAATATTCGAGCGACGGCGAAAACGTTTTGCGCTTCCAACGAACCAGCATAGCCGGCTCGAAATTCCATCCATGCTCGGTGCCCGGCCCATGCAAAGCCCGTTCGAAAACCGGATTGAACACCACCTGCCATCGCGTAAACTCGCGATCGAGTATCGGCCGCAGCTCCGCGCGACGCGAATTCTCTTCATACCGCGTCTTCTGAAACGAAAATTCCGATACGAAGCCCAGCCGAAAAGGTAGATGCCACCTTTCCGGAGCATAAAAGTGCGGCAACACCCGCCAACCGGCAAATTGCGGCGTATAACCCGGCTCCCACGCATTCAGGAACATCCACCCGATCGCGAAATTCTCCGACAATCCGAGCGTCGGCTCCAAAGTAAGATGCGTCTGGTGATCGGTCGGGAGCAGCGTCCCGTTTCGCGAGCCAGTCCCTTGGAGCATCGTATTCAAATGCGCCTCTAGACTATATTCACCGAGCGACAGCGGCTCATATTCGTAAACGTGTATTTCAAAAGGATCCTGCGCAGCCAAAGGAATGGCCAACATTAGCAGCGCGAACCGCATCACTCGACACTAGCAAAGCAGTATCATTACTGGATACCACCCCCTTCGAACGTCGACCCACCCACCGTAAAACCACCCACCCTGGGAGCCCTGCTGCTCGCACTGATCCCGTTCGCCGCCATGTGCTTCACGGTCTCCCTGTGGGATCGAATCTACCCAATCGTGCTGGGCCTGCCATTCAACCTGTTCTGGCTCACCCTATGGATGCTGCTCACGCCGCTCTGCATGTGGGGCGCATACTTTATCGAAACTCGCCGGCGTCACGAAAAGGATAATCCCCCCGCATGACCCCAAGCGCGACTGCCTTGGGAATCATCCTCGCCATCGTGGCACTGGGTTCCGTCATCGGCTTCTACGCCGGAGCGCGCCGCAAAATGGATCTCGAACAGTGGACCGTAGCCAACCGCGGCTTCGGCGTGCTCCTGATGTGGCTACTGATGGCCGGCGAAGTGTACACCACTTTTTCGTTCCTCGGCGCCAGCGGCTGGGCCTACTCGCGCGGCGCACCCACGCTTTACATCCTGGCCTACATCACCCTCGCCTACGTCGTCTCATTCTTCATACTCCCGCCCATCTGGGAACTCGGCCGCCGCCACAAACTCCAAACTCAATCCGATTTCTTCACCTGGCGCTACCGCAGCAAATATCTCGCCGCCGCTGTTTCCCTAGTCGGGATTGTCTTCATGATCCCCTACCTCGAACTCCAGATCACCGGATTCGGAATCATCGCCGAAGTGGCCAGTTTCGACGGCATCGGCCGCGTTCCAGCCATGCTAGTCGCGGTAATTCTGCTAGCGGGATTCGTCCTAACCGGCGGACTGCGCGCCGTAGCCTGGGTCAGCGTCTTGAAAGACATTCTGATGCTGATTGCCGCGGCGGCGGTCGGTATCGGAATACCGTTCGCTTACTTCGGCGGGATCGGCCCGATGTTCACCGCCCTGATTCACGCGAAGCCCAGCCATTTCGTGATGCCCGGCGCCACTCCCAACCTCGGCCACGCGTGGTACATCTCAACAGTTCTCTTGACCGGTCTAGGCGTCTATATGTGGCCGCATTCCTTCGGAGCCGCCTTCAGCGCCAAAAGCTCCGAAACCTTGCGCCGCAACGCCGTAATCATGCCGCTCTACACGCTCAGCCTCACCATGATGCTCTTCGTCGGATTCGCGGCCATCCTTGTGCTCCCGAATCTCCGCGATGGCGATCTCTCGCTGCTCGCCATGGTGCGCAAGACTTTCCCACCGTGGTTCCTCGGCGTTATTGGTGGCGCCGGCGCCCTCACCGCCATGGTCCCCGCCGCGATCCTGGTTCTTTCCTCCGCCACGGTGTTCGCGAAAAATCTGTTCCGTCCGCTCTTCGCGCCCAAAATGAACGACCACGAAGTCGGCAGAATCGCCCGGCTCATGGTGGTGGTGATCAGCCTGATCAGCCTCTATCTCGCCATCCATGGATCTACAACCCTGGTATCGCTCCTGCTGCTGGCCTACGCAGGCATCACCCAGCTTTTCCCCGGAGTTGTGTTAGGACTCTTCTGGAAGCGCGTCACCATGCCCGGCGTATTCGCCGGCCTGACCTTCGGCGTAGCCTCAATGGCAATCCTGTTCCTCACCAAACACGATCCATTCCTGGGCCTGAGCGCCGGATTCCTAGGCCTCTGCGCCAACTTCACAATCGCCGTATTTCTGAGTCTCCTAGCCAAACCCACTTCACAACCAATTGCAAATCTTTAGCCCCAGTGGGGCAGCGCCATGCGCTGCCAAAGGGGGTTGTATACTTCAATCGATATGCGCTCAATCCCCCTAATCGCCGCTCTCACCATTCTTGCCTTCTCCCAAGACTCCGGCCCCTACAAAATCCTCAAAACAGCCAAGGTCGGCGGCGCAGGCGGTTTCGATTACGTCTACGCCGATTCCGCCGGACGCCGTCTCTACATCCCACGCACCGGAACCGGCGCCCGCATCAGCGTCTTCAATCTCGATACGCTCGATCCCGTCGGCGAAATCTCGAACGCCAACGCGCGCGGCGCACGACGGCATTCTGTTCGACCCGTTTAACAGCCGCGTCTGGATCTTCAGCCACCGCGCTCCGAACGCAACAGTGATCAACGCCGCCGATGGCTCCATCGCCGGCACCGTCGACCTAGGTGGCGCACCCGAGCAAGCCGCGAGCGACGGCAAGGGCCATTTGTACGTCGACATCGAAGACAAAGACAAAATCGCGGTCGTGGATGCGAAAACGCTGACCGTAACAGCTCAATACGATCTCGCCGGCAAAGGCGGCGGCTGCGCCGGCCTGGCCATGGACGTAAAGAATCACATTCTATTCGCCGCTTGCCGTGAGCCGCAAAACATGGTGGTGCTCGACGCCAAGGATGGAAAAATCATCACCACTCTTCCCATCGGACGCGGCACCGACGGCGCGGTTTTCAACCCCTCCACCATGGAAGCCTTTAGCTCGCAAGGCGACGGCACCCTCACCATAGTCAAGGAAAACAGCCCAACCAGCTTCGCAGTGGAACAAACCCTCCCAACCAAAGTGAGCGCCAAAACCCTAACGCTAGACTCAAAAACCGGCCACATCCTCCTAATCGCCGCCGACTTCGGCCCAACCCCCGCAGGCGAACGCCGCGGCCCCATGCTCCCAGACTCCTTCTCCATCCTCGTAGTAGGCAAGTAACCGACGTGGCGCAGACACTCGTGTCTGCAGCGCCGAGACTCATCTCGGCGTTCCGGCGCACCTACCGAACCGCGACCTACATCCCCACCCGCGGGGCCACCGAACTGGACCCAATCATAGCCCTCCGGCACGAGTGACCAATCCACCAGCATTATTTCTCCACCGCTCGCAACAACTTCCAAGAGTGGCGCGAGGCCATGCCCCGCGACTTAGAGTTAATCTGGAACCGGCATGAGGAAGAAGCGGCCCACTTCAAGACCACAGCTCCCACGTGGCGTGGGGCCATGCCCCGCGAACATGACGCATCGCGAATTTTCGATCGTCAAAACTCCCCAAACCGAGCCGTATCCTCCAACGGTACAATCACTTACAAACAACACACCTCCCAACACAAAAATCGTCGGATGCGTCAAGACGGCACCTTCGTGGCTTAAGCCTCCAGCGTCCGCCCCGACCTTCGCTAAACTGTTTAAGTGGTCCGCCTCTCCCCGCTGCTGCTCCTCCTCACCCTCCACCTCCACGCAGCCACCACCGCGGCCGATCTCGCCCACCAGCTTCAACAAATCTCGCTCGACCCCGACGAATGCTACCGCGTCATTGAGCTCAACTTCCAAAAGGAAGATCTCAAAATCTATCTGAACTCCGGCTTCCTCATCTTCACCACTCCCGTCGCAGGAGTCCGGACCGGCGCAGTTTTCGTAGCCAATGAAGAAGGCGGCGACGCCGAACTGCTCATAATGCCACCCGTCCGTAGCGAGCGCCTGTCGCTCTCTACCTTCACCAACTCGCCCAATTTGAATGAGCATTTCAAAGGCGCGGTACTGATCTTCTCCGACGACACCGCCGAGCAGCTTCTATCTCAGATCCAGGCGAGCCCAAGTCTGAAGAAAACTCCCGAGATTGCCAGCCTCATAGCTACTACCTGGACCTCCGTCGTCCACAACCTCACCGACAGCTTCATCGCCCGGCTCGTGAACGACCTCATCTCGGGCGACCGCAAATCGGGCGTTTTCTATATGGCGGTTTCCGGTCTGCAACTCGGAACATTTGACGTTCTATACGATCCCGCCGCGCATGAACAGATCTTCGCCGGTAAACTCACCTACAACGACAACCGCACCTACTTCGACACTTGGACCAGCTTCCCGTCGCGCTCCGCCCGCGCAGGCTCGGCCGAACCAGGCCCCCGATACGCACTCGACAATTTCCGCATTGAAAGCTCCATCGATAATGACCTCATGCTGAAAGCCGTCACCCGTTTCACCCTCACTCCCAAACGGCCCCTCGGTCTCAGCATCCCGTTCAATATTTCGAGCAGCATGCATGCGACCGCCGCCTCCATCGATGGAAAACCTGTGGAGGTGTTTCAGCGTGAATCCATACGTTCCAACCTTATATCGAGCAACGATAACGACCTCATCCTGCTGGTTCCTGAAACTCCTCTCGATCCCACCCACCCGCATGAAATCGAAATCCATCACGAAGGACATGTCATCCAAACCGCCGGCGATGGAGTTTATTTCGTCTCCGCCCGCGGCACCTGGTATCCCCGCGTAGGCACGGAGTTTGCCAAGTACGATCTGACGTTCCGGTATCCGAGAAATCTGACCGTAGTCGCTACCGGCGCCCTGATTGACGATCACATCGACGGCGATTGGCGCATCACCCGCCGCGCCACCGACGTCCCGGTTCGTTTTGCCGGCTTCAATCTGGGCGATTTCCAATCGGTTTCCGTCGTGCAAGACGGCTACAAAATCGACGTGTATGCCAATCGCCATTTCGAAACCGCGCTCGAGAACAAGGCCGCACCCTCCCTGGCTCCTCACCAGCCCTCCACTCCTTCCAATCCCGCGCCCCGTCTCGAACTTCTGGCCAAGGACGTTGCGGCCGCCATCGAATTCATGACCGCGAAATTCGGCCCACCACCCCTGCCCTACCTCAGCATCACACCCATTCCCGGCACTTTCGGCCAGGGATTTCCCGGCTTGGTCTACATTTCCACCCTGGCCTATCTCAATCCGGAACAACGCCCGCCCTCCTTCCGCGCCCCATCTTCGGAGACCTTTTTTTCCGAGCTCATCGAAGCTCACGAAACGGCGCACCAGTGGTGGGGTAATATGGTGGTCCCAGCCGGCTATCAGGATGAGTGGCTCATCGAATCGCTCGCCAACTACTCGGCGCTCCTGCTGATGGAAAAGAACAAAGGGCCCCAGGCCATCGACAACTTGCTCACCGACTACAAAAACGATCTTCTCGCTAAGCTGGCCAGCGGACGCACCCTCGAATCCGCCGGACCCATTACTTGGGGATTCCGCCTCCAATCCTCCATCGCCCCGCACGCGTGGCGAACCGTGACCTATGAAAAAGGCACCTGGATAATGCACATGCTGCGCCGGCGCCTGGGCGATGAAAAATTCCTCGCGTTCCTGCACGAACTTTGCACCCGCTATCGCTTTGCCACCGTCAGCACCGAACAGTTTCGCCAGCTTGCCGCCGAATATTCGCCGCCCTCTTCGCCCGATCCCTCCCTCAAGGCCTTCTTCGACAACTGGGTCTACGGCACCGGCATACCGGCTGTAAAGATGACCTACGCCTTTCGCGGCGCCAAACTTACCGGAACATTAGTCCAGCAGAATGTGGATGACGATTTCTCCACCTTTGTCCCCGTCGAAGTCAGCACTCGAACCGAGAGAAAGGTCTACTGGCTGCCCACCGCCAACGAAATGTCCACGTTCTCCATTCCGCTCAAAACAGCTCCCACCAAAGTCTCCTTGCTCGGGAGCGACTGGTTGATGACTACTCCTAAGTGACATGCCAATTGCCAGCAAAAGAAAAGTAGAGGCCCGCAAAGAGGCCCCGGTAATTGAAGCCGAGCCCGATCCGCAGCCGCTTCCCGAACAACCTGCGCCAACGCCCAAGGTCACCGCGCTGGTTTTTTCTTACGACAGCGCTCCCGCTCTGCGCCGGTGCCTGGCCGCGATCGAAGGTTCCAACGATCGGGCGGTGATCGAAATCCTGGTGGTGGATTGCGGCTCCCACGACGAAAGTCCCCAGCTGGATTCCGAGTTCGAAGGCGTCACCATCCTGCGCCTGCCGCGCTATTTCGGACGAACCAAAGCCCTCAATATCGCCACGCGCACCGCGGCCGGCGAGCATCTTCTCTTGCTCACACCGCAGGTAGAAGTGTTGCCCAACACCATTCCATCCCTGCTGGCACGCATGGAATCGGACCAGGATGCCGCCGCGCTGTGCCCGCTTTTATTGGATACCGAATCGCGTTCGCATGCCCAGTTCTTCCTCTTGCCAACACCCTCCACCGGACTCGATCTAACCCCGGTTGAGATCGACAAAGCCGCTGGCGCCGTTCCCGTGGAATACGCAACTTTCGAAGCATTCTTCGTCCGAAAATACTTCGTCAAGGGCATCAACTATCTCGACGAGCGTTACGGCGAATTCTGGTCCGACGCCGAACTCTGCTATCAGATTCGCCGCGCCTCCCGCAAAATCCTGGCGTTACCACAAGTAACCGCGCTCTATACGCCCAACTCCCCTTATTCGGAATCCTCGAAAAACATCCTCGACGCCGACCGCGTCCACGGCCTGGCCGTTTACTACGGCAAACACTATGGCTTCCTCACCGGCCTGCTTTTCCGCATCAAATCCGCCCTCAAAGCCCTCTTTACGTTACGCTTATCCCTATTCGTAGCATTGCTTTCAGGCACCAAAATCGACGGCTCCCAATCTGAGATCCTTTGAAACATTCCCTGACATGGTACCTAAGGTTCCTTCCTCCTACTGCCGATACTAGATCGGTATGCAGCTAGACGCTATGTTGTGGATACTCCTGCCGGTTTTCATCGCCGCCGGGTCAGCTTTGCTGGCGTATTACATTATGCACGCCCGCATGGAAGTCGCCATCGCCCGGGAACGCGGCCGCCTGGCCGAAGCCCGCGCTGAAGTGAAAACCCAGAAGAACACTATGGAAGAGCGTGTCAAGGCTACGGAACAGGAAGCTCGCCGTCGGGCCCTGGACGATTTCATGCAGGACTTCCGCGTGGAAGAGCGCCACTACTTCCGCGAGAACAAGTCCATTGCCGCCCGCAAAAAGTCCATGGTCATGCAGGAACGGCTGTATTTCCGTAACATCCCGCTTTCCAATTGGGTAGAGCATGAGATGCTGGTCGAAGAAGACGCCTCCGATGTCCAGCACATCGCCAAAGGCTGCTCAATTTTCAGCACCAAGTCCTTGTCGGAAGACAGTAAGTCCGCGGTTTCGCGCCTTCTGGAGCAGGCCCAATTCGCCACCGCCCTCCAAAACGGCGATCACTAGTAACCGCTCTCCAAACATCCCAAACCTCCTATCGCTCAATCATTTATCGAACCCCTGTCAACCAAATCCCCTGACCCTCGTCAAGAATGTATGATGGGCGCGATGGCCGATCGGCTGGAAGTCAGTCTGGACCGCGAGACCAGCACGCGCGAATTCAGCGCCTGGATGACGTCCGAGCAGAAGCGGATCTTCCTGCTCTGCAAGCGGATGCTCCAGGACATCTCAGAAGCGGACTCGGCCACCCAGGATACGTTCATAAAAGCCTGGCAATCGCTCAACCGGCCTGGATCGAAGGACTTGGACAACCCGGGAAGTTGGTTGACCCGAATTGCGGTCAATACTTGCCTCGACCGGTTACGATCTCGCCGCTGGCAGTTTTGGAAGAAGCGTCCGGCACAGGAAGATGAGGAAAACATCCTCCGCCTAGCCGCATCCAGCGGACCGAACGCCGAAGACCAGATCTTCGCCGCCGAAATAGGCGGCCGGCTGCAGAGCGCGCTTGATAAACTCAGCCTAAGGCAGCGCGCCGTGTTCGCTTTGAGGCATTATGAAGACCGGAGCCTGGCCGACATAGCCGGGATTCTGGATTTGGATGTTGGAACGGTGAAGGTACACTTGTTTCGTGCCATTGAAAAGCTTCGGGAGGAGCTGCACGATCTGTACTTTCGCGATCGAGGGAAGCAATGAAACATTGGAATGAAGATGATTTTCAAAAATGGCTGTACGGCCTGAAGGAAGAAGATTCCCATCTCGAGACCTGCGGCGAATGCCGCGTTGAAATGGAACGCCTGTGCCTGGCGCGCCAAGGTGTAATCGCCGCGCCGGAGGTTTCCGAAGAATTCTTGGCCGCGCAGCGCCGCAATATCCACACCCGGCTCAACCATCCCAGCCGCAATTTCGTGCCGCTACGCTGGGCCCTCTCGGCCACGATGTTGGCGGTGGTGGTGGCCGGATTAACGCTGCCGCATTTCAGGAAATCCCCAGTGTCTCTCACTAACGACGAACAGTTGTACTCCGATCTCGCCGCGATGGAGCAATCTTCCGAGCCGAAGGCGATTCAGCCGCTGCACAAACTCTTCGAAAAATAATGCTGCTCCGTTTCATCCTCGCCTTGTTCGTATTCAGCGCCGCACTGCTGGCGCAAATGCCCCAAAGTCTTTATCCGTGGTGGGGGAATAAACCTGTCGTCAAGCAGTTGGACCTCACGCCGGCCCAGGTGCATGACATCCGTGCCGCGGTCACCGAGGCTCAGCCGCATTTGCTCGAGGTCCGGGCGAAAGTCCTGCGCGCCGAGCAGAACCTGGAAGACCAGTTCAACGCCGATCCCGTCGACCAGGCCAAAGCCAACCAAGCCCTCGAACAATTGATCGCCGCCCGCATCGACCTGACTCATTCGCTCACCGAGCTGAGCCTGAAACTCCGCGTGCTGCTCACCATCCAGCAATGGCACGAGCTGCAGCGCCTGCGCCCGCATGGCGATCCAAACGATCTGCAATCCCCGCGCTAACCCGTGGCGCAGGCACTCTTGCCTACAGCGTCGGCACTCATGCCGACGGCCTTAGATAGATTTCGTCGATTTTCGCCGCCAGAATAAAATCGCTCTCCGTCAGGCCTTTGATCTTGTGCGTATAGATCTGAACATCCACCTTGCCCCAGGCGAGACACAAATCCGGATGATGGCCCTCCTGTTCAGCGACGACCCCAACCCGGTTCACGAAGTCCAGCGCGGTTTTGAAATCAGGAAAGGGAAAACTTTTGGCGATATCATGCTCTTCGACAATCTTCCAGTCCGGCAGTTGCTGGGCGAATGGGATCAACGCCTCTCCCGCCAGCCGCGGAACGCCTCCGCGGCACGGAACACAATGTTTTTCAGCCAGCTTGCTCATAAATCCTCATCGCAACGCCTCAGGCTTCCCCCCTGCTTCCTTACTCCTCTGCGCCGCATCCATAAACGCAAATATCTCGAGCGTCTCTGCATTCGAAACCGGCGCATTTCCAGTCTGAAAGAACTTAACGATCTCCACCACCAGCGGCGCGTAGCCGCCATCCACTTTCCGCGAAACTTCCGACGTCTGCCCCTTCGGATTCTTCCGATGCACAACCGCTCCGTAATCCCCATACGGCCGCAGCGCCTGCACCGTGCCAATCCGTCCGCCTTTCCAGCGTCCCACAATCACGTCCGAATCGGCCGTCGAAATCCGCGTTACCTCCTCGCAGCCTTGTCCCATCAGCGTGTAAAGCATTTCGATGGGATGAATGGCGTACCACGAGAGATCCAGTTGGTGATGCTCTTCGAGCGGCCCCGGGCCCCACGTCATCGCGCCTTCCAGATCGTCGCTCCGAAGCGACGCAACCCCGCCAAACCGCATACTGGACGAACTAAACCACGGAACGCTTTCGGACTTCGCCAATCGCGCAATCTCGCGGGCATCTTCCAACGTGGACGCCAGCGGCTTGTCGATAAACAACGGCTTGTGAGCGGCCATGACCTTGCGGGCTTGCGCCAGATGCACCCGCCCGTCATTGCTCAGCAACAGCACCGCGTCCACTTGGCTGCACAGCTCTTCAATACTGTCGACGATTTTCACTTGCCACTTGTCACGAAGTTCAGCGGCGAACTGATCCACCCGCGTTCGGCTGGCTTCGATGTCGGCGCTGCCGCCCTTGTAAGCAGCAACCACGCGCGCGCCCGCCACGTGATCCGGCGCGGTGACATCATTCAGAATTTTCGTAAAGGCGGTCGCGTGCGAAGTATCGGTGCCGATTATGCCGAGACGAACGTCCGCTGCCGTCAAAAGGGCGCTGAACGCGCCGAGGAGTGCGAGTGTCTTCATCACGCGTCATTGTACACTGGGGTAACTCCTGTTGGACAATCTCCGTTGGACACTTCCACTCCTCTCAAATACGTAAAAGGCGTAGGACCCGCGCGCGCCGAGATGCTGCAGGCCAAGGGCCTGGTGACGATAGAAGATTTGCTGGCCTACGCGCCGTTCCGCTACGAAGACCGCACCAACGTCAAAACCATCGCGCAACTCGCTCCCGGAGAAATGGCCACCGTGATTGCGGAAGTGAAATCCGCGCGCCTGGCCGGCTTCCGGAGGCGCAATCTTGGATTGTTTGAGGCAATCTTTACGGATTCATCGCGCCAGCCGTTGATGGGCAAATGGTTTCATGGCGGTTATCTTGCCGATCGTTTCACGCCCGGGCTACGCGTGGCGCTATTCGGCAAGGTGGAGCTTGATAGCTACACAGGCGACCTGCTGATCATGCACCCCGAGTTCGAAATCCTCTCCGCGGATGATTCGGAAGGCGAGGCCGCGCTCCACACCGGCCGCATCGTCCCGATCTATGAAGCTGCCGGCAAGATCACCACGCGAGTATTCCGTGCCATCGTCCATCGCATTCTTGGATCCATCGAGCCGCTCGCGGACCCTCTGCCAGCAGTAATACGCGACCGTCTGAAGCTGCCGGATCGCTGGACCGCAGCCCAAGCGCTGCATTTTCCCGAGTCCGGAACCGACGTTCGGCTGCTGAACGCGTTTCGCAGCCCAGCCCAATGGCGGCTGATCTTTGAGGAATTCTTCTGGCTGGAATGCGGCCTGTCCCTGAAGCGCGCCAAGGCGCGAGTGCAGGCTGGCATCTCCTTCGAGTTGAACGATCGCGTCCGCGAATGCATCAAAGCCATGCTGCCCTTCAAGCCCACCAGCGCGCAAAAACGGGTGTTGAAGGAAATCGCCGAAGACATGCAGGCGCCGCACCCGATGAGCCGGCTTTTGCAGGGAGATGTCGGCAGCGGAAAGACGCTAGTGGCTGCGGAGGCCGCCGTGATCGCGATCGAGAATGGATATCAGGTGGCTGTGCTCGCGCCGACCGAGATTCTGGCCGGCCAGCACTATATCAATTTCAAGAATATGTTCCAGAAGGCTGGCTATGTGGTCGCGCTGCTCACCGGCTCGTCTACGGCGAGAGAAAAAACGCAACTCAAAAAGCTCATGGCCGCGGGACTGGTACATATCGGCATCGGCACCCACGCACTGATCGAAGAAGACGTCGAGTGGAAGAATCTCGGCCTGGCCATCGTCGATGAGCAACATCGCTTCGGCGTGATGCAGCGTTTGCAATTGGTTTCAAAAGCTAAGAATCCGGATGTTCTGGTGATGACCGCAACTCCGATCCCACGAACTCTCGCGCTCACCATCTACGGCGATCTGGATATTTCCGTGATCGATGAAATGCCTCCGGGCCGGAAGCCGATCCAGACCAAGCACGTCACCGAAGATGAAGTAGAACGCGTCTACAGTTTTCTGCAGAAGCAAGTCACGTTGGGACGCCAGGCCTACGTTGTATATCCTGTGATCGAAGAATCGGAAGCCCAAGCCGTGAAGGC
>JBEKJJ010000202.1:0-13531 GCA_050011295.1 Bryobacteraceae bacterium
ATCGTCGCAAAGCCATGCTCGACGATATTGCGATCCTGACCGGCGGCAAAGCCATCATGGAAGAAACCGGTATCAAGCTGGAAGGCGTTCAGTTGGCCGATCTGGGGCGCGCTAAGCGCGTCACGGTGAATAAAGACAACACCACCATTATCGACGGCGCGGGAACTCAGAAAGACATCGAAGGCAGGATCAAGCAACTCCGTTCCCAAGTGGAAGAAACAACCTCGGATTACGATAAGGAAAAACTGCAGGAGCGGCTGGCGAAACTCGCGGGTGGTGTGGCAATCATCAAAGTCGGCGCCGCTACCGAGACCGAGATGAAAGAGAAAAAAGCTCGCGTCGAGGATGCTCTCAATGCCACCCGCGCCGCGGTTGAGGAAGGGATCGTGCCGGGCGGCGGTGTCGCGCTGCTACGCGCGGGCATTGCGCTCGAAAAGTTGACGCTCCCCGGTGACGAACAGTTCGGCGTGACCATCGTTCGACGCGCATGCGAGGAGCCGGTCCGCCAGATTGTGCTCAATTGTGGAACCGAGGGCGCCGTGGTCGCCGAACATATCAAGAACCAGGCGGATCCAAACTTCGGCTTCAATGCCGCCACTGAAAAGTACGAAGACCTGGTGAAGGCCGGCGTAATTGATCCAACGAAAGTCACTCGCACGGCCCTGCAGAATGCAGCCTCCATCGCATCGCTCATGCTCACCACCGAGGCCATGGTCTCGAGCGTCGCGGAGGAAGCAGATTGAACAAGCGATTACTAAAGCGCCACAAGCGACAGGTCGCCCGCGCGAAGGAACATGTGAAACTGTCGGAGCCCGACGTGCGAACACCGGAACAAATAACCGCTGCGAGAGAAGCCGGCCGTTCCGCCGGCGGCAGTCGCGGAAGCTCCGAAGCACCGGGCGCTATGCCATCCATTCGAAAACAATCGGGCGCCGCCGCACGCAGCCCGGCGAAAGCCGACGCATAGGGCAGATTATGATCCGCACGAGAGCAGAGAAATTCTCCCACTGCCCCTACTGCAGGTCTGTCGATTTTAGAAGTGTTGGCGTGCGAAACGCCCTGGAGAAAGCTATCAACTGGCTTCTCCAGCCCTATCGGTGCTCGCTGTGCGGTCACCACTTTTTTCTGTTTCGCTGGCAAGCTCCCATCGGCGGAACAGCATAGTAACTCACAAATCGCGCAGAACTGACCCACCACCAACTACTCAAGTCACCGCGTCGCGCCGGTGAATTCGTATACTTGCACCGCCTTCCGCCCACTGCTGCCGAACCCGAGTACCGAACTCGTGGAGGCAAACACGGGCCGCAATTGCTGCAATGGCTCCAGCGCTACCGGACTCACCATCGGATTATCGCCCACCAACACGCAGCCTTCATTCCGGCAACCCATTTCCGCCGCCAACGCTGCCTTCGCGGACTCGAATCGCTTGGTTGCAAGTACCTCCTGGTATGTCCTACCGTTGGGAAACGTTTTCTGACGAAGAGATAGAATTGTCGCGCCGTCGCGCCCATCCACGGCTTGGCCTCCGAATACGAACAGCCGGATCGCCATGCTTCGATAGTAGGCCGGAAGATAAAACATCCTCGGCGCCAATTCGCCCGCTGCGTTGGATTCGTACACCAGCAGCAGATATTCCCTTTGCCGATGCCTCCTTGCATACGCGAAGAATAACGGAAAATCGCCGACCATTACGTTCTGTTCGGATGGCCATAGCGGAAGCCGCTCGTCCACCACTACGTAGCGCGCGCGCTGCGCTTGCAAAAGTGGAACCGCTTCCTGCTCGGACTGCGCTAGAAAAAAATCGGCGGCAGCGGAGGCGTTTTCCTGAGTCGGATTCGTCACCGGGATTCGTCTGGCCACATCCTCAATCCAATAGCCGTAATCCCACCAGGCCAACACGCTGTAGGCGCTGGAAGGATAGCGATAGTCTGGCCCGAAATCTCGCCGGCGGTATCTCGCATAGAAAAATGCTGGATCCACGAACGGTTCCGGAGTGGATGCGCGCATCCACTGCAACGTCTCTTTCCAGTCCTCCGATATTCCCGTGGATGCATAGCCGTTGATTGCTGCGTAGAGGTTCGGCCCGAACACCAGAAGCGCCAGGCATAAGCCGATTGCCCACGCCGCCTTGCGGCCGGATGCGATCAGGCAGTCTGCCGCAAAGCCGGTCGCGAGCGCCACGGCAATGGCATAGTAGTAAGTCATTCGGAGTTGGCCCATCGCTAGCACAAACGTTGTAAGGCCCCAAAAGAAGATGAGCGCTCGCCCTGGATCCCTTCGCTTGAGAAGATAGCCGCCCAGCAAAAACAATCCGATCAATGCGAAAAAGAACGCGCCGTAAAACTGGCGCAAGGCCGGAATCAAAGTGAAATGACCCAGCTCATACACCGGGGATTGAAGCTCGTCCACTCCGCCCGAGGTTCCAAACAGGGACGGCATCAGATGCGTAACCACGATTTTCGCCGGGTGGCGCAAGCTATTCGCCAGCACTGCCGTTACTGCAACGATCGCCAATCCGCCAGCTGCCAACCCTCCGAAGAATGCCGGACCCGGGCGTCGAAATCGCCGGCACAACTTGGCCCACAATTCCAGAGCGCCGATCCCGAGCGTCCCGAGTACGAGCGCGGCGATGGTGTAATTCATCCACAACAGGTTGTGGAATACGAGGCAGATGCTCAGAGCGATCAGAAACGCCACGTACAACGGCCGGTACGTCGGGTCGGATTTTTCCCCTGCTGAAAACCATCGCACGCGATCGTAAATTGCCCACGCCACTACTACTCCAACCACAATTGCGGACCCGTGAAAGGTCAGCAGATAGGCTGCCAGCGTAAATCCCGAGGTGATTGAAGTTCCGAGCGCCGGCGGCCGTTCCATCGCGTGCAATAACAGAAAAAAGAACAGCGTCACCAACAGGCTTTCCATAATATGGTGATCGGTGAATCCCAGGCTCGATACGCGCAGATAATGCCCTGGCAGAGTCGCGATAACCGCGGCTGCCACGAGAGCCGCGCGCAATCCAAATACCAGCCTGGCCAGGACGAAAACGGCTACCACTTCGAAAACGGCCAGCACCGCCGGATACCAGGCGGCGATTCCGTCGAGCAGCGATTCCGATGGCGCGCCCCCGCCGGCCAGCCATGCGATCAACCCCAGCAGCCAGTCATAAAACGGCGCGGTCGCAGTATCGTGGACCTGGCCAAAAATGACATATGGGTCCACCATGCTGCGCCATGGGAAATGTTTGACCAGATTCTCCGCCACGCGCACGTGGTACCACGCATCGGTTTCCTGGAAGTTCACGAAGCCGGACTGAAATACGAGATCGAAGCGCGGGATTACCCGGATGCACAACGCCAGCAGTCCGAGCCCCGCCACCACAATCCAATACCAGCGGTTCAGGATGGCCGCGAGCCATCCCGCGCGTTCCTGTTGCGGGGCGGGCGTTGGTTCCAGTTCTATCGTTCGCTCATTATGGCATACGCGCTCAGTGGGGCAGGATGTCATCCCAATGTCAGTTAGTTTTTGTGCCACACCGACCAAGTGCTGAATCCATTGTGGCGCATGCACTCTTGCGTGCCGCGTCGGCACTCCTGCCGACGCCTGGCTTGCCCGTTGGCGGGGCCTACGGCGAAACATCAGGCGATTCCTCCAACAACATAAGTCCTTTAAAATGTCCGTGGCATCAAAAACTAAGTGACATTGGGATGTCATCCTGCGGCGGGTTGGTAACCCGCGCTGTTTGCGCCGATGAGCAATCGGCGCGCAGAGCAGCTGACCCTCTGCCCTGCTCCGGTTAAAATCAGGTGTGCGATGCGCGAAATTATAGGGACCGTTCGGCAGGCCCTCGATTTGCTGAATTCCCGGCTGCGCCGGCGCTGGCTGCTGCACGTGCCGTGGGCGCTCTTTTCGGCGGCGCTCGAAATGATCTCCACCGCCGGCATGCTCATACTGATCCGTCTCATCAGTGATCCCGCCGGCGCCGCGGGCGTCTCTTCGCTAAGGATCGTCCACCAATGGATCTCATTCGAACCTGGCTTGCGCTTCAACGCCGTGTTCGCGGCGCTGGTGGCTCTGTCTTACGTGGTGAAGAACAGTCTGCGGGTGGTTGAGATTTACGCCCAGCAGCGTTGCGCCGCCGCAACCGCGGTCTGGATTTCATCCGGTCTGCTGGAGCGATACTTACTGGCGCCTTACAGCCTGCATCTGCGGCGCAATTCCTCCGACATGCTCAACAACGTGAGTTACGCGGCGGACCAAGTGAGTTGGCTGGTGCTGCAGTCCGTCACAGCCTTAATTTCGGAAGCCTTCATCGCACTTGGCATTCTGGCCGTGCTGGTGGCTCAGCTTCCCTCGCTCGCGCGCGGCGCGGCAGCCGCCACGGCCGGCGTTACCATTCTCTTGCTATGGATCACCCAACAACGACACATTCGCTGGGGCGGGCTCCTGCACAACGCCAACGCTCAGAAACTTCAGAGCGTTCGCCAGAGTCTGGCGGCCGTCAAGGAAGCTAAGATTCTGGGGCGGGAGCGCTATTTCGGCCGGAGGTTTGCGCGGATCCGCTCCGCCCTCGGCGATCTGGAAGCCATGCAGGTCACCAGTGAAATCATTCCGCGCGTAGTGGTGGAAACCACATTCGTAATGGCGCTCGCCGCTTTGATTATCATCTCCTGGCTGCGGCCGGATGCGGCCGGGAATTTGACGCTCACGCTCGGTATCTTCGCGTATGGCGGGCTGCGGCTATTACCTTCCTTGCACCTGCTGGTTTATCGATTCAACCGGGTCGGCTCGGGCGTTGCTGCCGTCCATGCGGTTGTGCGGGATTGGAATGAGCTCGGGCCTTACATTGCGGTCAGCAGCGCAGCGGACGCGGCCATCGCCATGAAGGAATCGGTGGTATTTGAGCGCGTGTCATTTTCATACGAGAATTCCCACACCGACTCGGGTGAACCTGCTTTGAGCGATATCAACCTCACCATTCGCCTGGGTGAGTCCATTGGAATTGTGGGCCCCACGGGTGCGGGAAAAACCACTCTTGTCGATCTGATGCTGGGGATTCTCGAGCCCACCGCTGGAACCATTCGCGTGGATGGCCGCGATATTCGATCATCGCTGCGGGCTTGGCAGAGGCAGATCGGCTATGTCCCGCAGGCTGTATACCTGATCGACGACACCATCCGGCGTAATATCGCTTTGGGGCTGGAGGACGCGGAAATCGATGAAGCTCGCGTAGTGGAGGCGGCTCGCGACGCGCAGTTGGATGGATTCTTGAGCGGGTTGGCGGAAGGCTTGGACACGGTTGCGGGCGAGCGCGGACTCAGGCTTTCAGGAGGAGAGCGGCAGCGGATCGCGGTGGCGCGGGCTCTCTACCGGCGGCCCACTGTTTTGATTTTCGACGAGGCTACCGCCGCTTTGGATAACGCCACCGAACAGGCTCTCACTCAAACCATTCATGGCCTGCATGGCCGGATAACAACTGTATTCATCGCCCATCGGCTAAGCACCGTGCACGATTGCGACCGGCTGATATTCCTCCGCGACGGAAGAATTGCCGATGTCGGAACTTATGCCGAGCTTGAAAGGAATCCGGAGTTTCAGGCGCTGAGTGCGCGGGCTCCGGAAACGTTTCCGTAGGTCTTCGACGGGTATTTACCTGGATCCGGCAGCACGCCGGAACACGGGGGCGGCGTCGCGCCGCCAGGCCACGGACCAGGTCTCGGAAAAGGACGCTTCAATGTTACGCTGCATGCGCTCGAGAAATTGCGGATCGCCAGGAAAACCCTGCAGCAATTCGTCGATCCGCTGGGCGAATTCGTGGCCATCTCGAAAAGTGACCGCGGTGCCCTCAGGCTGTATCTGTTCCGCCAGGCAGGGGCCGTAATCCAGCACCGAAGCCGGCGTTCGCGCGCCAAAGAAATCCATTATCTTCATCGGAAGATCCACGCCGGAAGAGGATCGGTGCAGGGAGAACCCGATGTGAGCCGCGCGCAACAGTTCGCGATAGTCGGCTGGTTCGAAAAAGGCAGTGCGTGGGATTACGCGGCGCCACAAAACGCGCGAGAGCCGTTGTTCCAATTCCTCGCGCAATGGTCCGCGGCCGGTAATCAGGACCATCAATTGCGGTAAGGGCCGCCCAGGCGCTTGGGAGTCCCAAATCTTCAGCCCCTCGATCAGAAGGTCCATGTCTTCATCAGAGCTAAAGCTGGTGGGGCAAATCCCGAGCGCCGCACCGTCCGGGAGCATCAAGCCGACCCGCGCAAGAACATCCCGCGCGGCCGCGCTTCTTTCCGAGATAGGCAGCAACGGCAGCAGTTCCCTGGGCTTGTCATAAAGCATGATGGGATTCACCAGGCCGAATTCGTCCACTAGAATCCGGCGCATGGCTTTTGATACGCAGAAATTGGCGTCCGCGTGGCGGCCGAACCAGCCCTCGCAAGTTTTCGCGAACCGAACCACGAAATGTTCCGGCCCTAAACGGGGCGCGAGCATTGTGTATCCGAAATTATGCCAGTCGATAATGAAAAGTGAACCTCTCATCCGTGCCGCTATCCAACCTGCTAATAAGGTAGGAAGGGTGGGTGGATTCTGCACCAAAATTGCATCGGCGCGCGGCGTTCCGGCCAGCAGCATCCACAGCGACTCGAAGAGCAGACAGGCTGCCCGTAGCGCCGTCACCAGCAGAAACCAAAATCGCGGTACATTTTCGGCAGCCCTCCGAAGAGTGTGAATCCGGCACACCCGAATTCTTTGGCTGCCTAAAACGGCGCCGTCCACAGGCGTCTCGTGGTATCCGCCAAGCGAGACCGCTGCTCCGTCCTCGGCCAGTGCCAAGGCGTGATTCAACATGCGTGGACTTCGTCCCAGATCGCCCAACACCAGGACCGTCGCGCGATAGCGGTGTGGTTCAGCTGACATAAGGAGAAAGACTATGATAGCCGGGCCCAACGTCCCGACCAGCCGATGCGTAGATCGCGAAAGCTCGGCGGGCGACCTGGTCAGTCTAGTAATTATCTAAGTAAGTAGTACTTCCGAGTCCTCTAGTCCCGGTGAGCGTGGATAGCCGCGTTCTTGCTAATGTAAGACCCTAAGTTGTTAAACCAGGAACCCTTTAGGGTTCCGGATACAAAAAAAGAGGAGAACCAAAATGAAAAAGTTCAAATTGTCTTTCTGGCTCGCGCTCGCGACCGCCAGCATGTTCGCAATCCAGCTCGCCGCGCCGGCTTCCCATTCCAGCCGCTTCGACGATCCTATGCCAACTTGCCCGCCGGAGTGCCCGCAAAAGCCCACCAAACCGCCAGCTCGCTGAATTCTGAAATGGGCAGGGCGGCTGGTGGCTGCCCTGCTCCGGGATCCGAGACATTATTCGTGTATCAATTCCGGGCCGGGTCTGAATATGCTGATCCAAATAACCAGGCAAAGCGTCAAGGCGGACAGCATGTAGTTATTTGTGAGGGTCTTTTTCGCCCAGCCCATGTTCACGGCGAAGTAACAAACCGCGTAGATCCCGAAATATGCGGCCAGCATGCTCTCATGCCGTAACAGATTGCTTTTGACGCTATTACGGATAACCACCAGGAACAACAGCGCCGAGAATCCAAGAAATAAGGCTAGAACCGTGGAAACATATCGCTTAGCCAGAAATTCAAACTGCATGACCACCTGCAGTTGAATGGTACCGAAGTGGCTAAGCTCCGCTCTTACGGGGACGGCTGCGAACACAACGGCTGTAAGCAGCAGAAAAAAAAGCACCGGCCGGGCTGGCCTGACAATATAGGTGTATTCTTTCCACATTCCGGAGTGGACTTCGAGTGTCACAGCGATTTGGAGAAGCAGCAGAATCGGCTCAGACCAGAGCCAGAAGTAGGTATAGGAGATAGGCAGAACGCTGCCGAACCCGAAGGTGAAGTAAAACGCTCCCAGGGACCGAAGCACCGCGCAACCCAGGTACAAAGTGAAAATCGGATTCTTCTTCGCCAGACCTGTCCAGAGTAAGTGGGCGCAGAACAGTATCTGCACAGTCACCGAACTGTACCAGAACAAGTTAGTGGGTTCTGACATCTGGATACACTTGTAGAAAGTGTACGGTGAAACCACTAAGCCGTCAACTATAAAATGTGGGGCGGCCTACACTGCTAACCCCGGCGTCCTAACCGTTAAGACCCTCCGTAACATACTAGTTACTTTTCTTCTTGACGGGCTTCTTTGCATTCGGATTACTGTAGTCAGTCTGAATGGTAGCACCGATCATCTGCAGCATACCTTTGGCGGCCTCGGCAAACTGTCCTGCGGGCTGAAGTTGGAGATACTTTTCGAGCGCTGCCTGCATTCCGTCCGGCGCAATCACTTTGCCGTCTTTGTCAGTAGTCAATTTCGCCGAGAGTGCGGTGGCGTACTGAAACTGGGCGTCCGCGTAATCGGGATTGGCTTCGATGGCCTTTTTGAAGGCGGCCTCGGCTGCGGCAGTCTGTCCGGTGTTCACCAGAACGGCGCCCAGATTATAGAAATACTTGCCCGCGTTGGGCGGATCCAGTTGCGCAGCCTTAGTGAGCTCAACCTGTGCTTCGTCGAACTTCTTCGCCTTGGCCAATGCCAATGCGTAATTATTGTGGTAAGCAGGATCGTCCGGTTTTAGCGCGATCGCTTTCTGAAAAGCTTCCAAGGCCTTGCCCAGCGTGGCGGTCTGCTCATCGCCGGTTTTGGTGGCCGCCAGTTGGACGTCGGCGTCCGCGAGGTTGGCCCAGATGACATGCTGATTGGGATCCATCTGGGCTCCCTTCTCGAAGGACTCGACGGCGACCGGATAGTTCTTGGCCGTTAACGCCTCTTTGCCGGCATTGAACGCATCGTTCAACTCTTTGTTCTTGGCCATGGTGGCGGCGTTTTCCTTGGCCTTCTTCTCCAAGGCTTCCTTTTGCTCCTTGCTCAGGCCGCGTTCCTGCTCCTTGCTCAAGTTGCCTGTTTCAACGGCCTTTTGGGTAGCTTGGTTCGCTTCCATGGTCTTCTTCAGATCAAAGTTGCAGGGAGTTGGATCGCCCAACTGGGTGCGTAAATGCTGAACGAAATCGCGCTTCTCGTCGCCGACAAATACGGTAACGGTATATGTGCCCAAGGGCAGCCCGTTGTAAATGTAGTGGCCCTTTTTGTCCGTCTTCGCGCCCTTGTACGTACCTTTCATGTCCTCGCGCTCGATCAGGATCTTCGCGCCCACGGCTGGACTTCCATCCGTGTTCTTCACTTCGCCCTCAATGGCCGAGATCTGCGCCCAGGCGGCGCCGGTAAACAACAGGAAACAAAACGCGTATGAAATGTACCCGCGTGACTTGGCAAGCATCCCGATATCCTCCCCAGCAGTCAATCTTTTAAACTTCAGCATACTACGATGTGTGGCGCTATGCACTCGGGCGTGAAGGGCGCATCAGTAGGCGACGCTAAGCACGTAAGCCTCTCCATAATCGATCACTCCGGCATCTAGCGTACCCTTCTTCAACGGCGCCGTGAAACTGGCGAACCCGCCGGTGGCGATTCCCAAACTACCGAAGGACGTTTCGCCGCTCGCGGCGCTTGGCAACTGCGCCCGAATAGCCGCGGGAACTACGAACTTGCCCGCCGAAGCGGGAGCCCCGCAGTAAAAGCTCTTAGCGCTCGACAGGGAGGGGTTCGTCGGATTCACGATGGTGGAGTTTCCGAACACGGTCACTATCGGATTCGCAGAGGTGCTTCCACCTGACCAGGCAATGGTGATGTCCGCCTGGGGAACGGTCGAGAAATTCCCGGCGTTGGTCCAACTGAAGTTGCCCGGAAGCGTGATGGTTGCGTTGAACGCACCCACATCCACGCCTCCCATCCCCGAAATTGTCCATGCTCCCGGTCCCAGAATGGGCGGAAGGAACACGCCCACGTATCCACCCGAAGTCTGCCGCAGGATATTCGCATTCGCGCCACCTGGTCCATTGATCATCAGCGTTTCCGCATCCGCCACCAGTTCGGTCCCGCCGATCTGGTCAATGGCGGGGAGATTGAATCCCGCGGAGGTGATCACTTGATCGATCACCACGCAGGAGTTCAGGGGCGCCGGATACGAGACAGCGCCGTACGCCACAGGAATCAGGTTATACAGGTTGAACACCGAGCTCTCGTTGGCGTTGTCGAACAAGCCACCGGCGCCCTGCACGGCGCCGCCCAAGGCCGCTGCGTAACCCGACAATATTTGGAAAAGTCCGACGTTCACAGTGCCGCCGCTATCCAGCGTAGCGAGCGCGCTCTCATTTAAACCAAAGATGTGTGTGCAGACATCGCTCCCGCTCTTGGCGATGGGGATCACGAAATCCTGGCTCACCTGCCCGCTGGCGGTCACCGACATCGGAACGTAGCACCCGGTAACGACATCGGCGGGAATCGCGACATCGATTTGGTCCTCGCCCGCGAAACTCGGCGCGCGGCCGGCATAAGTGGGTTTCACGATTTCGCCCGCGATAGTCACTACCACGTTCGAACCCACCTGCACGCTTCCCGGAGCAACGTTATCCGGACCCGTGATGGGGCCGAGACCGGTGCCATAGATTACTACCGTCTCACCGGGATGCGCGGCTTTGGTCAATAATACCGGGGTGGAATCCGTGCCATGCTGCGCTGCTACGTTGCCATAACCCTGAGAATTGGATGTGAAAATCCCCACGCGCGATTGCACCACTGAAATTGTGAACGGAGCGCTGGTTTGGCCATTGTACGTGAGAGTCACGCTGGCATCTCCGACGGGTGTGTTGGAAGGCAGAATGGCTTGCACCTGGAGGGCGGATGTGTAGAACATGAACGCATCGATCTTTTGCCCACCGCTCGAAATTGCGATGGATGTTCCATTCGCGGCCGGAAGGCTGGTGGGAAGCGGCAAGCCAGCCGGGTAGGTGGGCGTGGTGGGACCCATGCCCGTGCCGAAGACGATGAATATCGATCCCTGGGCAATGACATGATTGCCGATCGGGTTGCTCTTCGAATCCAAGGGCGGCGTCAAGTAGCTTGCCGTATTTACGATGGAACCGATTTTCGGTTGAGCCAGTGCCGAAGCTACCGCCGTGACCGCTAACAGAGAGGAACAGACGATTTGCCGCATAGGCTATACTCTATCGCACTTGCTGGCGGCTGGTGGCTGGCCGCTGATGGGTTCGTCATAATGGAGGTGCTGCCTGCTGCCGCCTGCGGCCTGCCGCCTGAGCCTCTATGTACTTTGGTGAATCCCTCCGCTTCAGTCTCCAAGCGCTGAACGCTAACAAAGTTCGGAGCTTTCTCACTGCGCTTGGTTTGGTGATTGGCAACGCCTCGGTGATTCTGGTAGTCACCATCTCCATTACCAGCCGCGACTACGTGCTGGATCAGATTCGCGGCGTCGGTTCGAATTTGATTTCCGCGCAGTTTTCAGCCGGTACCGACACAGCCACGCAAGTGGACGCCGATTTCATTAAGCTGGCTGACGTGGAAGCGGTGCGACAGCAGTTCGGATCGCGGATCGTCGCAGCCACCGGCGTGATGACGAATTTCGGCCGCATGTTGATCAATGGCAAAGAACAGGATGTCCGGGTGATCGGCTCCGACGACCAATATCCGCTAGTACGAAACATGCGGCTGCTGTCGGGTCATTTTATGGACCAGAACGACGTCGAACAGCGGCAGCACGTGGTCATGCTGACTGAGAAACTGGCGCAGAAGTTATTCGGAAGCACGGCCGCGGCCGTCGGCCGGGTGATCAAGCTGTATGGATTGCAGTTCACGGTAATCGGAACCTTCAAGGAACGGACCGGGACCATGGGGATTTCCGAGATCGCCGACGAAACCGTGCTGATGCCGATCACGGTGATCAAGCTGTTCATGCCTGTGGAGCGAGTTGACCCGATGTATGCGCAGGCACGCTACACCGCTGACGTGCAGCCGCTCACTGCCGCCATCAAACAGATTCTCGAAAGCCGTCACCGGCCAGGCGCGAAATACGAAGTGTTCAATCTCTCGGGATTTCTGGAAGCGGCCGAGAAAATCGCGTGGGTCCTTACCTTGGTGCTGGTGACGGTGTCGGCTATCACGCTGATCATTTCCGGAATCGGCATCATGAACATCATGTTGGTGACCGTAACCGAGCGGACGCGGGAGATCGGGCTGCGGATGGCAGTGGGTGCGTCGCGCAAGGCGGTGCTCGAGCAGTTCCTCACGGAAGCAATAGTTTTGAGCGTGTCGGGTGGACTCATCGGCATCCTGATCGGCATCTCCATTCCACTGAGCGTGCGATTCCTCACGGACCAGATCCGTGTGCCGATTTCACCGCTGTCGATTGTGGTGGCCTTCGGTGTATCGCTGGTGGTGGGGGTAGTATTCGGAATGCTGCCGGCCAATCGCGCGGCGCGGTTGAATCCGACAGAGGCGCTTAGGTATGAATAGAATTCGAGTCAATCCACGAAAGGATTGCGGATTTCCACGCTTCGAATTCGTTGCCTGTGCTGCAGGTCCTCGGTCCAAAGAATCTGGCAATCGCCGGCGATCGCGGAGCTCACTATTAGGGCGTCGTAAAAAGAGAATTGTGTCTCGCCGCAAATCGAGAGTGCTTGCGAGTATAACGATGAGTCCGGGAAAACCTCGCAGAGAGGCATCAGGACGCGTGCCAGGTAGAGCTGAGCTTCGGCGGCCAGCATCGGCTTGGCGAATTTTCGCATCGCAACGTTCAGGAACTCCTGGACCACCTGATAGCTAATCACGCCCGCGCGCGTGTCCAGGGCCTGGGCAACCAAGCCGTTCGCGCGAGCGCGCTTCGAAGGCGACCGGCTATCAAATGTATAAACGAAGATATTGGTGTCTAGGAAGAATCTCTCGCGGGCCCGGCTCATTGATTCAGCGTTCGTTCATCTCATCGCGCGAAATCTTCCTTGCACTGCGCACATGGCCCAAACGCTTCATGAGGTCCGCATATTCCTGACTTCCCGTTTCCCGGCCAGCGTACCGCTTCAGCCATTCGCGGAAAGCGGAATTCAGAGTTTTCTTTTCGTGCGCCGCCCGCAGCCTGGCCCGTTCGATCAACTCTTCTTCGGCACTGAGAGTGATATTTCTCACACATTCAGTGTACACTGCTTCAGTGTGCTCGAAGCTATTTGTCCCGATAGTTCAGTGGCGGCTTGTGGTCTGCGGGAAGCCTGGATTGATACTCATGCCCGACGCGGCGCTGTTCGAAACTGGCGCGCGCGGCCTTGATTTCAGCAGGATCGGTATAGAGATCCAGCGCGCTCAGCGCAAGAGTTTTGGCCGCCACCAGCATGCCCTTTCTCCCGATGCTCATTCCCGAGCAGGCCGCCGACTGCCAACTATGCGCCGGAATTCCCGGGACCCAGGTAGCGGTGTTGAGGGCTGCCGTGGGAACGATCCAGCTTACATCGCCGACATCGCTGGAAGCGGAAAAATAACCTTCTGGAGGCGTCGCGATGCCTTCCTGGCTCCCGAGCGGACGCGCTCCTTCAAGCGGCAAGGTTTTGCGAATGCGCTCCGCAAAAGCCTGTTCCTC
>JBEKJJ010000203.1:0-17247 GCA_050011295.1 Bryobacteraceae bacterium
ATACTGGAACAATTGGGCGGAAATAATCAAGCGGATCGCGAGCTGCTGCTCACCAACCTGGCTTTTCTCTACGGGGAAGCGGGGCAGACTGCGAAGTCGGAAGCTCTACTTCGCGAGACCATTGCCCTCCAAACCGGCGCCCTTCCGTCCGACGATGCGCGTTTGATGCTGGCTCGCGCCGCACTGGCCGAATTGGTTTTGCACGACGAGAACTATCAGGAAGCGGAGCAGATGCTGCAGGAATCGCTGGTGTTTTTTGAAAAGCAGCCGGAGCGCTGGCAGCAAGAGATCGGGACCTTGATCGGCGACCTGGGCGTAGTGCGGCAGTTCCAGGGAAGGAATGACGAAGCGATCCGGCTGTTCCGCGAAGCGATTGCAATGCAGGAAGCCGGAGTTGGCCCCGAGCATCCGATTCTCATCCGTCCGCTAGTGAACCTGGCGAGGACGCAATCCTCGACTGGCGCCCCTGCCGACGCAGATGCAAATTTTCGCCGAGCTGTTCAGATCGCTGAGCAGCGATTGGGGCCGGAGCATCCGACATACCGCGACGTGTTGTTGAGGTATGCCGCGTTTTTGCGCGCGACCGGACACAAGCGTGAGGCGAAGGCAATGGAAGCGCGCTCGCGAATCGTGGAGCGCGACATCGCGCGCCGTGACGGTGTGGGCCTGACGGTGGACGCGTCGGCATTCCGGGGGAAGTAGGCGCCCTCCGGGGTTTGGATGGTTTAGAGATTTTCGAAGTAATCGCTGTCGAGGCGATTGACAGTATAAGTCTTGGTGGTCGTCACGCCGACTCGATGATCAATCAGGAGCCTTGCCAACGCATCGCCGTCGATGAGGATGAGTTTGTGAGGGAGGTGTTGGGCGTATGCCTTTGCGTCGTCCGTGAATCTCGATGTAGTGATCATTACGCCTTTGGCTGCCCCCAGCCCCGTAAGAGCACCGGAAAAGCTTTGAACGGCCGGCCTCCCGACACTGGCATCCCACCGCTTTGCTTGGACGTATATACTACCTAGGCCCAGCTTGTCTTGCTTTATGATTCCGTCGATGCCGCCATCGCCAGACCGTCCGACGACAGCGCCAGGCATAGGGTTGGCGCCTCCGTATCCCATGGCCACCAGGAGGTCCACGACTACTTGTTCAAAGGCCGCCGGCGTCCCCGCTTTGAGTTGGTCGAGGAGTTGGTCCGCGAGCGCTTCGTTAATGGCTTTGTGGGATTCCTCTATTCGCTCCTCTGGAGTCTGGGCCTCTTCGATCGATTCAGGGCGCTCCTCCAGCATTTCAAGGGTGGTCGTTTCCGGGCCCGTTTGGAGCAAGGATTTTCCTGCAGCGGCAATGCGGTAGACGCCCGGCCTGACCCGGGTTAGCTTACCTTCCCGTTCCAGCCTGCGAAAGCTCCAGTAGACACGATTCTGGAGACTCTTGGTTCTGCCATTGGATAGTTTTTCAGCAAGGTCATCCGCCGTGAGCCCGAGCTTATTAACAATGCGACCCTCCATCTCGTGATACCTGTGCTCTTGATCATCTCCACATAGCTGAAGCACCAGGGCACGCACACTATCAATACGAGGTATGGCCATGCTATGGTGTCGGGTCCCAGCTACATCCTATAAACGTAGGCATCCTCAAGGACGACATCGCGCGTGCGGCCGGACCCATGCCGGCCCGGTGCGGAAACAAGCGACCGAAGATTCTGGAACTCCTGACTGCGTGGGCTTAGCAGCGAGATATCGCTGAGCGTGAGTTCGGTGCGTTCGACAGACCGCAGAGCGCGCTGAACGCGGCTGTACGCGGCCATGGGACCGACCAAGTCAACGGCGGGAGAAACGACTACAAGCCGCCATTGTGCTTCAGGGTAGTCGTACCACACAGCCGCGGTGATCGGAAACCGATTGCGCTCCAAGGCCTCGACGAGAAGCCTGCCGTCCTCTTTTAAACCTTCTACCAGTACTTTCTGATACATGCGAGGATGCCTTTAGGATGTCCTACTGCATCGATCATATCGTAAGCTTCCTTGCGGCTGTGGGTTTCGTAACGACTTTGCTCGCTCCAATCTTTCACTACGCCCCATCTAATCTCGAGCGCGGGGTCGGTCCGAAACTCTTCCTCGAAGATTTGCGCCAAGCCGGCAGGCGTTAATAGCTTCGTTAGGTCATGCGTGTAAACTTGCGTTGCAAGACCTTTGTCCGGAAAATCAAATCGCTGAGTTTTCCTTGCGACGCAGGCCTTGATTGCGAATTCAATGGCGTACCCGGCAAGATAGTACGCCCCATCGAACTTGCGATTTTGAAATAAGACTTGCGCTTCCCTCAGCCGGGTTTCCGCAAGCACCTGCAGATCTTTCCGTTTCACTTCCTTCTTTGGAACTATAGCAGCATGGCGGTAACCATCGCCCTCAATGTGACATAATATTTAAACTTGCCATGAGGTTGCTAACTCGCTGCGCCTTCGCGGCTGCAATGCTATTTAAGTTGCTGGCAGCCCAGCAGCCAACGCCTGCGCCCGCGCCTAACGAACCACCCAAGGAACTCTCCGACAAAGAAAAAGAAGATCTTGACGCTGGCATCCCCATCACCAGTGACCTCGTGCGCAAAACCTGTTCGCCCTGCCACAAAGCGGACGACAAACAGCGCCTCTCGCGCATTTCCTGGCGCCGCACCACACCCGAGGGTTGGGAACAAACCATCAAGCGCATGATCAGCCTGAACGGCGTGAAGATGGAACCCGCCGAGGCGCGCGAGATTCTGAAATATTTGGCGGACAATCTGGGCCTGGCGCCGGAAGAGGCTCGTCCCGCTGCTTTTGAAGTGGAAAAGCGGATGATCGATTACAAGTTTCCTGATAAGGATACGGAATCCACCTGCTCCAAGTGCCACTCCCTAGGCCGTGTGATTTCGCAGCGGCGCACGAAGAGCGAGTGGGAGTTGCTGGTCGCCATGCATCGCGGTTACTATCCGCTATCCGATTTTCAGGCGTTCCGGCGCGTAGGCCCTCCGCAGACTGAGCCCGGTCCCGATGGACGCCCGCCGGATAATCGCCATCCCATGGATAAAGCCATTCCGTATCTGGCCGACAAATATCCGCTGAAGACTCCGGAATGGTCGGAGTGGGCGCCCAACATGCGCGCGCCCAGGCTGGTGGGCCGTTGGGCGTTTTACGGTTACCAGCTCGGCAAGGGGTCGCTGTACGGAGTGACAACCATACGGGCAACTGATAAAGAAGATGAGTTCACCACCGAGACTCGCTACGTTCGCGCCAAGACCGGCGAAGTGGTGACACGGCAGGGTAAAGCGGTGGTTTATACCGGATTCCAGTGGCGCGGGCGCTCTGCCGCGGGCACCGATGATAAATCCGGTATGCGCGAAGTGATGTTTGTGGAGCGCAACCAACGCGAGCTTTCGGGCCGCTGGTTCACGGGCGCGTACGAAGAAATCGGAATCGATGTCACGCTGCGGCGGATCGGCAACGATCCCATCGTGCTGGGACTCGACACCACCGCCCTGCAGACGGGCGCGACTCGCGAAGTGCAAATCCATGGAACGAATTTTCCAGCCGATTTGTCGCCCTCCGGAATCGACTTTGGTCCGGGCGTTACGGTCAAGCGCGTGGTCAGCACGACGCCCGATCTGGTCAAGGTGGAAGTTGAAGTCGCCAAGACCGCTGGAATCGGGCCTCGGGATGTTGGCGTGGCGGGAATGTACCGCGAGGGCGCGGCCGTGGTGTACGACAAAATCGATGCAATTAAAGTGCGGCCGCAAGCTGGAATGGCGCGCGTGGGAGGCATTCGATTTCCGAAAGAGTTTCAACAGTTCGAAGCCGTGGCCTACAGTAACGGCGCGGACGGAAAGCCCGACACCAAGGATGATCTCGATCTGGGGCCAATCGACGTCGCGTGGAGCATTGAAGAGTACACGGCGACCTTCGACGATGACGACAAACAATATGTAGGCACCATCGATGACAACGGGCTGTTCACGCCGAATGTCGACGGTCCGAATCCGAAGCGCAAGAATCACGCCGATAATTATGGCGACGTATGGGTGATCGCGACTTACAAATTACCAGACGGTAGAACGCTGCGGGCGCGCGGGCATCTGCTGGTGACGGTTCCGCTATACATCCTGTTCGATCAGCCGGAGGTCGCTCCATGAGCCAACTGGCGTTGAAAGAGTTTCATTCTTTCCAGGCTGCCGGCAAGGATTTCGTGTATCTTGTTCCGAGCGCGGCAGTATTTGAGCTGGACGATTCGTCCGCCGCGGTCATAAATCGATTGCGGGCAGGGAACCTTTCGCGCGAAGATCTGGCGCAACTGCTTTCTGTTTTGTTTCCCGCCTCGGAAGTGGAAGACACCATATCGGAACTGTTGCGCGTTCGTGCGATCGGCGAAATTGGAGTGCCGGAAAAGAAGGCGCCCAAAGTAATGCCGCCTGAGAATTTCCCGCTCACTACGATGGTGCTCAACGTCACCAATCAGTGCAATCTGAGCTGCACTTACTGCTACGAATACGGCGAAGACAAAATCGTCGACACCGAAAACGGCAAAAAGCCGAAGTTCATGAGCGAGGAAACCGCGCGCGAGAGCGTGGACTTCATGTTGCGCGAGGCCGGCGCCAATAAGGTCGCGCATCTCACTTTTTTCGGCGGCGAGACGCTGATGAATTTCCCGGTTCTGAAATCCACCATGACCTACGCGCGCCAGCGCGCGGCGGAAACCGGCAAGCAGGTGGATTTCAGCCTGACTACCAATGCCACGCTGCTGCGTCCCGAGATCATCGAATTCCTGGCGGAGAATCGGGTGGGTGTCACTATCTCGATTGACGGTCCGAAGGAGATGCAGGATCAATTCCGCGTCTTTAGCAACGGCAAAGGCAGCTACGATATTGTTGCGCCCAAGATCAAGGAGCTGCTGAAGCGGCACCGCAGCCGTCCCATTGGCGCGCGCGTCACCTTGACATCGCAGACGCTCGACATCCGCAGAATCTACAAACATCTCACTGAAGAAATCGGATTCTGGGATGTAGGGTTTGCGCCGGTGACAACTTCGCCGAGCACGAAGTATGCGATCGCGGAATCCGGATTCGATGCCATGCTGGAGCAGTTCCGGGCGCTCGCTGCTGACTTTCTAGAAGCCGCGCTCGATAACCGGCATCACGGATTCTCAAACGTCAAGGACACGCTGGAAGAAATCCACAAGGGAGTGAGCAAGGCGTATCCTTGCGGCGCGGGCTTGGGGTTGATGGGCGTCTCGACCGATGGCGATGTCGCGCTGTGCCATCGTTTCGCCGGCTCGGATGCGCACAAACTGGGGACGGTGCGTGATGGCGTGGACCGTCTGGTGCAAATCGGGTTTCTCGAAAAACATCACATCGACGACAAGACGGACTGCAGCCAATGCTGGGCGCGCCCACTTTGTTCCGGCGGTTGCTATCACGAAGCGCATACGCGTTACGGCGAGACAGCGCATGCGAACCTGCACTATTGCGAATGGATCCGCGGATGGACCGATACGTGTCTCAAGATCTACGCCGAGCTGTCCGTGAAGAATCCAAAGTACTTGGAACAATTTGACGAGAAGGTGGAATATGAAGCATCTCAGGTCAGTTAACACCAAGGCGCGGCGCGTGGAGCGTAGCGCAGATCCGCGGGCTGATGTAGTGGCGTTGCAATCGCCACCGGCGCCGGCGGCGCAGCCGCACATCCCCCTCGGCTGCACGCTTATTTTCTCTCCGGGCTGGGAAGCTGACCATAACGGCGGAACGGCCGGGCTTTGCACGCCGGTGGAGCGCGATATATTCGATTGCCATGAGGGCTGTTTCTGGCCGGCGCAGGTTCCCGATCAGTTGAACCACGCGCCGGATTGGACCGCCAAGTGCGCTTCGGCGCAGAAAGATTGGCGGAAGATCGATTTGGTATTTCCATGACGACGAGAATTATTCACCCGGCGTGCGTGCTGCTATTTCTCTTGGCCTTTTGGCCTGCGCGCGGCGCTGAAGACAAGCTGATCGGTGGGAACGGAACGTTGTACCTGGGTGGCCGGCCGGGTCACATTGTGGTCATCGACGAAGCCACGGAAAAAGTAATTGGCCAAATCCAAATGAAAACCGGGACGCCGGCCGACATCGAGCTCTCGCAGGATAAGAAGCGATTCTATTGCAGCGACATGTCGTTCGAGAATATCGAAATTGTGGATATCGCCTCGCGGCAGTCCATCGACAATTTTAAGTTGAGCGAAGGCAATAAGAAGGCGCGCATATTCGGCTTCGAAGCGGATCCGTTGAATAGGTTCATGATCATCATGACCAAAACGGCCACCAAGCAGCCCGACCGTTGGGAAATCAGCGCCCCCACGCTGCAGCAATACGATCTGAAGGAACACAAGGTGATGCGCACTATCCCTTGGCCCAAGGGCGAGGAGCGCGAATTCGCCAATATGCGTTTTTCGCCGGACGGGAAGCTGCTCTACTTTTTCGGAGACGACATCCTGGTCTACGACACAGTGGATTTCAAACAGGTGGACAAATGGGAGCTGTCCAAACCCATCGAAGATGGCTTCGGCCGCATTGACTTCGGTGCGTTGGACGACAACAACGAAGAGCCGGGCTTTTTTACTGGGTTGTTTACCGTGCAGGACGCGGTGCAGAACCGCAAGATTATGGGCATCGCGCGTGTGAACTTTGAGAAGAAGAGTGTGGATTTCCATGCCATCGGACCGGACAATCGAGTGAGCTTTTCGCTCGCGCCTGGACGCAAGATGGGGTACGGCCTGCATTCGGAGATCGGGAAATACGAATTCTGGTCGTTCGATCTGGCGAACAATCGTCTGGACCGGAAAATGGAGTTCCAGGGGCGCCCGCGCATGGCTTTAAGGACCAGCAGTAACGGCAAGGTGTTGTATATCTGGCAAGCCGGCAACACCATCGATTTATACGAAGCCTCCACGTTCAAATATCTGCGCACCATCACGCTGGATGCCGACTCGACGGGATCTTTGCATGTCATGCCTGGGCACTAAAGATCGTGCCGGAAAGCTCCGCTAAGACGCTGCTCCAGTACGCGCTTCCTTACTGGCGCCGCCTCGCGCTGGTATTGGTGCTCAGCCTGGTCAGTACCGCACTGTCGCTGGTGCTGCCTTATCTTTCGAAAGCCCTGATCGATCGCGGTTTGCTGGGACGCGACACGCACGCCCTGATCGTCATCGTCGCGCTGTTCGCCGGCATAACACTCGTGAGCTTTTTGCTGAATGTGGTGAGCGGGCTTCGATATACCGGCACATCCGCGCAGATTCTTTTCGACATGCGGCTGTCGCTGTATCGCCATCTGCAGCGGCTTTCGCCGCGCTTCTACGCACGAACGCGGCTGGGCGAGATTGTGAGCCGCATCAATAACGATATCGCGGAGATCCAGCGGGTGGCGGCCGAGACAGCGCTGGCGTGGCTCGGGAACGTGCTGTTTCTGATCGGCACGGTCGGATTCATGCTGTGGTTAGACTGGCGGCTTTTCTTGTTGACCATTGCGTTGCTGCCCGTCAGCTTCTGGGCGCTGGTGCATTATCGCCGGCGGCTGGAGGGAAAAGTAGCCACGCTGCGGCAGGCCAGCGCCGACATCGGAAGTTTTCTGATCGAGACCCTGCAAGGTGTGAAGCTCATCGTGACTTCGAACGCGCAGGAACGTGAAGAGCTTCGATTTCGCGGCAAGAACGATACGTTTATTCGGGCCTTGATGTCCATGCAGCTTTTGAGTTACCTCTCTGGTGGATTGCCTGGCCTGATTCTTTCCGGCAGCACCGTTTTGGTTTTTCTTTACGGCGGTCAACAGGTGATTCACGGCGCGCTGAGCATGGGCTCATTTGTGGCATTCCTGGCTTACCAGATGCGGCTGTTCCCTCCGATCCAAGCGCTGATGGGACTCTATACGAGTTTGGCGACGGCGCGGGTATCGCTCGCGCGCGTGAATCAGATTTTCGATACGGCGCCCGAAGTCGTGGAGGCGCAGAATGCACTCGCGCTGCCTGAGGTCCGGGGCGATGTGAGCTTCGAGAATGTCACGCTGACGTTCGATCGCAACGGGCCAGTTCTAGATGGCGTGAGCTTTTCGGTGCGGGCGGGTGAAACGCTGGCCGTGGTCGGACCGAGCGGCAGCGGAAAATCCACCATCGCCGATCTGCTGCTGCGGCTTCTGGATCCGGACGCTGGCACGGTCCGCTTGGATGGGCACGACCTGCGCGACATTCGATTGGCCGACTTGCGCGCGCGCGTGGTGATGGTGGAGCAGGAACCCTTCGTGTTCCATACTACGATCGCGGAGAATCTGCGCTACGCGTGCCCAGGTGCGTCCGATCAGGATCTGGAAGAGGCCGCGCGCGCCGCCGGTATCCACGATTTCATTCGCAACCTTCCGCAGCAATACGAAACGCAGGTGGGCGAACGCGGCATGGCGCTCTCGGCCGGTGAGCGGCAGCGCATCGCCATCGCACGCGCGTTTCTGGCTAATCCAGCTGTTTTGGTGCTGGATGAACCAACGGCCGCACTCGATCCCGTTTCTGAGCGGCAAGTGGTGGCCGGCTACGGCGCTATTATGAAGGGCCGCACCACCATCCTGATTTCGCACCGGCTGGAACTGGCGAGCCAAGCCGACCGCGTAGTGGTGCTGGACGGCGCGAAAATTGTGGAGATCGGGTCGCCCGAAGAGCTGCGAACGGGACAGGGAAGCTTCGCCCGGCTCTTCGGTGTCGCAACGCTCGCGCCGTGAAAACGTCGGTGCGCATCGCGGTGATTGACAGCGGAGTCCATGCGACGCATCCGCATGTGAATGGCGTCGCGGGCGGCGTCTCCATAATGCCAGATGGGCGTGAGGCGGCGGATTTCATCGACCGATTGGGTCACGGCACGGCGGTAACGGCGGCAATCCGCGAAAAAGCTCCCGATGCCGAGATCTATTCGGTTAAGGTATTTCACGATTCGCTCGCCACGCGAATCGATTCGCTAATTCATGCCTTGGATTGGTCCGCGCGCAACAGCGTGCACTTGATCAATCTGAGCCTGGGCACGGACAATCCAGAGCATGAGCCGGTGCTGCGCGCGGCACTGGAACGGCTAATGGGGCAGGGAATCAAGCTGATCGCCGCGTACGAAGATTCGGGTGTTCGTTGGTTGCCCGGCTCTCTTGCTGGCGTTATCCCTGTGGTTGTGGATTGGGACTGCCCGCGCGATGAGTATCGAACTTCGCTGCTGCCGGACGGACGAACGCTTTATCACGCGTCCGGTTTTCCGCGCCCGATTCCGGGCGTAGCGCCTGAGCGTAATCTCAAAGGGATTAGTTTTGCCGTGGCGAATGTGACTGGGCTACTCGCCAGGGAGCGCTAAGCGCTGTCGAAAGACCCAGGATTCCGCGATCGCGAAATTCAGCAGCGCCATCATGATTACGGCCGCCGTATTTGCAACCAACAAAGGCAGCCCGATCCATTTCATCAACAGCAGCGTCAATAGCACGTTTGAAGCGATCGAGACGAATCCGTTGGCGAGATTGAATCGCAGCAGCCGGCGCCAGCGGCCCTCTGTTTCTAAATTGTGCCAGGTCCACGCTTCATGCCAAGCGAAGTTGTGCAAGACCGCAACTTCAACCGCGAGCGCCGTCGCGATTAGATAGTGAATGCCGCATATGCGCGCTAGAACCCACAGGATTCCGAGTTGCAGTGCGAATCCGCCGACGCCGACCAGGTTGAATCTCCACCAGCGGCGCAGCATAGGCCGAAAATTCCGAGGCGGGCGCGCTGGCCGAGGCTCGGCGCGAAAAAGATGCGCTACATGCCGTGCGGTGAGCCAGACAAGCGCTATCAACATTCCGGCGATTCCGCTCGCGCCTCCCACGTCGAACAGCGTCTTGGCGGCATTAAAGAAAAGCGCGATATTGCCCGCGATCAACAGTAGCCGCAACTCAGTGGGACCGAACGCGGCGAACGAAAGCTGAAATGTTCCGACCGTATACGTCGCAAGATAAGCCTCGATGCTCAACAGCAAATACGCAACCAACAGCGCCACTGCGATACGTGGATTCATGTAGCCCGATAGAGCGAGGCCACCGAAAACGAACACGCTGCCGCAGGCGTCCAGCATATGATCCACATAGAATCCGTAGCGTGGCCGCTGCTGGTTACGCACTCGCGCGAGGGTCCCGTCCAGGCTGTCGCCGAACCAGTTCAAAATCAAAAACAGATTCGCCAGCACCAACCCCGCGCGGGACTCGCGAGAATACCAATAAGAGCAGCCCACTCCTATGAGCGACAGGAACGCGAGCAATGTAAGATGATCGGAGTTCAGCCAGGCCGGCAACCGATTCGCGAGCCAGATCAAGGCGGGTTTTTCGAGCCGCGTCAACAAACTTTGCTGCAACCGCTCGGCGGGATGAAAATCAGGATCAGGCTGCATATTGGCTTGGACGGAGGCGCGAGATTAAGGTTTGTTTAGATTTGTAAACCTGATACCATGAACCACTTGGCGCGGCGAATCCCGATATGGCTGTGCGTTTTCTTGGCGTGCCTTGGGTTCGTTTTGACGGGTTCGGTGTTCATCCCTTACCTCGGCATCGAAGCTGACGAGGCGCTGCTCGGCGATCCAATCTTCGGCCCCATCATCGGAGACTTCCGGATACGGATTTCCCACCACATCATTCCGTTGATGCTGATGGATTACGTAGGCGCGCTGAAATCGTGGCTGTATTGGCCGATCTTCGGGACATTCAAGCCTTCGGCTGAGTCGCTGCGCTGGCCAGCGCTGATGATCGGCGCCGTTACGATCTGGCTTTTCTATCTATTGCTCGATCGAGTCGCCGGCACGCGAGCCGCACTAGTGGGTTGCTTCCTGCTGGCGACTGACACGGTGTTTCTATTTACCACTGAGTTCGATTGGGGTCCGGTGGCGATCCAGCATCTTATGTTGGTGACAGCCTGTCTGTTGCTTTTCGAGTTTGCGCGCACAGGCTCAGGGAAATCGCTGCTAGGAGGATTCTTCGCACTGGGGCTCGGCTTATGGGACAAAGCACTGTTCGCCTGGTTGATTTGCGGACTGGGCGTAGCAGCAGTGGTTATTTTTCCCAAGGACGTGATGCGCCGGCTCACAGTTAGAAACGTGGGTGTCGCACTGGCGGGCTTCCTGCTGGGTGCGTGGCCCTTGCTTGTCTTCAACGCGCGGCATCACTGGCGGACGTTCCGGAACAACGCCTCCTTTTCCGCCGAGAACGTGGGGCAGAAGGCGGAGATTTTGAAGCGCACTATAAATGGCTCTGGCCTGTTCGGATTCATGGTGAACGATTCGTCATCCCAGCCAGCAGAAGTTCCGGAACGCTGGTGGGAGCGGGCGTCGACGAACATCGCCAATTTCACCAACGAGCCGCACCGGAATTTCCTTTTGCCCGCGCTGTTGCTCGCTTTAGCGATGGCACCGCTATGGGGAGGGTCGCGGCGGGCGATTCTATTCGGTCTGATTTTCATGTCGGCCACTTGGATCCAGATGGCGCTGACCAAGAATGCCGGAGGAGGTGTTCATCATGCCGTGCTGCTTTGGCCATTTCCCGAGTTTGTTGTCGCGCTGGCGCTGGCCGAGGCCTCCGGGCGTTGGAAGCGCGGCGGAGCCGTAGCGCTGGGTGTGGTGATCGTGTTTCTGTGCATAAGTAACCTGGTGCTGACCAATCAATATCTGGCGAACCTGGTTCGTTACGGGCCGACGGTCACTTGGACTGACGCCATCTATCCGTTGTCCAACTCGCTGGCGAAAGAATCGCGCCAAGTGATCGTAATGGATTGGGACATTTATGATCCGCTATTGCTGATGCAGCGCGGTGGTTTCCCTATGCGCGCCGGGTACTTCGAGATAATGAACGGCGGGCCGGGGCAAGTGGAAAAAGCGATCGAGGGGATGCTCGCGAGCCAACCTGCGGTATTCGTCACGCACACGCCGGAGAGCCAGTTCTTTCCGCTAGTCAACCAGAAGCTGGAGACCACAGCCGCGGCGCTGGGTTATCGCAAGGAATTGCTGCGCGCCGTGGCGGACGGTCATGGACGGCGAGTTTTCGAGGTGTACCAGTTTATTAGGTAGTGGGTCAGTTTCAGAATGACCATTGACCGGATTTGCTAGCCTAGGTACCATGGTCGGCCTTCCTGCAGGGGTAATCGCAAAGATTGAACGGGCCGACCAGCACATTCAGTAGCTCAACAAGGAGACCACGGCTTTCCTTAATACAAACGCTTATCGTACGGTCTGTAGGTGCGATCCTGATAGCGGTGAGCGCGTCTTGTATCTCGTCGGGCCTGATCCCCTACTGAGGTACTCCGTTATGACGGGGGAGATCGTATATCATCTCCGCACGACTCTGGATCATTTCATCTGTCATCTCGTCTCGAAGAATGGGGGAACACCCACTCATAGGCATCAATTTCCTATCTGCGACGCCATTGAGAAATACAAAGCCGCCGTCAAACAGGGATACGTCGAAGGCATCACCGCCGGTTGAGCCACCGTTATTGAGACTTTCCAGCCATATCACGCTCGGGCAGACTTCAAGCGTAATCTGTTGTGGATTCTGCAAGACATGAACAACACCGACAAACATCATTTGCTCATTACTGTGTCCGGTATCGCCAGCACTCACCGCGCTAAGATCGCCGCTGACCGAGCCATTTCGATAACCCACATATCCGCTCCAAAGGGATTTGTGCGCGCTACGGAAGGAGGCACGGAGCTGTATCGATTTACAGTTGATAGTATTGACGCCAAAGTACACCTTGAAGGCGGTCTGGCCCCGCATGTGGCGCTGGATAAGTTTGGTGAATTGCAGAGTCAGCCGGTCATCCCAAGCCTCAAACAACTCCACGATTCCATAGTCGGAGTGGCTAGCCACTTGACAGCAACCCCCTGAGGAAATGCGTTGGTCCGTGCTCGAACCGGGCCAGCACAAGATTGGATGGCACCTGAACCACCGTCAGAATCGGCCTCATCCGATGCTTGACGGCTGGATTGGCTGGCCTAGGGGCCAGTTGAAACTGACCCACCAGCAGTTTGTGAAGCCAGTTTGTGAAGCCTTGACTCAGCCAGCCAATATGGTATGCTTGACCTAAGATTGGCATGCTATCAATTGCGCCACTCAATCCGGAATCCGAGACCCCGTTCTACCGACAGCTCTATGTCCAGATTAGAGATCTAGTTGGATCTGGACGCCTGGGGAAAGGCAGCCGCTTACCAGCCACTCGGGAATTGGCTGGCCAGCTTGGACTGAACCGGACCACCGTGTCGGCCGCCTATGAGCTTTTGGAAGCCGAGGGCCTGATCACTGGCCACGTGGGACGCGGGAGCTTTGTGGCCGGCTCGCCGGCTGCGCACGAGAACGGCGTTCCATGGCGCGAAATTCTGGAACCCTCGGCGCCCATTTCGCCTGCTGCGCCAACCTCGACGCCGATCGCTGGTTTCTCCAGTTCGCGACCTTCGGAGCTGCTTTTTCCGCTCGAAGAATTCCGCAAACCATTCTGCAGCTTGGATCGCCCTCCGGTTATCCGCCCTTGCGACGATATCTTCTGGAGCTCGCCCGCACTGAAGGTATCGCGCGCGACTCCGACGACATCTTAATCACCAGCGGCTGCCAGCAGGCTTTCGACCTGGTGCAGCGCACGCTAGTCCGGAACGGAGAGACGGTTCTGCTGGAAGATCCGGTCTATCTCGGGCAAAAAAACGCTTTCGAACGTGGAGGTGCGCGACTGGCTGGTGTTCCGATGGGCGCGAACGGGATCGATCTCGAGAGCTTGGAACGCATCATCGCGCGCGAACATCCGCGACTGCTGGCCGTGACTTCGAACTTCCAGAATCCCACTGGGGCCACGCTGCCGCTCGCTTCCCGCAAAGCGCTGCTCCGGATTACCCAGCCGGCCGGCGTCATTGTGATTGAAAACGACATCTACGGCGGGTTGACTTACGAAGGTGACCCGATTCCAACCATCAAGCGTCTGGACGATGCCGGCGACGTGGTTCTGCTCCGAAGTTTTTCGAAGCTCGCGTTCCCGGGGCTGCGCGTGGGTTGGGTGATTGGGCCGCGCGCCTTGATCGAGAAGCTCACCGAAGCCAAGCTGTGGAGCGATCTGCATACCGATCAGCTTTCGCAGGCCGTTCTCCTTCGATTCGCCGAATCCGGACGCTTGGCCGAACATCGGCGCAGGATGCTGGAATCCGGGCGCGAACGCCTGCGCGCCGCGCTGAGCGCCTGTGAGCTGTATCTGCCCGCCGAGGCCAGCTTCACGCGTCCGCGCGGAGGAATGTCTCTGTGGGTAACATTGCCTGCGCCTCTGGACGCCGGCGAGCTGTTGCCGCGTGCCGAGCGCGAGGGCGTCACATATTTACCAGGCCGTTATTTTGCAGTTACGCATCCGCAGTCCAGCAGTTTACGCATCAGTTTTGCCGGAATGGCGCCGGAGCAGATCCGGGAAGGGATTGCCGTTCTCGGTCGTATTTTCAAAGAAGAGCTGGAGCGCGTGCGGGCACATTCGCCGCTCGCCGAAACTCCGGCGATGGTCTAAGGAGCTCAATCAATGTACCTCGACGAAACTTTCCGCCTAAAGGTCGGTCTCGCTGAAATGCTGAAGGGCGGCGTGATTATGGACGTCACCAATGCCGAGCAAGCTGTCATCGCCGAAAAGGCCGGCGCCTGCGCGGTGATGGCGCTGGAACGCGTTCCCTCCGACATACGAAAAGACGGCGGCGTGGCGCGCATGGCGCCCATCAGCAAGATCCGGGAGATCATGCATGAAGTCAGCATTCCTGTAATGGCCAAGGCTCGCATCGGCCATTTCATGGAGGCGCGGATTCTGGAAGCGCTGGGAGTGGACTACATCGACGAAAGCGAAGTGCTGACGCCAGCCGATGAGGAATACCACATCGACAAGCGCGACTACAAAGTCCCGTTCGTGTGCGGCGCCCGCAATCTCGGGGAAGCGCTGCGGCGAATTGCCGAGGGCGCAGCCATGATCCGCACCAAGGGCGAAGCCGGATCCGGCAATATCGTGGAAGCGGTGCGCCATATCCGTACCATCGTGAGAGAAATGAAGCAGCTTACGGTGCTGGGCCCCGAAGAACTGGTGGCGGCATCGAAGACGCACCAGGCGCCGCTCGAGCTGATTCAGTATGTTGCGAAGAACGGCAAGCTGCCGGTTCCGAATTTTTCGGCAGGCGGCATAGCCACTCCGGCGGACGCTGCGCTGGTGATGCAACTGGGCGCAGAGGCCGTGTTCGTGGGCTCGGGCATTTTCAAATCGTCCGATCCGGAAGTGCGCGCGCGTTCCATCGTGAAGGCGGCCACTTACTTCAACGATCCAGCGAAGCTTCTGGAGGCAAGTGAGGAGCTTGGCGTCGCGATGTTCGGAATCGATATCGCTAAGCTAGACCAATCTGAATTGCTGCAGACGCGGGGCTGGTGATGGCCGCGGATGGTCCCGTGAAAAGGAAGATCGGCGTGCTGGCGCTGCAGGGCGATTTCGAAGCTCATGGAAAAGCCCTGGCGCGCGCCGGCGCCGAGCCAGTGGAAGTGCGGTCCGCCGAGGATCTTCAGCAGGTGGACGGATTGATAATCCCCGGCGGCGAAAGCACCACCATGTGGAAGCTCCTGGAAGAAGAGAACCTGCTGCAGCCGTTGCGTGAGTTCGGTGCGCGCCGGCCCGTCTTTGGAACCTGCGCCGGCGTTATTTTGCTGGCTTCGGAGGTGTCGAATCCGCATCAGCCTTCGCTCGGTTTGATGGATATTGATGTCGAGCGCAATGGTTATGGGCGCCAGTTGGAAAGCCGGATCGCAACCTTGCAGCCGGAGGGTCTCAAAGGTGATCTCGAAGCCGTGTTCATCCGTGCGCCGATTATCCGGCGCGTGGGCGCGGACGCGAAAGTCTTGGCCAGTTATCGGGGCGATCCTGTTTTGGTGGAGCAAGGCCGGCATTTGGCGGCGACGTTCCATCCCGAGCTGACCAGCGATACCCGCGTTCACCTTATCTTCCTGGATAAAGTGCAGTAGTCTGCGGGCCATGCGCCTCACTTAGCTAAACTAAGAGTTAGTGTCTCAAACTCGTGTACTTTTCCTGTGCATAGGTAATTCCTGCCGTAGCCAGATGGCGGCGGGCTTCGCACGTACTTATGGCTCCGACGTCCTGCGTGTCCAGAGCGCCGGTTTGGCCCCGGCCATGGTAGTCTCGGCGCTCACTCATGAAGTGATGCTTGAAAGAAACATCGATATTGGCGAGGAATTTCCCAAAAGCCTTGAGATGGTGTTGGCGAACGACACCGACTTGATCATCAACATGTCCGGCCAGCCGCTTCCGGGCCCAACGAAAGTGCTGGTGGAAACGTGGAATATACGCGACCCGATCGGCGAGAGCGAAGAGGTGTATCGCGAAGTGCGCGATCAGATTGAGCAACGGGTAATGCGGCTAGTCCTGAAGTTGCGTGCGTCGAAACCGGCGGTTCCGGCCGAGGGCGCGTGAGTTGACACTTGGCGCCGCACTCCTCGACAATAGAATCGTTCCCCCCGTACGCGGATGTGGCGGAATTGGCAGACGCGCTAGATTCAGGTTCTAGTTCTCGCAAGGGAGTGGAGGTTCAAGTCCTCTCATCCGCACCACAATAAAGTCAAGGGTTCCAAGCAAAAAGCTCACCAGCGACGGTGGGCTTGTTTTTTGCCAACTAGCAAATAAACTAGCAAATGTTAGGCCGGTTTGCTAGTTGCTCGATTGCGGCTCCAGGCGTCTAGTTTGGCTCCAGCGTCCTGGACGTTCTTCAATGAGACGATGTTGTAGCGTTCCAGCATGGATCGGGTCTCGTGGCCGGAGATGAGCATTGCTTGAGCCTCAGGGATACCGGCATCCTGGATCATGACCCGAATCCCAGAGCGTCTGAGATCGTGGAATAGCAGGTCATCTTTGACGTCGGCGTTCGCTTCATGCGCTCGCTTGACGGCGTTCGTCCAAGACGCCCTGAAATCTCGAATCGGCGATCCTGGAGCCAGCCTCACGCCCCCGTGTGACAGCCCGCAGTCTTCGGCGTACCAGAAAAACAAGTGCTCACATGCTGGGTGGTGAACGTCCCGGAATTCCTTTTGCACTTTCAGGTGGTCCTCAATGGAACCCCAAAACGGCAGGTTGCGTTTCTTCCCGTTCTTCGTTTTCGGCAGGCGAATGATGCGGTTCTTCAGGTCAACGTCCGACCATCGCATGTTGAGAACTTCACCCAG
>JBEKJJ010000204.1:0-15445 GCA_050011295.1 Bryobacteraceae bacterium
CAGCCTGCTTTGTCCCTAAGACGGCCCGGAAACTTGCAAGATCAGTTTGTGTCATACAATTTGTCAACTCCCACGATCTAGTTCGTGTTATCGCGCGTAAAGGTCACGAGTTGATAGATATCTCTTCCGCGTAACTTTTGTCGATCGAGCAGCGAACGTGGCGTTAAGGTGGGCCATAATCGAACAGGAGAATCGTATTTTACCCGCGATGAAACCGTACAAACACGTTCCGCTGGATTTTAAGCGCATGCCACCAGCCGCGCAGTTATGCGCCTCGCGCGAATTCGTGGATCGGATGGCGGCACGCCGTTCGGTTCGTTCCATTTCCTCGGAGCCGGTTGCATTCGAACTGATCGAAAATGCCATTCGTTGCGCGTCGCTCGCCCCCAGCGGTGCCAATCAACAGCCGTGGAAGTTTGTCGTTGTGAAGGATGCGGAAATTAAGCACAAGATCCGCGAAGCGGCGGAAGCGGAAGAGCGGGAAAGTTACGAGCACCGGATGCCCGCGGATTGGCTGGAGGCACTGGCTCCATTGGGCACGGACTGGCATAAGCAATTCCTCGAGACCGCGCCGTACTTGATTGTCGTCTTTCGGATAGATTTCGGGATTTCTGAGACTGCCGAAGGCGAGATGAAGATAAAACATTACTACGTGCAGGAGTCCGTCGGCATCGCCACAGGATTTCTTCTTGCGGCGTTACATATGAGCGGCCTGGCGACCCTGACTCACACTCCGAACCCGATGGGATTCCTTTCGAGCATCCTCGATCGGCCGAAGAACGAGCGTCCGTTTGTTTTGATTCCTGTCGGTTTGCCCTCCCCCGACGCAACCGTTCCGGCGATCGGGAAGAGAAGCATCGCCGATGTGATGGAAATCAAATAGTTACGCGTCCAGGCTTACCAGGCCCCGCGCGTGTCCGACGCATAACAAGCGGTAGCCTTGCGCCCGCAGCCCGGACTCAAGTCCCTCTTCGACGTCCATCTCTACCTTCCCGTCAAGCACACGCGTCGCACAGGTACCGCACTGCCCCACGCGGCAACTGTAGGGGACCTCGATGCCGTGCTTTTCTGCAATCATGAGCAGCGTCTCGGCGGAGGTGCCCTCGTACTTCCGCCTCGATTTAGTGAAATCCACCGTGCACGTCGAAGCGGCTGAAGATTCGACGCCCAGCGCGGCGATAGTAAAACGTTCTTGCAGAATGTGTTCGTCGCGAACCCCGAGAGACGTCAAGATTTCTTTCACCGTCGCCATGAAGCCGGCCGGCCCGCAAACGAAGAACGTCTGATCACTGATCTGACCCAAGTGCTCTACGATCAGAGCACGATTCACGTAACCGCGTGTGCCATGCCATCGCATATCTGGTCTGCTCGCGACGACCAGGTAGCGGAATCGCGGCAGCCGTTTCTGCAGTTTTTCGAGATCTTCTTTAAAGATGATATCCTGCCCGGTGCGGACGGCATAGAACAGCTTGATCTCGGTATCCGGCGCGGTCTCTTCGATATATCGCAACATCGACATGATCGGCGTGATCCCGCTACCACCCGCGAACAGGGCAACGCTTCGGTGCTGCCTTTCGTCGAAATAGAATTGGCCGTAGGGTCCGTGCGCCTCAACGGTCAGGCCTACTCGCGCATCGCGATTCAGGAATGCTGAGACGATACCCTGCTCTTTGACGGCAATCTCGACGTAGCCGGTCCGCAGCGGCGAAGACGATATCGAGTACGAGCGCGGCAGTTTCTTGCCATCCACAATCCAGTCGAATGTGAGAAACTGCCCGGGCCGCGCACCCAAGCGTTGGCTTCCGGACATGAGGAACCGCAGGGACACCGTATCTTTGGTTTGTCTTTTGATGCTCAGAAGCCTTAGCCCAGTTGTTTTCCTGGCTGGGCTCGTTCGCGAGCGAAGCATCCTGGCTGTCAACAGGAGCAATAGGATCGCGCCGTAGAGAGCGGGCAATCGAATGTCGGATTTTACAAGCCAGTAGTAGTGGATCACGGCGGCGAAGGCGCTGATATAAATCAGCCGATGCAACCACTGCCAGCGGCGCGGGCCAAGTCGCTTGATCCAGCCGGCCGTCGATGTCGCCGCAAGCGGAACCATCAGCATCAAACTCGTGAAGCCGATCGTAATGAAAGGCCGTTTGCCGATGTCCCCTAAAATCTCAGAAAGATCGAAAAACTTGTCGAGCCAAAGATAAGTCAAAAAATGGAGGCATCCGTAGAAGAACGCGAACAGTCCGAGCATCCGGCGAAAGAGCGTGAACCGCGGCATGCTCAATATCTTGCTCGTCGGCGTAACCGCTAGCGTGATGAGGAGGAATCGCAGCGCCCAATCGCCGGTCGCGTGGGTGACCAGCTCGATGGGATTGGCGCCCAGCTCCTGCTTCCATGCGCGCCAGCCGAGCGCCGCCAACGGCAGCAAGCAGACCAGGAACGCGCCCGCCTTCGTCCATTTGCTTGCCCTGATACTATTCACGATTTAGAAGTTCTTTCGGAGGTCCATGCCGGCATAAAGGCCGGCTACCTGATCCGCGTAGCCGTTGAACTTCAACGTGGGACGCTTGAGAAACTCCCCGAGGCGTCGTTCTTTCGCCTGGCTCCAGCGGGGATGATCCACTTCAGGATTCACATTGGAGTAGAAGCCGTATTCACTAGGCCCGGCAATGTTCCAGGTAGTTGGGGGTTGCTTTTCGACGAACCGAATCTTGACAATCGACTTGATGCTCTTGAATCCGTACTTCCAGGGAACCACCAGGCGAATCGGCGCACCGTTCTGATTTGGGAGAACCTCTCCATACAGGCCCACGCCCAGGAGCGCGAGCGGATGCATGGCTTCATCCATTCGCAGGCCCTCTACGTAGGGGAGTTGAATGCCTGCGTAGCGCCCCTGCGGCATCTGTTTGGGATCGTAGAGACTCTGGAACGCTACGTACTTGGCGCTCGAAAGCGGGTTCGCAGCCTTGATCAGCGCATTCAGCGGAAACCCGATCCAAGGCACGACGATCGACCATGCTTCCACGCACCGGTGTCTGTAGATTCGTTCTTCGAGCGGTGCGATTTTGAGAAGACTGGCGAGATCGAGCACCTGGGGCTTCGAGACAGCGCCTTCGATGGCGACTGTCCAGGGGATCGTGCGAAAGTTCTTGGCGTTATGCGAGGGATCGCTCTTCGCTGTCCCGAACTCGTAGAAGTTGTTGTAGGTGGTCACACCCTCATACGGTGTCGGTTGCTCCGTGGTGCTGAACGGACTTTTCACTGCGTTGAGTTTTGAATTCGCCACTGCGGCGCTCCCGAAGGCGCCGAAAGCTACCGATGCGAGAAAACCACGGCGGTTCAAGTAAACGCTTTTGGGCGTGACCGATGAATAGGGAAGGTCCGAAATTTTCCAGCTTATGCTCATGGTCTTAGTGAAGTCTCTCTAGAGTTTCTGCTCCGCCACACCGAGCACGTGTCCCGACATGGGGTCCTGAATGAACGCGACGATCCGCGATCCGTTCGGCCCCGGCGGTACCGTAACCGAGAAGTCTTTCAAGGAGGTGCTGTCGAGATCGACAGTGCCCACCTGTTTGAGGACTCGCGTAACGGCGACGTGCGCCAACGACCGCCCGGCGTTTTCTCCGCGGGCTACGTGGGACTCCACCCGGTTGTCGGCGATCGCGACGTATAAAACAGCTCGCCCGCCTCTGAAAGTCTGGTCGGCTTGCAACTGGATGTGCGCCGTGATCCGGTCGCCGTCGCGAGCAACGTTTGAGATCTCGATTGGAATCTTCCGCTCTCGAATCGCCTTCTGGATTGCCGATGACGCTTCGCGCCCATCGCTGCCCACGAAGCCGAATCGTCCGTCCACGACTAGTTGAGGCGTGTACACGCCGTCGAAATTGTATCTATTTGTGTAGTCCTGCTGACGGGCAGTGAACTGAGATGAAGAAAACGGGTCCTTCCAGCCCTCGCCGTTCCAGTAATCGACGTGTTCGCTCAACACGATGAGGTCGGCGCCAGCCACCGGTTGCTTTTGGTCGAGAATTTCAAGCAAGCGGTCGGCGGGCGGACAACTGGAGCAACCCTCTGACGTAAAAAGCTCCAAGAGCACCGGTACCCGGGCTGCTCCGTCGTCGTCGGCCGCGCAAGTAAGGGCTCCGGCGGATAAGCACAATACAGCCGTAAACAAACTCAGGCTTTTCATGATGTCCTTCCATTCACCAGTTCGTCGAAGGGGCATTGAAAGTTACGCTACCGGCCGGTACTGTAGCCTACGAGCATGAAGATCTATTTCGGATTCACCGTGGCGGGCGACCGGTCAAGTATCGACACGGCGCGCAAAGTCGTGCATCAACTGGAGGAAATGGGACACGAAGTGTTGACTCGCCACCTCGTCAGCGACAACGCCTGGGAAGCGGATCGATCAGTCAGCCGCCAGGACGTGTACCGGCGTGATATGGCGTGGCTCTGGCAGTGTGAGCTTTTCGTTGCCGAGGTTTCAGGGTCGTCCTTTGGCTTGGGATTCGAAACCGGATATATGCTGGGTGCGACCAGCAAGAAAGTTGTCCTGCTCTATCGCCGGGACGTGGAACAGAGGATATCTCTACTGATCACCGGAAACACGCACCCGAACTGCACTTTGGTACCGTACGCCAACGTCGAGGAAGTCATACGGTTCGTAACTCGCAACATTTAACACCACCATAAGAGTGGCGTGACCATTTCGGTCACCGCAGCGAAGTATTGGCAGAGGCCTCGATCAGTACCTACTCGAGCAAAAGGTGTGGAGAGGAGCAGCAACGTGACCTGTCGTGATATGGATGATATTATCGGTTCGTGGTCTGGTGATTCCGTACTCGAGCCGGAACACGCCAAACACCTAACCCACTGTGGGCGCTGCCGCGCGCTGACGGTCGTGCTGGATAACACCGACGTCGGGTTCCACCTGTCAGAGAGACTGTTGCGGCGGGTGCAGGCCGGCATTTTGGACGATCTCAAACCGGTTCAACCTTTGCCCCCGCCCCGCATCCTTCTTTTGGCGAGCGCGATTGTTTTTCTATCCGTGGTCGCTATTGGGGCTCTGCTACTCGGAACGACCGGCTGGCACGTGCTGAATATGCTACAGAGGACCGCCGTATTCGTGACGCTAGCTGCCAGCGCCGTTCTGCTGGCTAATTCCATGGTCCGGCAGATGGTGCCTGGAAGCAAACACGCATTCGCTCCCGCCACGCTGCCAATCGCGATTCTAATCGCGCTCATGTTGCTGATCGTTGCCACGTTTCGTTCGCAGCGGGAATCGGCTTTTATTCTGGGCGGCCTGGCGTGCATGAAAAACGGCCTTTTATTTTCGATTCCGGCGGCATTCCTGTTATGGCTTATCCTGCGGCGCGGCGCTCTTCTGCTTCCCAAACTCATTGGCGCGGCCGCAGGCGGATTGGCCGGCCTGAGCGGTCTCAGCGTGCTCGAAGTCAACTGTCCCAACTTGAATGTATTTCACATTCTGGTCTGGCATGGGGGTGTTGTGGTAATCGGCTCGCTAGGAGGCGCCCTGGTGGGTGCCGCCGTGGAATCCATCCAACGGTGGCGTGACCAGACGGCATTCTAAAGCTCTCGGCCCTGATCGGACGCAGGATAACAATTGTCGCGGGGATCGTCATTTAGCCTAATCTCCGGCGCCCATCAAAAGTTGCAACACTTCCATCGAGAGCAATACTGGGCTGAAGATCAGGATTACGGCCCGCTGCCAGATCGAGAAAACTTTGCTGAAGGCGCTTTCGGGCGCGGCTGAGGCGTGACATCACCGTTCCGACGGGTATTTTTGTGATACTCGCGATCTCGAGGTACGAGAGCTGTTCGAGTTCGCGCAGCACCAACAACTCGCGATACTCCAGCGGCAATTCCGCCAGCACTTCCCTGACCAACTCAGCATTCTCCTTCTTCGAGCAGCGAGGTATCTGGGTCGGTAGTCGACCGGCCGACGCTATGTATTCCTTCGTCGAAAGCGCTATGGTACCCCACGGTTCTGTAGCCGCTCGTAGCAGCTATTCCGCACGATCCCGAGCAGCCATGCCCGGCCGTCACCGCCCCGAAATCCTGCATGGTGCCGAAACGCTCTGAGATAAGCTTCCTGAACGTCTTCTGCATCGTGCTCATTTCGCATCAACCAGCGGGCCAAATTATAGGCAGCGTCCAGGTGGGGTAGGAACCGTGTCATCTAATTTCTTGCTGGTTCCAACAGGAAGCGATAACCCAACCCATGAACTGTGAGAACGTGCAGGGGCGAGCAAGGGTCTGGCTCTAGCTTCTGGCGGAGCCGGACCACGTGCGCGTCCACAGTGCGTGTATTCGGATATGATTCGAACCCCCAAACTGAGTTCAAGATCGCATCACGCGTGAGCGCCCGGGCATTCAGCAGGAAATACGCAAGTAGATTGTATTCGAGACGAGTGAGCCTTACCTCTTCACCTTGCCGGGTAACAGTCCTGCGCTCAAGATCCACCTGGACATCTCCGAAGCGAAGCACTTTCTCAAGGTCAGATGATGTGCGGCGCAATTGTGCGCGAATCCGCGCCAAGAGCTCGCGCGGGCTAAACGGCTTCACCACGTAATCATCAGCGCCCATCTCGAGCAGCAGGATCTTCTCCACCTCTTCACCGATCGCACTCAGGATAATGATCGGTGTCCGGACCTGGGCGGCTCGCAGTTGCCTGCACAATTCCGCGCCGCTCATGCCCGGTAAGCGGAGGTCCACCAGTAGGAGGTGGGGCTTCAGGGTGACCGCTTTCTGGAAACCGGTCTCGGCGTCGCTTGCCCGAATCGGGAGGTAGTTCTCCGTCTCCAGCATCAAGCTGATTGCCTCGGACAGAAATTCATCGTCGTCGATCAGAAGTATTCTCTTCATGATTGGCTTTTCGCTGAATGTAAATGGAGACAGTTGGATCACGATCTCTTCTCCCTCACGCTTTCAGTGCTCAGCCGCCAACGGCGAGGGGCCAAACCGCGTTGGTGGGGTAGTAGATAACTGCGACGTCATTCATCTTCGTCTCGCTCCTTCCCCTTCAGTGCAATGTACTAGAGCTGGGTTCCGCATTCGGTGCTAACAAACGGCCAGCCTCCGCTCCGGGCGCCTGTTCCAGCAACTTGCGCAAACGTTCGTATGCCCGGTGCGCCTTTTGCTTGACCGCCCCGACCGTTGAAGACATCGCGCGAGCAACTTCGTCAATACTTAATTCATTCACCTTCAGCATGACCAGAACCTCGCGTTGGCTTTCCGGCAGCGACGCCACAAGCTCTTCGAACGATAGAAGTTTGTTCGGCTCCTCCACGCGTGCCGGGAGCTCAGGCAGCATATCGGCGGGAGTTTCGCGAGATGCGATGCGCTGACGCTTGCGATAATGGTCCACGCGCACGCGGCGGGCAATTGCATAAACCCAAGGGAGCAAGGGCTCCCCTGGGCGATAGGTATGGCGCACCCGGTGAATACGCAGCCACGCATCCTGCAGCATGTCTTCTGCGTCGGTTCTACTTCCCAATTGACTGGCGAAGAACCGATAGAGCTGGGGGCTGAGCGACTTCACCAGAACTGCTACGGCGGTTGCATCTCCCCTTTGGTACAGCATCATTAACCTTCCGAAGTCCGTCGCAGGAGACGCGTAGTTACCGGCATTCAGTCGCATCGATTTCTCATCCAGGTGCTTTCCACGATTGTCAGACTCGCCACAATTCGTTCCACCCACAAGTCGTCCCAGCTGCGCTTCCATCACCTGAGACGGGATATGCAACCAAAGGATGCAAGACCTATGAACTCTCTAATCGCAACGGATCGAACGATCTGTAAATGGGTACGGGTTGTCACAGTCGCCCGGTAATACCGCCCAGAATTCTTTGCATCCATTCCGCCGTAACTCCGTCTCACACTAAGAAAGGGTCCCAATCGGTTGCCAACGATACTGGTGCAGCGGAGGGCCGTCCTTAGATCGGACGAGAATCCATCTCAACCTCCGATTTCCAGTGATGGGCGAGAAACATCATGAGCTACCTTCAAGAGGTGGATCTGGGTGGCGCCTTCCCTCCCTTTGCCTCCTTTCAGGAACATTTCGGGGTGGTTCCGAACCTCTTTCGCGCCCAAAGCTCGCTGCCACGCATACTTCAGGGCGAAGCCGAAATTATCGACGCAGTGCTTTTCAAGAATTGGAGTTTGTCCCGAACCCAGAAGGAGTACATATTACTGGCAGTCGGGGTCGCGTATCGAGCTACCTATTGCGTGGCCTTGCACTATCAGGTGCTACGTTCACTGGGAGTGCCGGACCACCAGCTCGATCAGATCGTCATCAATCACTCCAAAGCTGCCGTGTCGACACCCGACGCGGCTTTGCTCGACTTCGCGATCAAGCTGGCGATGTACGCCCCTTGGCTGTCAGGTGACGATATCGACGCGCTCCGAAATCACGGATTCAACGATGAGTCCATCCTCGAAGCGATCCTAGTGACTGGTCTGGCCACCTTCCTTTGCACGCTATCCACTGGACTAGGCCCATGGCCCGACTTCGAGCCCCGCGCATGCCTCGCGTCTAACGACATGTCCCCGCCTGAAACAGGCTACGTTGGAGGTACGGGCGGTCCCTATCTGCGGACCGTTGAACGCAGCCCCGAGAGCTTCCCGCCATTTGCCATCTTTCTTGAGAGATTTGGCTTCATTCCCAATCTCTTCCGCGCCCAGACGCTCAGACCGGATGTGCTCGAAGCTGAGGTGAAACTGTTCGGCAACGTACTTGGCCCTAAAGATTTTCTCTCCCACGTGCAGAAAGAGTGCATCCTCCTGGTCGCTTCAGGGGCGAACCTGAACACCTACTGCGTTGCCGACCATTGCGAGATGCTTCGCGCAATGGGTGTATCGATGGAGGAGTCCGACCAAATCGTGCTGGACCATCACGAAGCCGATCTTTCAAAGGAGACCAAGGCACTTCTGGACTTCGTGCTCAAACTTGCAGTGCGACGTTCCAGTATCGGCAACGAGGATATCGCTAACCTTCGTGCCCACGGCTTTACCGAAGAGCACATTCTGGAGACTGTTGCCGTCACGGCGCTGAACAACTTCTTGAACACACTCCAAATGGGCCTCGGGACCACCCCCGACGTTAAACCCAGGCACGTGTATGGCCTCAAAGATGCCCTCGTTTCTCTCGCCGAAGAGCGTCCCCAGGAAAGGGCACAAATTGACCCAGACGCTAGTTTGGTGGCCCGAGTGAAGGCCGGCGATCTGGACGCTTTTGAAGAATTGGTCACTCGTCACAGCCGCCGGGTGCACCGGACGCTGGTCGGTATCGTCGGGAACGTTCCGGAGGCTCAGGACGCATTCCAAGAGACGTTCTTGAAGGCATTTCGGCACATCGGCAGTTTCCAGGGCCGATCAACATTCTCCACATGGCTTCTGACGATCGCTAGCAATACTGGCTTACAATGCCTCCGTGAACGCAAGCCCCTTGAGAGCTTCGACGACGACCACGAAACAGAAGACGAGTTTCACCCTCGGCTCGTTCGGGCGTGGGCTAACAATCCAGAACAACTATACTCTGAAGCCGAGCGCCGCGAGATTGTCGAACGCGCCGTTACGATGCTTCCAGCAAAGTACCGGGTCGTATTGGTGCTGCGCGATATTGAGCAGCTGTCCACCGGAGAGGCTGCCGTGGCTCTTAACTTGGGAATTCCGACTCTGAAAAGTCGTCTCTTGAGGGCACGCCTGATGTTACGCGAGGCTCTCGCACCCCACTTCGCAACTAGCGCCAAAAGGATGAGCTTGTGATTACATGCAGTGAGTTTATGGCTGAGTTCGGAAACTACTTGGACAACGAAGTTCCCACCAAAGTTCGCCAGCAGCTCGAAGACCACGTTGCGCAGTGTCGAACCTGCCAGGTAATCTGCGATTCCACTCGCAAGACCGTGAAGATTGTCACCGATAGCGGGTCATTCGATCTCCCAGACGCGGCCGCGAAGCCAATCGTAGACAGGATCATGGCAAAGATACGCACTGAAATTTGAACGGCGTCCCATCACAGTGGGGGAGTGGGCTGCTTCGGTCGTTATATTCGAGTGCGCCGACGTGTCGCCGGCGCGGCTCAAACGGCATTTTGTGAACTGGCTTCGGGAAGATTGGTCCGGTAGACCAACTCTGATAATCTCCCGAAAAGCATCTCCTTGATCAAGGATTTGACGAAGCACCGTCGCCTGCGTCGGTGGCCGGTGCCTTCTTTTTGAATTTCGCTTCAGTCGCTGGTTCACTACCCGGCGTTCCTGTCGAGAACTGGAGTCCGCTGTTATCGCCCGGGTAAAACCAAGTTTTCAGAGTAGCCGGCCGGTCTCCTTGCGATTGAGAAACCTCGAACAGCTTCTTGTCGTCGCCATTTACCCGGTACGCGTGCCACCCCACGACAAGCCCCTCCGCCCGGTTAAGGTCGACGTTATAGATGCTAACGACGCCGGGTCCGATCAACTTGAAATCATACTGGCCGGGAGCCAAGAGGGTATCCCCGACCTGAAGCGGCTGATTGATGCTGAGATGAGTCTCCTTGTTTCTCTCGTCAGCTTGCATCGAAGGCGCGAAACCTGCAGTGAGCACTGCTAACAGCGCGAAGGTTGTTTTTAATCGGTTCATTGTAAAGTCTCCTTTGTTTTATTCGTTCACTCATAGTTCGAAACATCCGGGTTACTAGTTACGTGCACTCGCGGATATTCCCGGCAATAGAGCTTGGACTTACCTCCTTTGGTGATGTCGCGAGCAAAACCGGTGAAACAAACCTCCCCAGTTTTTGTTTTCTGTTTGACCGTAACTCTTGGGCGCGGTTCGCGAAGTATCAGTTGACGGTGTGGTCACCCGTGCAGTCGAGCGATGAATCGTCAGCTGTGCGGGTCAACCCACCGATCACGTCACACGAGGAGATAAATACACATGAAGATTCGCAAACATTCACTGGCGCTCACCGCGGCCTTCACCGGCTTGTTGGGCGGCACGATGGCCCGTTTGAACGCTGCCCCGGCGTCGGACAGCTCCAACCCGGCAGCGTCCTCGCTCGCTGGGAAGCTTTCAACCACTTCTAACGCCGACAAGAAAGACAAACACGCCTGCGAAGGCAAGAACTCCTGCAAAGGCAAGGGGGGTTGCAAGTCCAGTGACAACGGTTGCAAAGGCAAGAATTCCTGCAAAGGGAAGGGTGGCTGCGCGACTGACGGTTCCAAGAAGTCATAACAACAGTGGGGTCGAGCGCTAGAAGGCTCGACCCTAAGGTCCACTGGCATGCCCGCAAATCGATTCAACGCGTTCACGGACTACGGCATTGGGATTGGACTGCGGATCCCGCACTACGGGCATATCTTCGAAAAGAAGCCGGTTGTCGACTGGTTTGAGATCATCTCGGAGAACTACATGGTGGACGGCGGGCGTCCGCTGGCGACTCTCGATCGGATCCTCGAGCGCTATCGCGTGGTTCAGCACGGCGTGTCCATGTATTTCGGCTCAGCGGAGCGTCTGAACCGGGAGCATCTGCGACGGCTGAAAACGCTCGTTAAACGCACCAAAACCCCCTGGCTCTCGGACCACCTCTGCTGGGGCAGTGTGGATGGCGCCTATAGCCATGACCTGCTTCCCATGCCGTACACGTTCGAAGCTGCGAAGATTACGGCACGCAACATTCGCGACGCTCGCGATTACCTGGAAGTCCCGATCGCCGTTGAAAACGTAAGCAGCTACGCGGAGTTTCACATATCGGAAATGACCGAATGGGAGTTCCTGAACGAAGTGGTAGAACGCGCCGATTGCGGGATTCTGTTGGACGTGAATAACATCTACGTTTCCTCGCGAAATCATGATTTCGACCCCTACGACTATCTCAACAGCGTTCCCACCCAGCGTGTGGCGCAAATCCACATTGCCGGCCATTCCAAATTTCAGAAATACATCCTCGATACCCACGATCATCCGGTGATCGATCCGGTCTGGAAAATGTACGATCATGCCATTCGCCGAATCGGCCCCACGGCGACTCTGCTTGAGTGGGACGACAAGATTCCCTCCTTCGATGAAGTTCATGCGGAGGCGCGCAAGGCGCAGAAGTACCTCTACGCACCTAATCTGGTGGCGTTATGACGCTTCTCGAAGTACAACGGCGCATGGCGCATGCGATCCTCGAGCCGCTCACCGGCTCCGATCGAATCGCTCCGAAAACGGACGCTGCGTTTATCAAGCCGAATGATCGACTCACCGCCGTCGAACGCCTGGAAATCTACAGCCGCAGCTACTGGTTCCGCGTTCTCGATTCTCTCTATGACGATTTCCCGGGCTTACGCATGGTGCTCGGGCAGAGAGCCTTCCATAAGCTCTCTCGCGCCTATCTCGCCGAGTGTCCTTCGCGGTCATTCACGCTGCGTAACCTGGGTTCGCGTTTGGAAGATTGGCTGCGGCGCAATCCCCAGCATGCGGGCAGCCGCCACGCACTGGCGCTCGATATGGTGCGGTTGGAATGGGCCCACATCGAAGCTTTCGACAACGCGGCCGAGAAGGTGCTTGGCCCCGAAGATCTGTTGGAGCTCGGCCCGCGCTTTCGTGCGGGCTTACAGCCCTTCATTCGACTGCTTACGTTGCAGTATCCCGTGGACGACTTGCGGATTCAGGTGAACCGGGCGTCGGATGAGCGCGGAGCCGCGAGCAACGCCGCTCTGAAGCAAAAGCATCACGACATGACAAAGCGCGTAAGCCTGTCGAACCGGGAAAAGATCTTCCTTGCTGTCCACCGCCGGAATTTCATGGTTTACTACCGGCGAATCGAGGCAGAGGAATTTCGCTTGCTCAGCGCGTTACGTGACGGACAGCCCATCGCCAGGGCAATCCGTTGCGCATTCGAAGACAGTTTCGCATCCGCCGGGGAACAGCAGTCAACGCTCGAAAAGTGGTTTGCAGTTTGGGCCGAATTGGGGTGGTTGTGCCCACCGGCCAGACCGAAGAGAGAAAGGATAACTCAATGAAAAAGTTCTTGGAAACGTATTACCGCCTGTTGATTCGCGTGGGGTCGAGCCTGCAATCTCCGTTTCTGCTCGCCGTGCGCCTGTACTGGGGCTGGCAGTTCATCGAGACCGGTTGGGGGAAGCTGACCGATATTGGGAAAGTAATTGGCTTCTTCACCGATCTGGGCATACCCGCGCCTGTGTTTAACGCGTACTTTGTATCGGGTCTTGAATTTGGAGGAGGTCTTCTACTCGTTCTGGGGCTTGGCTCGCGTTTGATAGCGCTGCCTCTCGTCATCGACATGCTCGTAGCCTACATTACGGCCGACCGCGAAGCGCTGTTCTCCATCCTTTCGAATCCAGACAAGTTCATGGGCGCGGCTCCGTTTACCTTTCTGATCGCGTCTATCATCGTGTTGATCTTTGGCGCGGGAAAGATTTCGGTGGACGCTCTGCTCGCGCGCCGGATGTCTGGCAGCCATATCCGAACCCTCAGTCTACAACGGCGGTCTGACCGCCAATTTTGCCGAACGATCCTCTGGGTCTCGTCGAACTCGTGGGCGTGGCCAGAGCTAAGGCATTTAGCTACAACGTTTGAGGACGCACCCGGAGTCGAACAAATCGAAAATCGTCTCTGGAAGGGAATATTCAAGGCCTGCAACAGTATGCATTAAGAATGTCCTTTTTGTCGGGAGTTTCCAAAGAAATGTCCCATCAGGGCGTAACTCCGCGGGTTGCTGCGGCGAATGATCCACAGATGCAGTGCAGCGCCCAGGATAACGTGGTACCGCGGCAGTCGTTTGCCGACCTGGATCGTTGGATGGAGCGCTACCAACAAGCCGATCCGGATGCTCCGGCGGCTTTGGTGGGTGCCCTTAGCCCCGCTTTGCTTCGATTCTTCAGGAGCCAGGTGGCGAGCCGGGAACAAGCGGATGACCTGCTGCAAGAAACGTGGTTGCGGATACATCGCGTGCGGCACACTTACCGTCCCGGCGAGCCGGTCCTGCCTTGGATATATGCCATCGCAAGGCGGGTGCGCGTGGACGGCTACCGCCGGACGCGACGCATCACGCTGCACGAAATTGCGATGGAGTTGTTGCCAGAGCGGCCGGCACCGGTCCGGGATCGAAACCTTGGTCCCGCATTCGATACACTTGTCGCAGCCTTGCCGCAAGCGCAGCGGGAAGTAGTTACGATGTTGAAGGTGGGAGGTTTAACCCTCGAAGAAGTTGCCCGTGCCACATCATCTACCGTGGGCGCCGTAAAACAAAAAGCCCACCGCGCTTACGAGCGACTGCGCGACTTACTCCAATCAGGAGAGGGGGCGAAGGGAGCCGCTCAATGAACTGCGATGACCTAGCCAAGGCTCTCAGCGAGGAGACGCCGTTGCCGCTCGAAGCCCAAGAGCACGTGAAAAGTTGTAAACGCTGCCAGGAACTCGTCAAGGCGCTCAATCTGCCGGTTGCCGTGGAATCGCTTCCACCCGTAACTCTGCAACAGATCGCGGAAGGCATCGCCACTAACTTGCGCCCAGTGAGCCCGGTGGCTCCTGCGGGCTATTTTTTCGCAGCTTTTTCTGGCGTCTTTGTGTCCATCGTAGCTTTTTTTGTCTACCGCATGGGGGCGTTGGCCATCGCCGTAATGACCCCGCTCGAAACCGTCGCGATTCTGACCGCATTGGCTGTCAGTACCGGTTTATTGGCTTACTCGCTGGTGCATCAGATGATACCCGGCAGCCACTACAGAATTTCTCCGAGACTGCTACCCGTTGGCATCGCAGTGTCGTTGACGATCATGATCGCAGTGTTGTTCCAGTTTCAGCATGAGCAAAATTTCTGGGGACACGCGTGGCCCTGCATCCGGGCGGGCATTCCAATTGGAGTGCTGGCCGCCGTTCCGTTTTGGCTGATCTTGCGTCGAGGCGCCATCCTTTTTCCGGCCATGACCGGAGCAACCACCGGGTTGCTCGCGGGGCTGGTTGGGACCAGTGTGCTCGAGATTCACTGCCCTAACGTGGATGCATGGCACATTCTGGTATCGCACCTCGGCGTGGCAATGCTTTGCGCTTTGGCTGGCCTCATCGTAGGATTGGCAGTCGAAATCAAAGGCTACGCCGTGAACTCATTAAACTCGAACCATAAAGGACACTTAGCATGAGCACTGTAAAACTGATTGTGGCGTATCCACAGCCTAAGGACGCCGTAGCTTTCGAAAAGATCTATCAGGAAGAGCACGTACCAATGGCGATCGCGAATCTCGGGGGAAAAACCAAGATCGTTGCCACAAAGGTCCTGCAATCGCCACAAGGTAAACCGCAGTTCTACCGTATCGCGGAGATTCATTTTCCATCCATGGAGGCGCTTCAGCAGTGCGCAGCGTCTGAGGGAGGCAAGGCGACATTGGCCAATGCGGCAAAGATATCGTCGGGTGGGCCTCCTGTGATCATGATCGCCGAAGAAGACACATTCACGTT
>JBEKJJ010000205.1:0-26369 GCA_050011295.1 Bryobacteraceae bacterium
AACTCCAGCCTGTATTCCCCGGTCATAACCGTTTCGGCCTGGTTGAACGCCTCATCGCTAACGAGTCTCAGCACGGCACTGTCTGAACTGGACGACGTTAGCAATGACAGAGATTGGATACTAGGGCTAGGCAGTGGAGGCACAAACTGGAGGTTCGTGATTCTATCGGGAACGTCACAGTACAATGCCGTGAGCACCGCTACCGCTGTGGCGAACTCCTGGCATTATGTGGTGGGTGTTTATGACGGAACCACCGAGAGTATTTATGTCGACGGCAGCCTCTCTGCAAGCACCACCGTCAACACGACGCTCAATACCTTTACGAACGACCATTTCCTAATGGGTGAGAGAACCGGCGGAGATGCACCTTGGACTGGCGCGATTGACGAAGTACGCTATTCCAACGCCGTTCGCCCGGCCGCCTGGATCGCGACTGAATATAACAACCAGAATTCTCCCTCCGCCTTCTCCAGTGAAGGCAGCGCGCAGAGTTGCTGCGGCGGAAGCGGACCGGGGCAATTCACCGCGCCCAGCTTCAGCCCAGCGCCCGACACCTCCAGCTCCTCGCAAAGCGTCTCCATTACCGCCGCCAGCAACGCGATTATTCGTTACACGCTCGACGGCAGCACGCCGAGCGAGACGAACGGGATTGTATATACCGGTCCCGTGAACATCGTGGCCAATGCCACGCTGCAGGCGATCGCCTATAACACAGCGGGCGGTTCGCCCGCCGACAGCCCAGTCACCGCGGGAACCTACTGGATTCAGCTCGGGGGAACCGCGCCCTACGTCACCACTTACACCTACGACATGCTGAACCACCTGACCAGCGTCAGCATGCCGCGCGGCTCCAACAATCAACCTCGCACCTTCAATTACACCAGCGGCACCACCGTCGGCATCAACCTGCTCAGCGCCACAAATCCCGAGAACGGCCAGGTAACCTACACCTACAATTCCGACAACACCATCCACACCAAGACCGACGCCAAGAACCAAACCTTCACCTACGCCTACGACAGCTACAAGCGCGTCACCCAAATCAGCGTAGGCAGCACCACGCTGCGCACCTTCATGTACGACACCAATACCCTGGACGGCACCTTCTCCGGCTCCTACACAGCTGGCCGCTTGGTAGCTGTCCAAAACGCGCAATTCAACGCCCCCGGCAGAGGCGCGGTCACCGCGCTCCAGTTCACCGAGATGTACGGTTACACGCAAGCCGGCCAGATAAGCGGCAAACGCCTGCAGTCCAACCAAACGCTCACCGGTGGAACAGTCAAAACCCTCAACATGGACGCCACCTACGCTTACGACAGCGAGGGTAAAATGACGTCAGTGGTCTATCCCACCACATACGCCTGGAACGGGAGCGCGCTGGTACCCACCGCGGGCCCAACATACACGTATTCGTTCGACGCAATGGATCGGGCAACAGGACTGAAGGATCAGAACAACAACGTTGCAGTCAGCGGCGTGACCTACAACCCAGCCAATCAATTCCTGACGGTCGACTATTTCGGAGCCAATGAGACGCGGACCTACAACAGCATGAATCAGATGACGCGCCTCTCCATCCCAGGATCGCTGGACATCAGTTACAACTTCATCAGCGGCGCCGACAATGGTAAGATCGGATCGCAAATCGACAATATCAGCGGCGAGACAGTGACATATCAATACGATTCGCTCAAGCGCCTCATCTCAGCAAGCGGCAGCGGCTGGAGCGAAACCTACGGCTACGACGCATTTGGAAACCTAACATCGAAAACCCCAACCGGCACCGCCCCCACGCTATCGCAAGCAGTGAGCGCGACAACCAACCAGATCGTCGGCCAGACCTACGACGCCAACGGTAACCAGCTCTCGGGCCCGTTGGGATCGGTAACCTATGACCCCGAGAATCGGATACTCACCGCGCCAGGCGTGCAGTACGCCTATGACAGCACGAACAAGCGGGTCTGGAAAGGTATCGTCTCAGGCGGGGCGATGACGGCGCAAGAGGTCTACTTCTACGGGGTGAACAGCCAGAAGCTGGCCACGTATGCGTTGACAGCGAATGCCGGCACAACACCGTACCTGGCGAATTCAGCAACGACCCTGGCGGTCTTTTTCCGACGCAAACGGGTCGGGATTACGACCAATGGAACGACGACGGCGTTCGTCCAGGACCGACTGGGCTCGCAAGGAAAATACTATCCCTACGGCGAAGCGCGAGGGACCGTCCCGCAGGACGCGGTCGGCTTTGCTTCATACACACAGGACTCTGCGACAGCTCTCGATTACGCGGACCAGCGGTACTACGCAAATAACTTCGGGAGATTCATGACGCCGGACCCATACGGAGGAAGCCGGAGCCCACGGAATCCAACAAGCTGGAATCGTTATTCGTACGTGTTGGGCGATCCAATCAATGGAAACGATCTCAGCGGTCTCGATTGCGGAACAACTTCCAATCAAACAGGTGCCCCGTCGGAGGTCGATTGCGGAAACGATCAGGGCGACGACAGCCAGGACAGCGACGAGGGCGACGACAGCGCCGCCACCACTTGGACCAGCGCGGACATAACCGGCACAGCTTGGGTGAATCAATCCAACGGTGCTGACATTGTATGGGTCCCCAGCGGGGACGGCTTCTTGCCGTTTTGGAGGGATGAAAACGGCGTTCTCCAGCCCGCGACCCCCGAGGCCGTACCCGACATAGAGGCAACAGGATCCGCGCCAGGGGCAACTACAGTAACCGGTTCTCCAGGGTCAGTTACGGCCAACGGCGCGGCAACATTTTCCTACAGCTGGTTCAGTGGCTACTACGGATTGGGCGGACAAGCCAACATCGCCTATCTTCCGGGGACCAACAAAGTTTGTGCCGGGCCAGCCCTCGGCGTTGGAACACCTGGAAAGTCGTACAACATGGGCATTTTGGTCGCTAAGAGTCCATATAGTATCTTTAACATTATTCACGGTTTTTCCGTGACCTTTGCCCTTCAGCTCACGAACTTTTGGGGCGGCCAAGCGAGCTGGAGCCCCGGGAACGGTTGGGCCTCTGGCCCAACCGTCGGAACCCCCGGAGCGAGCCTGACCGCAGGATTCAGCGGTTGTACAGCCCTCGGATCGCAATAAGACCGGGCGTGGGCCAGATCGGTGTTGGCGGGAGCTCAAATGTCAGACTTCCTCATGATGATTGTCTTGTGGGCGGCAGCACTCTATACCTCAGCGAATGCCATTTACGCGCTTCGGTCCCCCGCCGGGTTCCTGAATTCGAACTGGACAACAAGGCGCGGGCTCTCTCCAGAGACGCCAAAAAGGAACGTCCGGGAATTGGGTATTATCTTTGCAGTTGGGGCAGTTTTTTTGATCTGGCTCAGTTGCCAGCTGACGCTCAAAATTCTACGCCGGTGATCATCCCCGACCTAAGATTCAAGCGAGGACGGCAGTGAACTTTGTGATCCTAGCTAGTTGGTGGATTGGCACGTTGCTTTGTTTAGTGAACGGAATCTTTGCGTTCGTCGCGCCGACTCGATGGATGACGTCGAGTTGGGGACGCCCGCACATGCCAGCATTGAGCAATCCGAAGCTCGTCCGCGCTCTGGGCGGGGTCTTTGCCGTTCTCGGGGTGTACTGGGCCGTTCAGGCGGTGCGGATGACGCAAGAGCTCCTGCATTGATCCGTCGGACACGAGATCTCGCGCCCATCGGCGTGAGTAAGCGAGGCCTCAGCGGTAAGACATAAGCTCATTAGGCAAAATGGAATGTGCGAAAAGGGGCTAATGATCCGGACGCGACGGCCCACCCCGCAGAGGTGGGTGAGCGCATTCAGAGCAACTTTATTGATAAAGCCGCAAGGAACATCGACGCACGCACTCACCGCGAGGGTGCTCTCGATCGTGATTCTAGTCCTCTTAGCCTCGCTCCCCGCTATCCACAACGGCTTCGTCGAATACGACGACCCGTTGTATATCAACAGTGCCAGGGTATCCCAAGGAATGACCTCCGAAGGAATCACATTCGCACTCACATCCGTCGACCGGCTCTACTGGCACCCGCTCACCTGGCTCAGCCACGAACTCGATTTCTCATGGTTCGGTTCGTCACTTTACGGACACCATTTCACCAGCGTCCTCCTTCACGCGCTCACGGCGGGCCTTCTCTGCCTTCTTTGCCTGCAACTCGGAGCGGGCGCGTATCAGGCCGTCGCCGCTAGCCTGCTGTGGGCGCTGCATCCGCTGCGAGTCGAATCTTTCGCGTGGCTGGCCGAACGCAAGGACGTACTATGCGCATTCTTCTTCGTCGCGGCAATCGTAGCCTACCTGCGCTACGCGAAGCAGCCATCGAGAGGCCGCTACGCCTTGTGGCTCGGCTGCGGCGTTTTAGCCCTCATGTCAAAGCCCACCGCCGTGACCCTCCCGCTGGTCTTACTCCTCCTGGATTACTGGCCTCTACGCCGCACAGCAACGCCGATCAAGCTCCTGGTCGAAAAGTTGCCGCTCGCCGCGATGGCCATCGTCGTAGCCGTATTGACCGCGATCGGTCAACAGCATTCGGGCGCGACGTCGCTCATCACCGGCGTAGGCCTCCCCACGCGCGCCGAGAATGCGGCGGTCTCGTACGCAACGTACCTCGGCAAAATCTTTTGGCCCGTCAACCTCGCGTGCTTCTATCCGTATGACCGTCACCCCGACGTCATCTGGGTAATCGCTTCCACCGGCCTGCTCATGGCCATCACTGCCACCGCCGTCCTGCGAAGAAACCGATGGCCTTGGCTGCTGGTAGGCTGGCTGTGGTTCGTTATCACCCTTCTGCCCAATTCCGGCATCGTCCAGGCGGGGCGTCAGGGCATGGCGGATCGATTCACGGAGCTAGGCTCCATGGGTTTGACAATCGGGGTCGTCTGGGCCGCCGCGGCGTGGGCGGGCGCACAAGCGAGGCGCCAGGTCGCTCTAGCGTGGTGCGTTGGGATCTTGATAGTAATCCTAGCGGTGCTGACGATCCGCCAAATCGGATACTGGCGCGATACTGTCACGCTCTTCGAACACGCGATTGCAGTTGAAGATTGCGACTATAGCCGCGGAAATCTCGCCGTGGCCCTGAACAAGCAGGGTCGATATCGAGAAGCTGAGATACACCTGCGAAAGGCGATCCAACTTGCGCCTAATGAAGCTGACTATCACGTGAACCTAGCGGGAATTCTGGTACGTACGGGTCGTCTCGAAGACGCAAGCGTCGAAGCGCAAGACGCACTACGACTCGCCCCGGATAAAGCGATCACCGCGGAGACGGTCGGCGTAATATCGCTCCGTCGCGGGCTCTATCAGGAAGCCGTCCTCCGATTCGATCAAGCCGCCCGTCTTGGCTTCGACCGCGACACACTCGCGACCGCGTTGAACGACACCGGGGCGTCCCTCGCCTCCCGCAGCCGGCCTGCCGACGCCGAACCATTGATTCGCAAGGCCATCGAACTAAACCCCGACCTCGTTCAGGCGCGCCGGAATCTGGTCCTCGTTCTGGAAGACCAGGGCCGCAGAGAAGAAGCCGTACTGGCTCTGCAGCAAGCCATCCAAGCCACGGGTCGACCCCAATATGCCGACCTGATTCGCGACCTTGAGTCAGTCGAGCCACCGAGACCGCACTAGAATGAAGCCATCTTCAGACGATTGCAACAGCCAAAAGAAAAGTGCACTGGGCTCACCTTGTTAAGAAGTGAAGGAACGAACCGAATCCCGAAAACGGACACCGCATGTTATCTACACAAATCGATCACGCCGATCGGCCCAAAATCCTATATGCTTCGCCACGGTCCTGAATCTCCTTTAGAATCAGCCCAAGAATAGCCCAGAGCCGACACCCGGGAACTTTCCCCCTCCCCCCGTTGTCTAACCCACCAGCAGCTACCTCGAAGTTTGAGGCTACAATTAAGGTAGACAGCCGTGGCGGACACGACAGTTGGTCTACATTTTGACGCGTGCCTCTTCTCCTTACCGGAGGAGGACGCTCTTGTCACGGCGCTATCTCAGGGAGTCGAGGAAGCCTACGAAATTCTGATCCAGCGTTATCAGCAGCCGGTTTATAACCTGGTGTGCCGCCTGCTCAACGATCCTTCGGACGCCTGCGATATTGTCCAAGAGGTTTTTCTGAAAGTGTTCCGCAATATCGGATCTTTCCGCGGCAACAGCAGCCTGAAAACCTGGATCTATCGGATCGCGGTGAATGAAGCGTACAATCATCGCCGCTGGTTTTCCCGCCATCAGCGCCAGGAAATTGCCCTGGCAGCCGAAGAGGGCATGCCGTGTTATGCGGACAGCTTGGCGGATCCTGGGCGGACGCCTTTCGATCAGGCGGCCGATCTCGAGACCCGCGCGCTGGTGGAAGCGGCGCTCGATAAATTGAACGCGAAGTTTCGCGCGGCAGTGGTTTTGCGGGACATCGAGGATTTGAGTTACGAAGAAATTGCGACGGTCCTGGATGTATCGCTTGGAACAGTGAAGTCCCGCATCCTGAGAGGGCGCGAGGCGTTGCGAAAGATATTGGAAGGACGGTTGGAGAAGCAGCCGGGCGTGGATTGGTCGCCACAACCGCTAACGGATTAGTATGCAGTGCTGGAACGTACGACAAAACGTATCGGCGTATTTGGATAATTCCGTGCCGGAAGAAGCACGCAGGGAAATGAGGCAGCACATGAGTAATTGCGGCCCTTGCGCCCGCGAGGTGGAGCGGTATCAGCGAGTCCGCGAAGCTTTGCGAACGCTGCCCCGGATGGCTGTCCCCTCCGGACTCACGCTGCGTCTGCGCGTGGCTGCCTCCAAAGCCCGTGCGGGATCGGTGCGCGGCGAATCCGGTTTCCGTTGGCGCGATCGCTTCCAGTTGACTTTGAAAAACTTGATGCGTCCGCTAGCGCTGCCGCTAGCTGGCGGACTCTGCTCGGCCGTGGTCCTCTTCAGCGCTCTCGTTCCCACCTTCACGTCCACCTACGCCATGGACAAAACCCCCTCGTCGCTGTGGGACGTTCCTACCATGCTGGCCACTCAGCCCATGGTGAAATGCACAGCGCCGGTCGCGTTCGGTGAAACCGAAGCCGTGGTCGATCTGACCATCGACGAACAGGGACGCATCGCCAACTACACCATCGTCAGCACCGGCCCCGGACAAAAGGCCGAGCAAGTGCGCCGCAATATCGAAAACAAGCTGCTGTTCCTCGGATTCTGGCCGGCCACTGCTTTCGGCAAACCGATAGCCGGAACGGTCCGCGTCTCCTTCGGAAGCAGCCACGTGGAAGTCCGCGGCTAAAGCTGCTGTAGAAATTCCAACCGATTCCCGAACGGATCGTCCACATACACGCGCTCATATCCCTCCAGCGGCTCATCCGTCCGAACAACATAACCAGCCGCCGCGAAGCGAGCCCGCAGCTCCGTTAGATCGTCCACTGAGAAAGCCGGATGCGCTTTCCGAGCCGGACGAAAGTCATTCTCCACACCCAAATGTACCTTCACCTCGCCTGACTCAAACCAGCAACCACCCCTTTTCGCCAAATTCGGCGGCTTTGCGACTTCCGGAATCCCCAAAACACCTGCGTAAAAGACGCGCGCTTCCGCCTCCCTGCCCACCGGCATCGCCAACTGCACATGATCGATCGCCTTTATCATGCTCGGCGAACTCTCTTCGCGATCTCTTCCAGGTCCTCCACTCTCTTACCGGAGAGCTCATGAACCAGTCTGGGCGTTAACGGCGCCAATGAGTGATCCTCGCGGATCTCGACCCAACTTCCTGTGCCATCAGTTCTGAAATCGCCGAGCGCTGTGTCATTGCCAGCCGCAACAAGATATTGCTTTCCAACTTCAATTCGGCCGCCGTCGTCTAGCGTGTCCTCGAGACAAACCAGGCGCTTCTGCTCCGGATGATCTGGGTACGCTGATGTACCCGGCGTGTAGCCACCCTGCACATGGATTTTGACCGTCATCCCCCTGCCGCCAGCCCCTCGCCACGCAGCACCTTCAGCAGTTTCAGCGTCACCTCATTCTGAACCGACCCAGCCATGGCATAAGTTCGTTTGGATAAGGCCGCACCCTCAACTAATGTTTGAGCAGGGACGAGATCCTCCACTCTCAGTGCCGTCCTCGGGTGGGGCTCCACCGGACTGGGGCCCATTTCGAGGTACTTCGGTCCACGCGCTTCTTCGGGCGTGGGGCCCTCGGGACGCGCCGAACGCCCTGGCTGCTCAACCATGAACGCGCACAGCGCGGCGAAAAATACGCGGCTCATGGATTGTTCCTCATTGTTAATCAATAGATCACAAAACTCACCATGGCAGCCGTGTCAATATAGTCGCTTGGGTCGACGCCTAGGCCAGCACTTCCTCGTCCGGAAAGAAATCCTCGAACGCATTGCCGAAGCCGCGTGCCCGAACCCCACGGCCATCGTAATCGAAATCGGACCCGGCCGCGGCGCCCTCACCTCCCACCTGCTCGCCCGCGCCGCCCGCGTGATCGCCATCGAGATCGATCAAGTTCTGGTGCAGTACCTACGCGCGAAATTTCGCGACGAGCCGCGCCTAACCATCATCGAGAGCGACGTTCTCAAGGCCGATCTCGCGCAATGGGGCCCGGTCACCGTAGCCGGAAACCTGCCCTACTACATCACTTCGCCGATCATCGAAAAAACCCTGGCCTTGGGCCCCTTGCTCGAACGCGCCATCTTTCTTCTGCAAAAGGAAGTCGCCGAACGCGTCACAGCCCAGCCAGGAACGCGCGCCCACGGATTCCTAAGCGTTCAAACCCAACTTCTCAGCACTCCCGAGCTTCTCTTCGCAGTCCCAGCTTCCGCCTTCCGCCCGCCTCCGAAAGTGGATTCAGCCGTCGTGCGCCTGATTCCGAGACGCGACCAGTCTGTCCCAGACCCGGCAGCTTTCCTGCAATTCGCCGGACTGTGCTTCCGCCAAAAGCGGAAGAAGATTCGCAACAATCTGCTGGATGTCTACCCCAAAGCCGTGCTGGACGCAATTCCCGAAACCGCGCAACGCGCCGAACAGCTATCGATCGCCAAGCTCGTCTCGCTTTACGAAAAGCTCCACCAAACATGACATTCTGTGTCCACTGGCAAAGTTACACTGCCAAGTATGGATCTCACCGGAAAAGCTGCCATCGTGACGGGCTCCGGCGGCGTAGGCTGCGGACGCGCCATCGCCCGGCGGTTCGCGCGCGAGGGATGCTCCGTCGTAGTTTGCGATATTGACTCGCCAGCCGGCTGCGAAACGGTGCGGTTGATCGAAGCCGAACAAGGCCGCGCCGAGTTTATTCGCACCGACATCAGCAAAGAATCCGACATCAAAGCACTCATCGAATTCGCCGAAAAAACCTACGGCGGCCTGGACATCTTAGTAAACAACGCCGCTGCCCCCTATCGTCCCGAAGGCCTGCTCGATCACTGGTTCCATGAGCTTGAAGTGGATCTTCACGGCCCGATGCACACCATCCTGCACGCGATTCCAGCCATGCGAAAGCGCAACGGCGGATCCATCGTCAATATGGGCTCAACCTCCGCTATCGGGCACGGCCTAAAACATTCCAAATCCCCCGGCTATGACGTCGCCAAAATGGGATTGATCCGCCTCACCACTACACTCGCGCCCCTCCACGCGAGCGATGGAATTCGCGTCAACTGCCTGATCCCCGCCTGGATCGCAACCCCAGAAGTGAAATCTTACGTCGACTCTCTAACCCCTCAACAACGCAAAGAAGGAAACGTCCCGGAAGTCCTGATCCCCCTCGACGAAATCGCGAGCGCCGTGGTGAACTCTACTACAACGGCGAACAGCCCCGTTTAATCGCCCAAGGCGACCCTGGCTTCTCTATTGACAACCGCGCTGGATAGGTTTAGCATTATACATAGCAATACAAAGTATATGGCATTACCTCAGCCCGCGCCAGTTCCCGATAATTGGAGCGCGCAACTTCGCAAAGGCTCGCTTGATCTCGCCATCCTGGCCAGCCTCTGGAAGAAGCCGCTCTATGGACTCGAAGTACTGCGCTCACTCGAGGACGGCTCAGACCTAAGCGTCGCCGAAGGCACCGTATATCCAATTTTGAACCGCCTCCGCGTGGAGGGCTTGCTCGAATCCGAATGGGTGGATTCGGGCACCGGACATCCACGCAAATACTACAAGCTGACGGATGCCGGCCGCCGGCGCGTGAAGGAAATGAGCCGCGCCTGGGCCGAGTTCTCCGACAAGCTGAACGCCATTCTGAAATCGATTGGCATGAAAGGATAATTTATGACCCCCGACATGAGAACAGCAGACACAATCGACCGTTACCTGCTGCGCTTTCGCCTGGCACTAACGGGAGTGAAAGACAAAGAAGAACTGGTATCGGAAATTCGCAGCCATATCGTCGAGCGGCTTGAGGACCACACTCGCCCCATTGACGAAATAGTCGAGAACACTTTGGCCGGGCTCGGCACTCCGGAAGTCCTGGCCACGCGCTACCGCACGGAAGGACTGCTCGAAAGAGCCTCCACCACCATGTCGCCGCTGCTGCTGCTGCGCGCGACCATGCGCTGGGCCATGACGGGAATTCGCGGCTTCTTCGCGTTTTGGGTGCTCTTCCTCGGCTATTTCATGGCGGCTGGTTTTTATGTGAGCGCCGCACTGAAACCATTCCTCTCCGATCGGCTAGGCTTCTGGGTTGGCCCGCATGGATTCGGCATCATGTTGCGCCCGCTCGGCGGCGGAGATACCGAGATCCTCGGCATGTGGTTCGCCCCAGTAACTTTGGCGTTAGGCTGCTTATGCATAATCGGAACCACAAAATTCGTCCGCTGGCTAATCTCCAAACGTCGCCGCACCAACACTGCAACAGCGACTGCGTAAAGCGGCCTGCCTCCTGTATCCTGTAGCTTGATGGTTCGCGTCCGGTTCGCTCCTTCACCCACTGGATTTCTGCACATTGGCAGCGCCAGAACGTTCATCTTCAACTGGCTTTACGCCCGTCACAACGGTGGGACAATGGTCCTCCGCATCGACGACACTGATGTCGATCGCAACACCCAAGCCTCGCGCGATTCCATTTTCGAGGGTTTGAAATGGCTCGATCTCGGTTGGGACGAACTCTATCATCAATCCGAACGCATCGACCTGCACCGCCAGGTCGCGTGGAAAATATTCGAAAAAGGCCTGGCCTATCGCGATTTCACGCCAGCCTCCGCCGAGGACCCGAAAGAGCGCTCGGACGGCCCTTGGCTATTCAATCCCGCCATGCGCGAGCTATCGGCCGAAGAAAGCCAGCGCCGCGCCGATGCCGGCGAGCCATTTGTCCTGCGCTTCCGAGTCCCGCGCGAAACTTCGCAGCCAGTTGAATTCCGCGACGCGGTCTACGGCCCGCAATCGAAGCTCCCCGCCGATATCGAAGACTTCGCCCTGCTCCGCAGCAACGGCCTTCCCACCTATCACATGGCTTCCTGCGCCGATGACATCGACTTGAATATCAGCCACGTCATCCGCGGCCAGGACCACTTGACGAACACCTTCAAGCACGTCCTGATTTTTGAAGCCGCCGGCGCCACGCCGCCTCAATTTGCGCACCTGCCGCTGCTGATCGCTCCCGATGGTTCGAAACTCTCGAAGCGCAAGCACGGCCCCGTCGTCAGCGTCACCACTTATCGCGACGCCGGATTCCTGCCGCACGCTTTTGTGAATTTTCTCTGCCTTCTCGGCTGGTCGCCCAAAGACAATCGCGAGCAGTTGAACCGCCAGGAATTGGTGGATGCCTTCTCGTTCGAAGGCATCAATCACAGCAACGCCGTGGTAAACTTCACCGACCAGGATCCATTCGATCCCAAAGCCGTCTGGCTCAACGCCGAATTGATCCGCACCATGCCTGTCGAAGAACTGGCCAAGCAATTATTGCCCTTCGTTCCAAATGCGGAGCTCGGCAAGATGCTGCGAGTCGCTCCGTTGATCCAGGAGCGCATCAAGCTACTGAGCGACGTTTCCTCGGTAGCCGACTTCTTCTTCTTGGATGAACTGCCCCCGTACGACAGCGCCGAGCTGATCCCGCAAAAAGGCGACGCACCCATGGCGCTAGCCGTTCTAGAACGCGCCCGCGACGTCCTCGCCACAGTCGAATTCAACCACGACGCTCTGGATCAAGCCTTACGCGCCGCTGCCCAGGAATTGAAGATCAAGCCAGGCCAAATGTTCCAGCCCATCCGCGTGGCAGTATGCGGCCGCAAGAACGCCCCACCCCTCTTTGAAACGTTAGAAGTCCTAGGCCGCGAAACCACCCTGAAGCGCATCGATGTGGCGCACGCACAATTGCGTGCCGCGTTCACACTCGTGTGAACGCCAGCCTTCGTTGCACAATAGAACTATAGAGAATATGAGTACTCCAAACACCGAGCCCGAGGTGGCCGCGCTGCCGGCCGACGCGCCGGTTTCCAACTTCGTCCGCGACATCATCATTGACGACCTGAAAACTAACAAATTCGGCGGCCGCGTCCACACCCGTTTCCCTCCGGAACCCAACGGCTATCTGCACATCGGCCACGCGAAATCCATCAACTTGAATTTCGGACTCGCCGCGGAGTTCGGCGGCCAATGCAATCTGCGCTTCGATGACACCAATCCTTCCAAAGAGGAAACCGAATACGTCGACTCCATCATCGAAGACGCGCGCTGGCTGGGCGGCGACTGGGGCGACCGCATGTTCTACGCCTCCGATTATTTCGACCAGCTCTATGAATGGGCGGTTCAACTCATCCAAGCAGGAAAAGCGTACGTCTGCGATCTATCGGCCGACGAAGTCCGCAAGCAACGCGGCACCCTGACCGAGCCCGGCCAAGAAAGCTCCTATCGCAACCGAACCGTAGAAGAAAATCTGGATTTGTTCGCCCGCATGAAAGCCGGGGAATTCCCGGACGCCGCCCGAACCCTGCGCGCCAAGATCGACATGGCCTCGGCGAATCTCAACCTGCGCGATCCCATCATGTACCGCATCCTGCATGCCGAGCACCATCGCACCGGCAACAAATGGTGCATCTACCCGATGTACGATTTCGCGCACGGCCAGTCGGACTCCATTGAGCGCATCACGCACTCCATCTGCACCCTCGAATTCGAAGATCACCGGCCTCTTTATAACTGGTACATCGAGCAACTCGGCATCTATCATCCCTACCAGTACGAATTCGACCGGTTGAATCTGACCTACACAATCCTGAGCAAGCGCAAGCTGCTGATGCTGGTCCAAAATGGCCTCGTCAATGGCTGGGACGATCCTCGCATGCCCACAGTTTCCGGACTCCGCCGCCGCGGCTACACTCCCGAAGCAATTCGAAATTTCTGCCGCCGCGTAGGAGTCTCGAAAACCAACGGCACCACCGAACTTTCGCTCCTTGAGTATTTCCTGCGCGAGGATCTCAACAAACGAGCAGCGCGCGTGATGGCAGTTTTGCGTCCGCTACGCGTAGTGATTGATAACTACCCCGACACTCAAGTGGAAGAGCTAGAAGCGGTCAACAACCCAGAAGACCCCAGCGCTGGAACGCGCCTGGTACCCTTTTCCCGTGTGCTCTACATCGAGCAGGACGATTTTCGCGAAGATCCTCCAAAGCAATATTTCCGCCTATCGCCGGGGCGCGAAGTCCGGCTGCGCTACGGCTACTTCATCACTGCGACTGGCGTGGTGAAAGACCCGGCCACCGGCGAGATCGTCGAAGTTCACTGCACCTACGATCCAGCCACGCGCGGCGGCAACGCTCCCGATGGACGGCGCGTCAAATCCACCATCCATTGGGTATCGGCCGCGCACGCCATCGATGCCGAAGTTCGCTTGTATGACAATCTGTTCACTACCGAGAATCCCGATGACGTTGCGGAAGGCCAGGATTTCACGGCAAATCTGAATCCGAAATCGCTCGAAGTCGTAACCCGCGCCAAGCTCGAACCAAGCCTTCGCGGAGCCGCGCCAGCCAGCCGCTATCAATTCGAGCGATTGGGTTACTTCGCTGTAGATCCGGACAGCACCGCGGAAAAGCCTGTTTTCAATCGAACCGTTGCGTTAAGAGATACCTGGGCTAAGATCGAGAAGAAATCGAAATGATCATTCTCGGACTCGGTGGTTTGCTCAACGAACCGGCGTGCGCGGTCCTCAAAAACGGCTCACTCGCGTCGGCGGTAGAACAAAAGAAAGTCTCGCGCCGGTACGAACCGGGTGAGCTGCCGCATGACGCTATCGAATCCGCTCTGAGCTTGGCCGGCGTGTCGAGCGACGCAGTGGATTGCGTGGCCCTGGTTCGCCCCTTCAGCACCGGACACGAAAGCGAACTGCATTTGGCACTGCGTGAGCGATTCCCTGCCTCGAGCCTGGTGCTGGTGGAACACCACACCGCGCACGCAGCGTCCGCCTATTTCGCGTCTCCATTTCAAGAAGCCACTGTTCTCACGCTCGACCGTATTGGCGACTTTCGCTGCGGCGCGCGCTGGCTGGCGGAAGCGAATGAACTGCGGCTCGATAAAGAGCTGTACTATCCGGACTCCCTCGGCGATCTGTACGGACGCGTCACGGAGTTGCTCGGCTTTCGCGCCAATGCCGAGGAGCATAAGGTGCAATGGCTATCCACAGCCGGCGACGCCCAAACATTTTTACCCGTCTTTGAAGAGATTCTCGTGAACTCCGCCTGGCCGCGCCTGGATCGCAGCTTCTTCGATTCGGACCGCGCCAGCCACGGCGGATTTAGCGCAAAGTTTTATCACCGCTTGGGGCTGGAGGACGGCGCCGCGATTCCGGAATCTCTGCGTGCATCCATCGCCGCAGCCCTTCAAAAAGCCATCGAGCGTACGGTATTGTGCATGGCAGGCACGGCGCGAAACATCTGCCTGGCCGGCGGACTCGGTTTCAATGCATTGCTGGTACATGCACTGGAACAGGACAAAAACGTCTTCGTTCAACCTGCCGCTGGAAATGCCGGCACCGCAATCGGCGCGGTTTTGTACGCCTGGCACAACGTATACCGCGAATCCCGGCGCGCCAGCTTGAACGACATGTGCCTGGGCCCGCACTATTCCGCCGAAGAAGTCAAGAAAGTGCTCGAGAATTGCAAGCTTCGGTTTCGCTACTTGCTCACCACCGAAGAACTGGTGGAGAGTGCAGTCCGAGAAATCGACAATCAAAAGATCATCGCCTGGATGCAAGGCCGCATGGAGTTCGGTTCCCGCGCGCTCGGCAATCGAAGCATTCTGGCATCCCCGCTCAACCCGTACTCTACCGAAAATCTAAACGTTTTTATCAAGCATCGCGAGCCATTCCGCAAGTTCGCCGCTTCCGTCCCCGCCGAAATCGCTGACGTTTATTTCGACGTCGGTCCCAACGCCCGCTATCTGGCAACGGTAGGACGCGTGAAGCCGCACTATCGCCAGACCTTCGAGAGCGCCGTCTTAGGCGACGGCCTGGTCCGCGTCCACACCGTTTCCGAAGAAGACAATCCGCTCTATCACCGACTCTTACAAGCCGCCGGAAAATCCACCGGCCTTCCCGTGCTTTATAACACCAGCTTCAACCTCTTCGGCGACCCACTAGTATGCACCCCGCGCGATGCCGTGCGCAGCTTCTACTCCTCCGGAATCGACGCCCTGTTCGTAGGCAATTTCCTCCTAGAGAAATAAATGTATTACCGAGCCGCGACGGTAAGAAGCCGTGAAATGTTGGTCCTATTGCTGACGCGCAGGCTCCGTTGAGTGGTTCCGCCCTCTGCCCGAATTGTAGCCCCGCGCGTAAGCAAGGGGACAGGCGCCGGTAGCCGAACCGCGACCCGTAAGGGAGTCGGCGCTCTTCGGGGGCGTAAACTTAGACTATGGAACTAGTGGTCAACCAAAAGCACTATCGCCTGGAAGTCCAATCGGAACGCATGCTCCTCTGGGTCCTGCGTGACGACCTGGGATTGACAGGCAGCAAGTACGGCTGTGGCGAAGGCCACTGCGGCGCCTGCACCGTCCTGATTGACGGCGAGCCCACACGCTCCTGCGTCACCCCCGCGTCGAGCGTCGCGGGCAAAAAGATCACCACCATAGAGGGTCTCGCACAAAATGGCAGCCTGCATCCACTTCAGGAAGCCTTCATCCAAGCCGACGCCATGCAGTGCGGTTATTGTACACCCGGCATGATCGTTTCAGGCTCCGCGCTGTTGAAGAACAATCCCCATCCCACGCAAGCGGAAATTAAGGAAGCAATGCAAGGCAATGTCTGCCGATGCGGGACCTACCCGAGAATCGTCGCCGCGGTTCAAGCGGCCGCCAAAACCATCTCCGGAGGCCAACATGCTTGAAGTAGAACGCTACGAGCTTTTCGCCGTACCAGCCTACCACTTCGATCTGGAGCGCCGCGATTTCTTCAAACTGCTGGGCGGCGGCCTGGTGCTGTTACTCGCGCTCGACCATTCTGCAACCGCGCAGGAATCCGGACGCGGTGGCCGAGGCCAAGGATTACCCGAGAACATCAGCGCCTGGCTGCATATCGGCGAAGGCGGCACTGTGACCGTCTTCACCGGCAAGACAGAAGTTGGACAAAACATCCGCACGTCGCTCGCTCAGGCAGTTGCGGAGGAGTTACGCGCGCCAATTGCTTCTATCAAACTCGTGATGGCGGACACCAGCCTGGTGCCATACGACATGGGGACTTTCGGCAGCCGCACCACGCCCACCATGGCCCCGCAACTGCGGAAAATGGCCGCGGCCGCGCGCGAGACCCTCGTCGATCTTGCCGCCGAGAAATGGAAAGTGGATCGCGCATTCATTACGGTTGCCGATGGCCGATTGAAATCCAACGATCAATCCGCAAGCTTCGGTGAATTGACCCACGGCCGCGAGCTCATGAAAACCGTGGACGCGGCGCCTGTCACGCCCGCAACCAAATGGACCGTGGCCGGCACTTCCGTCCCCAAGACCACGGCCCGCGATATGGTCACCGGCGCCCACCACTTCACCTCGGACCTCGCACTCCCCAACATGCTTCTGGGGCGCATACTGCGTCCCTCCGCTTTCAACGCCAAACTCGCCTCGCTCGATACCAAAGAAGCGGAAGCCATCAAGAATGTCAAAATCGTCCACGACGGCGAGTTCGTGGGAGCAATTGCGCCGGATGAGGTAACCCTGGCAAAGGCGATAGGCGCTCTGAAGGCGGAGTGGAAAGCCGATCCGCAAATTTCGAGCAAAGATCTATTCGGCTATCTGAAGAGCCATCCCGAAGAGGCCCGCCAGGGTGGCCGAACTGCGCCCGAACAAGGATCGGTGGAACAAGGCATCAAGTCTTCGGACTTCATCCGCGAAGGTACCTACACCGTCGCCTACATCGCGCACACACCGCTTGAGCCGCGCGCGGCCGTCGCGGAATGGAGCGAAGGCAAATTGACGGTCTGGACCGGAACGCAAGTGCCCTTCGGCGTTCGGAGCGAACTGGCGGAAGCGTTCAGCATCCCCGAGAGCAACGTGCGCGTCATCGTGCCTGACACCGGCTCCGGGTATGGCGGCAAGCATTCCGGCGAGGTCGCCGTGGAAGCGGCGCGTCTGGCCAAGAGCGCCGGTCAGCCGGTCAAAGTGATCTGGACCCGGGAAGAAGAATTCACCTGGGCATATTTCCGGCCGGCTGGAGTAATCGAAGTCCGCGGCGGAACTTTGAAAGACGGCAGCATCGCGGCCTGGGAGTTCCACAATTACAACTCCGGCGGATCGGGAATTGAAACGCCTTACGATGTTCAGAACAAGAAAGTTGAATTCCACGCCGCAGACTCGCCATTGCGGCAAGGTTCCTATCGCGGGCTAGCGGCCACAGCGAATCATTTCGCGCGTGAATCGCATATGGACGAACTGGCCGCGGCCATGAAAATGGATCCGTTGGAATTTCGCTTGAAGAACCTGAAGAACGAACGGCTCCGCGCGGTACTGCAGGCTGCAGCGTCGAAATTCGGCTGGGATAAAACCCAGAGCATTCCAACCCGCGGATTCGGGTTGGCATGCGGTGTAGAAAAAGGCGGCTATGTGGCCAGTTGCGCCGAGGTTTCTATTTCCCAACCCGACGGGAAGGTGAAAATCGAACGCGTGGTCACGGCCTTCGAGTGCGGCGCGATTGTCAATCCCGAACACCTCAAGAACCAAGTGGAAGGCGGCGTGATCATGGGTATTGGAGGCGCCATGTTCGAAGCGATCGAGTTCGAGAACGGCCGCATCTTGAATCCACACCTGGCGAAATACCGCGTGCCGAGATTCAGCGACATCCCGTTGCTCGAAACCGTACTGTTAGATCGCAAAGATCTGCCATCCGCGGGCGCGGGCGAGACGCCCATCGTCGCATTGGCTCCCGCAGTTGGAAATGCCATCTTTCACGCCACGGGCATCCGAATTCGATCGTTGCCGATGGTTCCGAACGGTCTGCCGGCTCCGCCTTCGCCCCAGCCCACTGCTTAACGCAGATCGCGCAGCGTTCGAAGATCCGACAAATCCTGCGCCAGCGCGTCGCGATCGTGTGATTCCAAGGTGTTGTTCTTCACTACATCTTTCAGATTATCAATGGCGGCATCCAATTTACCCTTGTCGAACTTTCCCGCCCGCAACCCGGCATCAAATTCCGACAAATGATGCTGGACGTCGTGATACCGGTTTCTCTCCTTCTCATTCTTGCGGGTGAACTCGGCCGCACGCTCCAAATCCTCCTGAACGCGCGAAACCAGATCCCGCGCCCGTCCAAATTCCTGCCCAAATAACAACAAACCAGTCCCAGCCAAAGCACCAAACAGCCGGCCAGCCGCCGCCCGTCGAGTTACAAGAGTCGCCATAAACGTTACCCCGTCAGTAAGACTCCTAGCCACGAAAGTTGTTGCATCGCCCCCAACGAGAAACGAGAAACGAGAAACGTTCTTCCGCTACCCTAAAAAGGTGACCAAACTAACCGTTCTTTTCGTTCTTGCAACCAGTGCCGCGCTCGCGGAAGTGCATCCACTCAGTCTGCGGCAAGCGGTTGAGACGGCATTGAAGGAGAATCCCGATGTCGTGCTGGCACGGCTCGATGAACAGCGGGCGCAGGCCGGAATTCGTGTCGCCAAGGATCCATTCTTTCCGAAAGTCTTCGCCGGAAGCGGGGACGCGAAAACGTGGGGCTATCCCGGTAGCATCGAAGGCGCCGCTCCGGCCATTGTCCAGACTCACACTGACCTGACGCTGTTCAACCGGCCGAAATCTTATGAGGTTTCACGCGCCAAGGAGAATGCGCGTGGCGCGGCCATCGGCGTCGAATCCAAGAGCGAAGAAGCCGCCTACCAAACCGCGGCCGCCTTTCTGGATGCCCAGCAAATGCTCCGCAGCGTTCAATCGTTGCGGTTGGAAGTGGAAAGTTTAGAGCGGGTCAGTGAAGCGACAAAACTCAGAGTGGAAGAGGGGCGTGAACTGCCAATCGAAAACAAACGGATCGCGGTGGATCTGGCGCGAACGCGACAGCGCTTCGAAAACTTAAACGGCGACCTGGATTATTCCCAAGCTTCGCTTGCCGTCGTTCTGGGCTACCCGGCGGGCGATCGCGTGCAACCGCTGGATGACGACCGCAAACCTCCGGAAATTCCGGAGACCGAACAGGCCGCACGCGATCTGGCGCTCCAGAACAGCCACGAAATCCGGCGGCTGGAATCCGAGCTGCAGGCCAAGGGATTCGAGCTGCGCGGATATCACGCCGCCCGCTTGCCCGTAGTAGATCTGGTGGCCCAATATTCTTTATTCGACAAGGGCATCTACCAAACTTACTTCACGCACATCCAGCGCAACAACGGCCAGCTCGGGGTCTCTGTCCAGGTGCCGCTGTTGATCGGGTCCGCGTCCAAGGGGCTACTTACGCAAGCGGAAACCGATGTTCTGCAGTTGCGCGTGCGAATGAATCAGATGCGCAATCGCATTGACCTGGACACGCAGAAGAGCTATCAGGATCTGAAGAGGGCGGAGGGAGCGAATGAAGTGGCCAAGCTGGATCTGGACTATGCACGCGAACAGGTATCCGTGCTGCTGGCGCAACTCGGCGAAGGGCGCATCCCGCGCCAGCGGGTCGACGATGCCCGGCTCAACGAGCAAGAAAAATGGATCGCCTTCTACGACGCCCAGCACACGGAAGAAAAAGCGCGCTTGAATGTGTTGAGGCAAACGGGGACGCTCCTCGCTTCGCTGCGCTAACTCGGCGGTTCTTCGGTTATTCGGTTATTCGGTTCGCAGAGTTGAAGCCCACGACTAACCAACAGGCCGGGTTGACCGAACCGAACAACCGAATAACTGAACAACCGAACAACCGGAGGGCCATCGGCAACCGAGGGCCCTCCGAATTGGTATCTTGAGAAAGTAAGATGTTCATTCCGCGCGTTGGTTGGGTCGCGGCAGTGCCTTGTCTGATTCTGCTTGCAGCTTGTAACAGAGATCCACACATAGCTTCCCGAAAGTACGCCGCTAGCGGCGACAAGTACTTCGACCGAGGCAGATATAAGGAAGCCTCCATCATGTATCGCCGTGCCCTCTCTAAAGACATGCGCTACGCAGGCGCGTGGTATCGCCTGGGTGTGACGAACATGAAGCTGGGGATCCCGGGCGAAGCGCGCAAGGACTTCAGCCGTGCGATGGAAATTGATCCAGGCAACACCGGCGCCATTGTCAGGCTGGGAGACCTCGACATCGTCTTCTACATGTTAGACCCCCAAGGAAACCGCGGACTATTGACGGATCTTAAAGATCTCGCTCAGCAGTTGTTCAAGAAAGATCCGAAGTCGTTCGATGGCTTGCGCTTTTCCGGTTATCTCGCGCTCATGCAGAAGGACCGCAAGACGGCGATCCATAAATTCGAGGCGGCCAATCAGGTCAAGCCCGATCAACCGGAATTGGTATTGTCACTGGTCCAGGCTTTGTTTCAGGACGGGCAGAATGAAGCGGCGGAGAAATTCGCCAAGGAACTGATTGAAAAACAGAAGACCTACGGCCCCATGTACGACATTCTGTACTTGTACTATGTGAGAAACAACCATCCTGATCTGGGTGAGGAGCTGCTGAAGAAAAAGATCTCGAACAACCCCGCCGAGGGCGGCGCTTTGTTACAACTGGCATTTCACTACTACATCACCAACCGTAAGCCTGAGATGGCTCTAACGCTCGATCGATTGACATCGAATCCCAAAGTATTTCCGGACAACCATATGCAGGTTGGGGATTTCTATGAACGGATTCGCGATTTCGACAGCGCCCTCCAGCAGTATGATCAGGGTCAAAAGGAAGACGCCAAGAACCGGCGCGCTTACCAGAAAAAAATGGTGGAGGTTCTCGGCACTCAAGGCAAGCGCGATCAAGCCTCCAACATGGTGGCCGCTCTTCTCAAGGAAGACCCCAAAGATCCGGAAGCGCTCGCGATGCGTGCCACAATGCTCATCGAGAACGGCGATAAGGGCCAGGTAAGAACCGCGATCAGTCAGCTGCAGCCCCTGATCGCGAAAATGCCGGGCAATCCGACGCTGCATCTCAATCTGGGGCGCGCCTACATGTCCTCGGGCGATCCACAGAGTCTGGACCAGGCGCGTATTCAGTTTCTGGAGGCCCTCAAAATCGAACCGCGCTACATTCCCGCCCGGCTGGCGCTCAGTCAGCTGCAATTGGCGCGCGGGGAAAACGCGCCGGGCGTCGAAAGCGCCGAAGAAGTCATAAACATGGACCCGGCCAATTTGGCCGCCCGGCTGACGCGCGCCACCGGACTGATGAAGATGCGCGAGAATCAGAAAGCGCGTGAAGAATTGAGAACGGCACTCAAAATGTTTCCCAAATCCAATGACGCGCGCTTTCAACTGGGTCAACTGGATTACCTGGAACGCCGTTTCAGCGATGCGGATGCCGATTTTCAAATCCTGATAGAAGCCAAAGATCCGCGCGGTTTACCGGGCATGCTGGAAGTGAAGGCTGGACAAGGCCAATGGAACCAGGCTATCCAACTCGTAGAGGACCAGCTTCGGCAATCGCCGGATCGCTTCGACTACCGGATGGAACTCGCCATTACTTACTTCAGAGCCGGCAGATATGCTCAGGCTACCGACCAGTTCCAGAGGCTGATCGATAAGAAACCTGATTCAGCCGAGCTGTATGTGCGCATCGGCGAATCCAAGAAGTCCGCCGGCGATATCAAGGGCGCCATTGATTCATTTAACAAGGCCAACCAACTGGAACCCCGAAACGTCACCTCTCATCTGGATTTGGCTATGACCTATGAACAAAGCGGCCGCGATGAAGAGGCCCGCAAATCCTATGAGGACGTAATCAAACTCGAACCCGACAACGTCGAGGCGCTGAACAATCTGGCCTACCTGAAAGCCGATGGCGGCGTGGATCTAGATCAGGCCTTGGCGTACGCGAAGCAAGCCCAGCAAAAGCGGCCGACTGATCCTAACGTCATGGATACCGTCGCGCTAATTTATATCCGCAAAAACCTCACGGAAGACAGCCTCCGCCTGCTGCGCGATCTGGTCAGCCAGAAACCTGAAAATCCTACCTTCCATTTGCATCTGGCGATGGCCCTGTATCAAAAAGGCTACCGTCCGCTGGCCAAGAAAGAACTGGAAACTGCCCTGCGCAACAAGCCCAGCGAAAGAGAGCAGATCGAGATCAAACAACTGCTCGCCAAGGTAGGATAACTCTTAAAGAGACCTCTAAAGAAACCTTGCCGATCTCACACCAGAATCGCTGGCCAAGCCTTCCCTACGTGTTGCCGTTTGCCGTTTTCGTACTCTTTTTGGCACTGCAACAATACTCGCCGTTGAGTGTCACCATCGATTATCCGCTCCGCATACTGATTCTCGCGGCGGTGCTGTGGATTTTCTCGCGAAACGTTATCGACCTTCGATGTTCCCAGACTATTGGGACCGTGCTGCTCGGAATAGCCATCTTCGTGATTTGGGTGGCTCCCGATATTCTGTTCCCCGCCTACCGCCAGCATTGGCTTTTCCAAAATTCGGTGCTGGGGAAGATCAGCGATAAAGTGCCCAGCGAGGTTCTGACGTCGCCGATCGTGCTGTGGTCGAGAATAATTCGCGCGGTGGTCTCGGAACCTACAGCCCAGCGGCTTTCTGGGTCACAGCGGTTCTGTTTGCATCCGAACATGGCTCTTATTGGGACGTGGGCCTGATTGCCGGAATCGCATATAACTGGTGGATGATCCGAACCAAGAGCCTGGGCGATTGCATCCTGGCGCATGCAGTGACCAACGGGTGTCTGTGTTGGTACGTGGTGGCGACGCATCACTGGGAGTATTGGAATTGAGCCGGCTACTCCAGCCGCATGTGCTCCTTTAGGATGCATCGGTCCATTACAACTGCGAGGCCGGCGGCGCGCGCTTTTTTGGCCGCCTCTTCGTGGACCACGCCTTCCTGCATCCAGATGGCGTTCGCACCCAAGCGAATTGCTGAGTCGACGATGGGCCCGACGAATTCCGAGCGCCGAAAAATGTCGACGATATCGATGTGTTCCGGCACATCCTCCAAACTCCGGTAGGTCTTCTCCCCCAGCACTTCCGATTCATTCGGGTTCACTGGAATAATGCGATAGCCTTGCGTCTGCATGTACTCGGCGACTCCATAGGACGGCCGGAATTTCTTGCTGGAAAGACCCACCACGGCGATGGTGCGGCTCCTGCGCAGTAAATCCGGAATGACGGCCATCTACTGCTTCTCCACCTTGAGTAACTCTTCCATCTTAAGCAACTTGCGGAAACGCGCCACTTCGGCGGCGCTGAGATGACGAAACTCGCCGGGACGAAGAGCGCCCAGCTCGAGAAACCCGATCCGCACGCGGCGAAGCTTTTCGACCAATCTTCCAAAATTCTTGAACATCAGCCGAATCTGGTTTTGGCGCCCTTCGATCAGACGCACCTCGTACCACGGGTTTTCCGCGCGCTGGATTAGCTTGAGACCAGCGGGCGCAGTTCGTTTTCCACTCAAGGGAACGCCTTGCCGGAAGTTTTCTTCCTGCGACGGCGTGAGCGGTCCGGTCACTTTGGCCACGTAGGTCTTGGTGACGTGACTAGCCGCGGAGGTGATGTGCTTGGCGAACTCGCCGTCGTTGGTCAGCAACAGAAGACCTTCGCTGTGATAATCCAGACGGCCCACCGGATACACGCGCGCCTTGACGCCTCGCAGCAGATCCATCACCGTGGCGCGGCCTTCCGGATCGCTGACTGTGGTCACGAAGTTGCGGGGCTTGTTCATGGCGAGATAAACAAGTTTTTCGGGAGCCTGAACCCGTTTCCCATCTACCTTGATGTGATCGCGATCGAGGTCGGCCTTGGTTCCGAGCTCGGTGATGACGGCGCCGTTCACCTTCACCCGGCCTTCCAGGATCAACTGTTCGGCTTTGCGCCGGCTGGCAATTCCCGCATGCGCCAGGATCTTTTGCAGCCGTTCTTCGCTCATCTATTCGACCGTTTCCGCGGCGGCGGGCGGCGGCTCGGTCGCGGCCACAGGCGCCTCCTCCGCCGGCTGTTCCCCCATCGACAACCGCCCCAGCTCTTCAAACTCCTTGAGAGTCGGCAATTCGCTCAGATCCTTCAAGCCGAACTGCACCAGAAACTCCTTGGTGGTTTTGTAGAGCATGGGGTTGCCCAGCACTTTTTTTCGTCCCGCCGCGGCGATCAGCTTGCGATCCAGCAGAGTCTTCACCACACCGGCCCCTTGCACGTTACGAATCTCGGCGATTTCGGGAACGGTAACGGGTTGCTTATAAGCAATGAGGGCGAGGGTCTCAAGCGCCGGAAGAGAGAGCTTCATCGGCGGCTTGAGATTTTTGACGAAGTTTCGGATGGCCTCATGATGCTCCGGCTTGGTGGAGACTTTGTAGCCGCCGGCAACTTCACGCAGCGTGACGCCATGCTCAGGCTTGCTGTATTCAGCCGTTAGCTCCTCCAGGATTCGCGCCACGGCCGCGGCCGGCTGCTGGAGGGCGGCCGCGATCTGTTCGGCGGAGAGCGGCTCGTCGGTAACGTAGACGGCGGCTTCGACAATCGCCCGGAGCTGCGCGTCGGACTGCAGCACGGGCACCGGCGCGGATTCTTGGTCCTCCAAAACAATCTCAGGCCCTACGATTTCGAGGGCAGCTTGTACATCTTGATTTTCCATTTTCTATTTAGGTGTATTCCTGTTCAATCGCGGCCAGCGACTCGTCTTGACCCAGCACCTCGTCAAAGGCGCGATGTCTCTTTAATCCAATGTCGCCGAAAGCGTCCTTCTGGGTCAACGCAAGTGCCTGACGGCGCACCAGCTCGAGCATGGCAAGAAAGAGACAGATCATGGCGCGCCGGCTCTTCTGCCTTTCGAACAGCTCACCCACCGAAAGAGACTCGCCTTTTGAAGTTTCGCGGAAGACCCTTTCCAGGTACCGCACCATGTCCGGGACGCTGACATCCTCTTTGCCGACTTCGTAAATCGGCCGATTCTTGGCGCGCTCCAGTACGGTCTGAAAAGTCTTTACCAGATCGAAGAGGGTGACGGCCAACCCCGGGTCGTCATCTTCGGAAAGAAACTGGTGGATCTGCGGGTTCGACCAAGCCGCCTCTTCCATCATGTGTTTTTGTTGGAGCATTTCCGCGGCGTTCTTGAAGCGCTCGTGTTCGAGCAATCGGTCCACCAACTCCTGGCGCGGGTCCTCTTCGGGCGATATCTTCTCGAGTTCCGGATCCTTAGGCAGCAGCATACGCGACTTGATGTGGATCAAAGTAGCGGCCATGTAGACGAACTCGGCGCTCAGCTCAATGTCCAGCTCGAGGGCGCGCTGCATGTACTCCAGATACTGCTGCGTGATGGATGCGATGGGAATATCGTAGATATTGACCTGCTGCTTGCGGATGAGGTCTAGCAGAAGGTCCAGCGGCCCATCATATTGTTCCAGGTGAAAATTCAACGGCACTCACCATAGGATACCAGTGCTGGCCTAACGGCGAGCTAGACTGAAGGAATGAAAACGCTTCTGTTGGCCGCTTTGATGAGCACAGCCTTGCATGCGCAAATGGAGGGCCTGTGGCAAGGCTACGACGGAGAATGGGGCCACGTTTCGCGGCAACTGATCGCGCTGGCTGAAGCGACGCCGGCTGAGAAGTTCGCGTGGCGGCCAGCGCCGGGAGTACGAGCCGTCAGCGAAGTTTATATGCACATCGCTATGGCGAATTTCTATCTGTTGAGCGTTACTGGTCCGAAGATGTCTGCCGACTTGACTTCTGAGGATCTTGAGAAGACCGTGACCGCGAAGGCTGACGTCATCAACTGGTTGAAGCGATCGCTGGATGCCGTTAAGACTGTTCATTCGGCTGTGAAGCCGGAAGACCTGAAGCGCAAGGTGAAAGTGAA
>JBEKJJ010000206.1:0-20025 GCA_050011295.1 Bryobacteraceae bacterium
AAGGCCAGCTATCTGCAACAAGCCGTCGAAGTGCGTGATACGGTTTCCTTCGCCTATCAACATGGCGGAGCGTCGTTGCTCGACTTCCTGCAAGCCCAGCAGGACTACCGCAGCATTGAACTGAATTATCTGAACCTGGTCGGTTCCTATCTCACCGCCGCCAGTCAGTTAAATCTCGCGGTGGGACGCGAAGTTATCCAATGAACTGTCATTTCATGAAGTACACGCTTCCGATAGCAGCATCTCTGTGCGTGGCGGCTGTACTTGCGCTCACCGGCTGCGGCTCGAAAGTAGAGGCCGACGGTAGAGCCGAAGCCCCGCCCCCCGCTAAAGTGGAGCGCGAGTCGGATTCCAGCCTCGTCAAAGTGGACCATCCCCAGCAGTTCCCGCTGGCCACTGCCGCGGAACATGACAGCGCTCCGGAACTCAACGTCACCGGCTCCGTGAATCCGGACGTCTCGCGCAATATTCCAGTCATCTCGCTGGCATCCGGACGCGTGGTTGGAATTTATGCCCGTATCGGCGACGATGTCACCAAAGATCAGCTATTGATGCGCGTGCAAAGTTCCGATATTTCGCAGGCTTTCTCGGACCATCGCAGCGCCGTCGCCGATGAGGTGCTGGCGCGCGCTCAACTCGATCGCTCCAAGCTCCTCTACGAGAAAGGCGCCATTGCGCAGAAGGACCTGGAAGTGGCCGAGGATACCGAGGTCAAGGCCAAAATCACAGTCGAGAATGCCGTCGAAAAGATACGCGTGCTGGGAGCCGACGTCGACCATCCGAGCGCCATCGTGGATATCCACGCTCCGGTTTCGGGTGTGATCATCGAACAGAATGTCACCGCCGCGGCCGGCGTGAAAACCCTGGACAATTCCCCCAACCTGTTCACTATCGCCGATCTTTCAAAAGTCTGGGTGGTCTGCGATGTTTATGAAAACGATCTTCCGTTTGTGCATCTCGACGAATACGCGGACATCCATCTGAACGCTTATCCAAACCTGATCGTGAAGGGCAGAATCGGAAATATCGGCCCCATACTCGATCCGAACATCCGCACCGCCAAGGTTCGCCTCGAAGTTTCGAATCCGGGCGTATTGCGCCTCGGAATGTTCGTCACTGCCACGTTCCACGGATTAAATAAAGAGGTCCGCGCCACCGTCCCCGCCAACGCAATTCTGCATCTGCACGACCGCGATTGGGTCTATGTACCGGCCGAAGGCGGCGGATTCCGTCGCGTGGAAGTGGTGGGCGGCAAAATGCTGCCCGGCAACCTTCAGGAAATTATCTCTGGCCTCCGCGCCGGCCAACAAGTGGTGGCTAATGCGCTGGTGCTGGAGAACACGGTAGAGCAGTAATGATCCGTGGCCTTGTCGATTTCGCTCTCAACAATCGTTTTCTGATTCTATTCGCAGCCCTTCTGCTGCTCATCTGGGGCGCCATCTCCTTTCACAATCTGCCAGTGGAAGCCTATCCCGACGTCGCCAATAATTACGTTCAGATCATCACGCAATGGCCCGGCCGGGCTGCCGAAGAGGTGGAACAGCAGGTGACCATTCCACTTGAAATCGTGATGAACGGCATTCCCCACTTGGAACATTTGCGCTCCACGTCGCTGTTCGGACTTTCCAGCATCACATTGATTTTTGACGATGAATCCGCCAACGATTCCAACCGCCAGAAGACCCTCGAGCGGCTAGCTCAGGTCACTCTTCCGGCAGGTCTCCAACCCCAAATGGGCACGGACTGGAGCCCAGTCGGTCAGATTTACTTTTACACTCTGCACAGCTCCAATCCGAAGTATGACGTCATGGATCTCAAGTCCATCGAGGATTGGACTCTCGAGAAACAGTTCAAATCCGTCCCGAATGTCGTGGATGTATCGAGCCTAGGCGGGATGACGCGCGAATATCAGGTGCGCGTCGATCCAAACAAACTGATCTCCTACGGATTAAGCATCGGCCAGGTGGAGCAGCAGCTCTCGAACAACAACGTCAACGCCGGCGGCAGCTTCATCGAAGCCGGATTGCAACAAGTGAATGTGCGCGCCATTGGTTTGGTGGATTCCGATGCCGACATCGAAAGAACTGTCATCAAAACTCAAAATGGCACGCCCATCCGCATCCGGGATATAGCCGACGTCACGCAAGGACCGAAAATCAGGCTGGGCCGGAACGGAAAGTCTATTCATCGCGCCGACGGCCGCATCATCGATAACGACGACGTGGTGGAAGGCATCGTGCTGCTGCGGAAAGGCGCCGAAGCCGAAGCCACGCTCAAGGCCATCGAGGCTAAAGTATACGAGCTCAACCACGGCATTCTCCCTCCCGGTGTCACCGTGGTGCCGTTTCTCGATCGTAGTGAGCTTGTTCACCACACCACTCGCACCGTGCTGCATAACTTGACGGTGGGCATCGCGCTGGTAACCGTCATCCTGTTCGTTTTCCTGGGCAACGCCCGCGGCGCGCTGATCGTCGCGTTGACCATTCCTTTTTCTCTGCTGTTCGCCTCCATCTGTCTCGATCTAAGAAACATTCCCGCCAATCTCCTCTCGCTGGGCGCCCTGGACTTCGGAATGGTGGTGGATGGCGCGGTGGTGATGGTGGAAAATATCGTCCGCCACATGAGTCATCGCGATCTCCGCCATCGAACCACTCTCGAAATCATCCGCGATGCCGCTCATGAAGTGCAACGGCCGGTGTTTTACGCCATCAGCATCATCATCACCGCGTATGTTCCCATCTTCACGCTGCAGCGCGTGGAGGGCCGCCTGTTTAAGCCCATGGCCTGGACCGTGGCCTTCGCACTGTTGGGCGCGCTCACGTTTTCCATGCTGATTGCGCCCGTACTGTCGAGCTTTTTCTTCCGCAAAGGCATCAAGGAATGGCGCAACCCTCTTATGACGGTGCTGACCACCGGCTACCGGCACGCGCTTCGCCTCGCCATCCAATTCCGCTGGGTGACAGCCGGAGTAGCAGTCGCCGCTCTGGCCGGCGCGGGCTATCTGGCCTTCAGCGGCGTCATCGGCTCCGAATTCCTCCCGCATCTCGACGAAGGCGACATCTGGGTGCGCGGCACTTTGGCGCCCAGCACCGGACCCACGGAAGGCATCCGGCTGGCCGACCAGGCTCGCGCGATCCTGGCCTCTTTTCCCGAAGTGCTGGATACCACCAGCCAAGTGGGCCGGCCCGACGACGGCACCGACACCACTGGCTTCTTCAATACCGAATATTTCGTTCATCTAAAACAGAAAGAGCAGTGGCGCCCAGTTTTTCGCGAGGACAAAGAGGAACTGATCGGCGCCATGAATCGCGAGCTTGCCAAACTGCCCGGCGTGATCTGGAATTTCTCGCAGCCCATCGCCGACAACATGGAGGAAGCCGTCAGCGGAGTGAAGGGCGAGCTCGCCGTGAAACTCTACGGCGACGATCTCCCGCTCCTCGAGAACAAAGCCGACCAGATGGTAAACATTATGCGCGGGATTAAGGGCATCGAAGATCTGGGACTCTTTCGTGTCCTCGGCCAGCCCAATTTGAACCTCGTAGTAGACCGCGAGCAGGCCGCCCGCTTCCAGATCAATGTCGCCGATATTCAGGATGCCATTCAAACCGCCGTCGGTGGGGGCGCCGTTAGCCAGGTTCTGCAGGGCGAGCAGCGCTACGACCTGGTGGTGCGATATCTCGAACCCTATCGCAACACCGAGGAGGCAATCCAGAATATTCGGCTGCTGTCCCCCTCCGGCGAACGCGTGGCTCTGGCGCAGCTCTGTCAGATCAAAGTGCATGACGGCGCTTCGGAAATTTATCGCGAAGCCAACACGCGCTATGTGGCCATTAAATACAGCGTGCGCGGGCGCGATCTGGGCAGCACTGTGGAAGAGGCCATCCGAAAAGTGAACCAGGAAGTGAAGCTCCCCACCGGATATCACATCGATTGGGCCGGCGAGTATGAAAGCCAGAAGCGATCACAAAAGCGCCTGATGATCGTGCTGCCAGTGACATTGCTCGTTATTTTCATGATTCTCTACACCATGTTCAATTCCTTCAAATGGTCGGCGCTGCTGCTGGCCAACGTCGCCATGGCGCCGGTGGGAGGATTGTTGGCCCTGCTCATCACTCAGACGCATTTGAGCGTATCGAGCGGCGTCGGATTCCTGGCGTTGTTCGGAGTATCGGTTCAAACCGGCGTCATCATGGTGGAATACATCAACCAGCTTCGCGTGCGTGGACACACCATCATCGACGCCGCCGTGGAAGGCGCCGTCCTGCGTCTGCGCCCCATCATGATGACCATGTTGGTTGCAACCTTGGGTCTTTTGCCGGCCGCGCTTTCTCACGGCATTGGTTCGGACTCCCAGCGCCCCTTCGCCATCGTCATCGTCGGCGGCCTGGTAGCAGCCATGCTTCTGAGCATCTTCCTTTTGCCCACGCTCTACGTTTGGATAGCCGGCAATCAGGATGTGCTCCCCTCGGCCGATACCGACTTCGAGGAAGACTAACCGCGACCACCCATGGTCACAAAAGTAAGATTTACAACCTATAGCTCGCCTGACCTGTCCCTTAGCGACTGATTCCAGGCGCTATAACGCTTAGCCACTATTGGCAGCTTAATTGCCATCCACTGGGCGAGGTCCTAACGATGCTTACTATGCCCGCGGCCGCCGTTCTATCGCTAATCGTTGTCGGAGTGGTTTTGTGGCTCATAAACGGTTACATTCCCGTCCCAGCCGGAAGACTCAAGACGCTCCTGAACGTTGTTCTTGGTCTGATTGTCGTCGGAATCGGTCTCTGGCTCATCAACGCTTACATTCCCATGGCTGGCGTCATCAAGGGAATTCTCAATATCGTTGTCGTGATCGCAACCTGCGTCGGAGTGCTCCAGGCATTTGGCCTCTGGGACTCGGTGCTGAACATGTGCCGTAAGATCAAAAACCATCGCTGGTCACACCCGGAGCACGACCAGCCACCGGCCACCGAGAGGGTCGCAACCGAGAAACCGGCAACCGAGAAAGCTCCAACCGAGAAAGCTCCAACCGTAAGAGTAGAGAGCACGAGAGTACCCATCGAGCAAGCTACCCCAGAAAAACCTGCCAGTGAGAAAGCGCGCCTCTCAGACCCTGCAGTCACTGTTATAGTGAAATAGCATTTCGAGGACGGGCTCCGCGTGCCCGGTGGTGACTCTCGCGGTGGTGACTCTCGAATGTGAATGCAATCGAGAACAGTTTTGGGACCTGAATGATTCGGGCGCTCGTCGACTACGCCCTCAATACTCGCTTTCTCGTTCTCGCGGCCGCGCTCTTGCTACTGATCTGGGGCGCCATTTCATTTCACAATCTGCCGGTCGAAGCCTATCCCGATGTAGCCAACAACTACGTTCAGATCATCACGCAATGGCCCGGGCGCGCCGCCGAGGAGGTGGAACAACAGGTCACCATCCCCATCGAAATCGTGATGAACGGCATTCCGCATCTGGAACACCTCAGATCCACGTCACTCTTCGGACTCTCCAGCCTGATGCTGATATTCGACGATCAATCGAGTAACGATTGGAACCGCCAAAAAGTCCTCGAACGGCTTTCCCAGCTCACGCTCCCCAATAATCTGCAGCCTCAGATCGGAAGCGACTACAGTCCCGTTGGCCAGATCTATTGGTACACCCTGCACACCACCAATCCGAAGTTCGACCTGATGGAGCTGAAGACCTTAGAGGACTGGACTCTCGAGAAACAGTTCAAGTCGGTTCCGAACGTAGTAGACGTCGTCAGCTTCGGAGGCACCACCCGCGAATATCAGGTGCGCATCGACCCTGAGAAACTCGTCTCCTACGGCCTGAATCTCGGCCAGGTGGAACAAGCCCTGGCGGCCAACAACGTCAATGCCGGCGGCAGTTTTGTCGAGGCCGGCTTGCAACAGATCAACGTGCGTGCGCTGGGCCTTTTCCACAACGCGGATGACATCGGCGAGACCGTCGTCAAAACCCAGAACGGAACACCCCTTCGCGTCTCAGACCTTGCCACCGTGGCGCAAGGTTCCAGAATCCGGCTGGGGCAGATCGGCAAAGCCATCCACAGATCCGACGGCAAGATCCTCGACAACGACGATGTGGTGGAAGGTATTGTGCTCTTGCGCAAGGGCGCCGAAGCGGAGGTGACTCTCAAGGCCATTGAAGCCAAAACAGCGGAGCTCAACAAGAACATTCTGCCTCACGGAGTGGAGATCGTTCCATTTCTGGATCGTAGCGATCTGGTCCACTTGACCACCAAAACCGTCCTCAAGAATTTGACCGACGGCATCATCCTGGTGGCCGTCATCCTCTTCCTTTTTCTCGGGAACCTCCGCGGCGCATTCATCGTCGCGCTCACCATCCCCTTCTCGCTCTTATTCGCCGCCATTTGCCTCAGCCTGGCGGGCATTCCCGCGAATCTGCTGTCGCTGGGCGCGTTGGATTTCGGAATGGTGGTGGAAGGCGCGGTGGTGATGATAGAGAACATCATTCGGTATCAAAGCCGCCGCCCGCATCAGGATTCCACAGCCGCATTGACCTCCATCCGCGGAGCGGCGCATGAAGTGCAGCGGCCCGTGTTCTATTCCATCGGCATCATCATCACGGCCTACCTGCCTATCTTCACCCTGCAACGCGTGGAAGGCCGCTTGTTCAAGCCGATGGCTTGGACGGTTTCCTTCGCGTTGCTGGGTTCTCTTATCTTCTCCATGCTGGTCGCACCGGTACTGGCCAGTTATGTTCTCGGCAAGAACGTTCGCGAATGGCACAACCCGGTGATGACCTGGATCACCAAGATGTACCGCAGGACGCTCGAAATGGCCATCCGCTTTCGCTGGCTTACGGTAGGTGTGGCCGCGGCCGCTGTGGCAGCCTCGGCTTACCTCAGCTTCAGCGGGGCCATCGGCTCCGAATTCCTGCCGCACTTGGACGAAGGCGCCATCTGGGCCCGCGCCACTCTAGCGCCCAGTACCGGCCCCACAGAAGGCGCGCGCGTCATGAATCAGGCCCGCGTTATTCTCGCATCGTTCCCGGAAGTCACCACTGTGGTTTCGCAAGTCGGACGTCCCGATGATGGAACCGATACTACGGGCTTCTTCAATACCGAATATTTCGTCGACCTCAAGCCCAAGGATCAGTGGCGCCCCGTGTTCCGCCAGAACAAGGAAGAACTGATCGCCGCCATGGATCGCGAGCTCGAAAAAATTCCCGGCGCCTTGTGGAACTTTTCGCAACCCATCGCCGACAACATGGAAGAAGCCGTGAGCGGCGTCAAAGGACAGCTCGCCATCAAAATCTACGGCGACGATCTGCAGACCTTGGAAGCCAAGGGCGACCAGATCGTAAATGTCCTGCGGAAAATTCGCGGCATCGCCGACCTTGGCCTGTTTCGCGTAATCGGCCAGCCCAACCTGGAATTTGAGATCAATCGAAAACAGGCAGCCCGCTATCAAATTAGTGTCGCCGATGTGCAGGACGCCATCGAAACAGCCGTCGGCGGAAAAGCGGTGAGCCAGGTGCTGCAGGGCGAACAACGCTACGATCTGGTGGCGCGCTATCAAGCCCCCTTCCGCGACACCAAAGATGCCATCGAGAATATCCGCTTGCTGGCGCCTTCCGGCGAACGCGTTTCGTTGGCCCAACTGTGTACCATCCGGGTTCACGACGGAGCCTCCGAAATCTATCGCGAGGGGAATTCGCGCTACGTGGCGATTAAATACAGCGTGCCGGTCCGCGACCTTGGCAGTACCGTGGAAGAAGCCATCAGCAAAGTGAATGCGCAAGTGAAACTTCCCACCGGCTACCACATCGATTGGGCCGGCGAGTACGAGAGCCAGAAACGATCGCAAAAACGCCTGATGATCGTTCTGCCGCTCACCATCCTGGTCATTTGCATCATCCTTTACACCATGTTCGACTCAGCGAAATGGGTGCTGCTGATTCTTGCCAATGTCGCCATGGCTCCTATCGGCGGTCTACTGGCCCTGCTGATCACCAATACCCACTTCAGCGTTTCTTCGGGTGTCGGATTCCTGGCGTTGTTTGGAGTCGCGGTTCAAACCGGCGTCATCATGCTGGAATACATCAACCAGCTGCGCGCGCGCGGTTATACCATTCTGGAAGGCGCGGTGGAAGGCTCCGTGCTCCGGCTCCGCCCCATCATGATGACCATGCTGGTGGCCAGTGTCGGACTCTTGCCGGCAGCGCTCTCGCGCGGGATTGGTTCGGATTCCCAACGCCCCTTCGCCATTGTCATCGTGGGTGGATTGATTGCGGCCTTGATCCTGGGCGTCTATCTGCTGCCCACTCTCTACGTATGGGTGGCCAGTAACAGCGACGCACTTCCGTTCCCCGAGACTGAATCCGCGGACTAACAACTACTGCGCCTGACTCTTTGGGATTACCACCCACATCGTTCCCGCCCCACCACAGTAGCGGCAATGTCCGCCCAGCAGCGTCCCGGTCCCTTCGCACTGATCGCATTCGGCAGCCAACCGGAATTCCTGCGCTTGTTCATCCGGCAGTTTGTGGGATGGCGGAATCAACTGCGCATTGTGATGCGCCACCAGCCAGCGCATCAACTTGTGCTCGGTCGTTTCCCGATCCTTCGCTTCCAGCTCTCCGCCCCGGCGCGGCCACCATTCGTGGATGCAGACGTAGCAAACCACCTCCGTGCCGTCATCAAACAACGCAGCCGCATCCGCCGACCGATAGAATCTCTTGCAATTTTCACAGCGCTTGACGCCCATCAACGCAAGCCCCTCCCGCATTTGCTGCAGCTCCTGCTCCGCCTGCGCCAAGCGCTTCTTTATTTCTTCAGCATCAGTATCCATAAAATTATCCTACCCTCCCCAACGAGAAACGAGAAACGAGAAACGGGCCCCGAGCCCCAGCCCCCAGCCCCGCCGTAGTAGCCTAAATCTTACCCACCATGGCCGTTCCTCCCGCCGTCGAAAAACTCCGCGCCAGCCTCGCCCAAGCGCGTTGGGATTCCGCCATCGCGATCCTCCACCAATGGGATGTCGATACTGCCGCCGCCTTGCTCATGCGCCTTCCCTATGAAGAGCAACAGGCGTTGTTCCGTCAGCTACCCGTCCAGTTCGCCGCCACGCTGGTCCCCGCTTTCCCTTATTACCAGGCATATCTGCTGCTGCACTCGCGCCCGCTCGACGAAATGAAAGCCATTGTCGACGCCATGCACCCCGGCGAGCGCATGCAGTTTTTCGATGAGCTCCCCGAAGAGACCTGGCAAACTTTGATGGATGAACTCGGCGCCAAAGAGTCCGCGCCGTCAACCGTCGAGACCCCCGAACCCCTCGCCCCCGCCCCTGCGCCCGAGCCGGCCATCATTGAGGCCCGCCGGATTGAAAAAGGTTTCGAGCGCCCAGGCGGCGGCGAGATGCAAGTGATTGCTCCCACCGACCTCAGCGTGGAACCCGGCATGATCACCGCCCTCCTGGGGCCATCCGGATCCGGCAAGTCCACGTTGCTCAGAATCCTCTCGGGACTCACCGCGCCTACGCGCGGCGAAGTTCTCTGGCACGGCCGGCCGCTGGCTGAATCCGATCCGAACGTCGCCATCGTATTTCAAAGTTTCGCGCTATTTCCCTGGCTCACCGTACTCGACAACGTCGAAGTGCCGCTGCTCGCCCGCGGTCTCTCCCACCCGCAGCGCCATCGCCGCGCCCTCAAAACACTTGGCTCCGTCGGATTGCACGGTTTTGAAAATGCATACCCAAAGGAACTCTCCGGCGGCATGAAACAGCGCGTGGGTTTCGCGCGCGCTCTTGCCGTCGAACCAGAAATCCTTTTTATGGACGAGCCCTTTTCCGCCCTCGACGTCCTCACCGCCGAAAACCTCCGCGGCGAGCTGCTGGAGCTGTGGCTCGGCAAAAAAATCCCTACGCGATCCATTTTTATCGTCACGCACAACATTGAGGAAGCCGTCCTTCTGGCCGATCGCGTCATCGTTCTCGGCCGTCACCCGGCCAGCATCCGCGCGGATTTCCGCATCCCCCTTTCGCAACCCAGAGAGCGCAGCGCAGCCGAGTTCCTGTTGTACGTAGATTACATCTATAGACTCATGACTGAGCCGGACCTCGAGGCCGCCGCCGCTCCCACGGCCTCAGGACCCGCGGCCAAAAAGCCATTCCAACGATTGCCGCACGCCCGCCCAGGCGGCATAGCGGGATTGCTCGAGCTCCTCAACGATCGTGGCGGCAAAGAGGATCTCTATCACGTGGCCGACGAATTGCAAATGGAAGTGGACGACCTGCTGCCCATCGTGGAGGCCGCCGTCCTGCTCGCATTCGCCACATCCGACAAGGGCGATGTCGAGATCACGCCTGAAGGGAAAGCCTTCGCCGAGGCTGATATCTCCACCCGCAAAGCGCTATTTCGCCAGGCTGTGCTGGCCCATGTCGCGCTTCTCAAGCAGATGTCCAATGTCCTCGAGAGCAAGAAAGATCACGCCATTCCACTCGAGTTTTTCCGCGACATCCTGGACGAACATTTCGCCCGCGATGAAACGCAACGGGAAATCGAAACCGCGCTCGACTGGGGCCGCTACGCCGACATTTTCGAATATGATTCCTCGAGCGACCGGCTGACTATGCATCAATCCTCCAGTCACGTTGAAGGCGGAGAGGTGCAGTCCAACTAATGGAGCCGCGGGCCCAGAAAGCGGCGTCCGGACTCCCCTCCTGGGGAGTGCTCCCCACTTCCGCTGCCTCGCTGCTGACGGATCTGCCCGTCATGCTCGCGGGCCTGGCGTTGTTTTACGGATTGCTTTCGCTAGCCCACTATTGGGCCAGCCCCGTGGGCCCGCAACAAGCCATCGATCTCCACGCCAGTGCCTTGCCGAAGTATGCATTTTTCTCCGTCGCCCGCATCACCCTCGCCTACTTCATCAGCTTGATTTTTGCGTTGGTCTACGCCTATATCGCCGCTCACAATTCCAGAGCCGAGCGAGTGATGATCCCATTGTTGGACACGCTGCAATCCATTCCAGTCCTGAGCTTCCTGCCAACCGTCATGATCGCCATGGTGGCGCTCTTTCCCAGCCGCCAGTTAGGCGTTGAGCTGGGATCCATCGTGCTGATCTTCACCGGACAGGTTTGGAACATGGCCTTCAGCGTTTACTCGTCCATGAAAAATATTCCGCGCGAGATGCTGGAGGCATCCGAGGTCTATCGCTTGAGCTGGTGGCAGAGATTCGTGCAACTAGAGCTGCCCTATTCAGCCATCGGCCTGATCTGGAACTCCATAATGTCCGTCGCCGGAGCCTGGTTCTTTCTGATGGCCTGCGAAATGTTCGTTCTCGGAAACCGGGACCTCCGGCTCCCCGGCCTCGGCTCTTACCTGCAATCCGCATCCAATGCCGGGGATATGGGCGCCATTTTCTGGGGCCTCGCGGTAATGATCACCGTGATCGTTTTGATGGATCAATTGATCTGGCGTCCTGTAATCGCCTGGAGCGACAAATTCAAATTCGAGCAAGTGGAAGCGGCCCAATCCTCGCGCTCGCCCATTCTCGATCTCCTTCGACGTTCGAGACTTGTTCGCCGCGTGGGCCGCATCTCAGTAGCGCCCACGCGCGAAGCTCTGGCTTTGTATTTCGCAAGAAAGCGCGAATCGTTCCACCCGAAGGCAGGCTCCAGCTCGCTGAACAAATGGATCACGCGGCTGGGATTGCTCGCCGCCGCCGTCGGCATTATCTTCGCCCTGGTAAAAATGGGTGCGCTGCTCGGCACGCTGTCGCGCCCCGATATCGGCGCCATCCTGCGCGGCACCGGCGCCACGTTTCTGCGCGTCGAAGTCAGCCTGGTGCTGGCCGGACTGTGGACCATCCCAGTCGGAGTCTACGTGGGATTGCGCCCTCGGCTCGCCGCCATCGCGCAACCCATCGCGCAAGTGGCGGCCTCTGTCCCAGCCACCGCTCTGTTCCCCATCGTGCTGCTATTCCTGATCCGCATCGGCGGCGGACTGGGAATCGGCTCCATAATTCTGATGCTGCTGGGCACGCAATGGTACATCCTGTTCAACGTCATCGCCGGCGCCAGCGCCATCCCCACGGATTTGAAAGAGGTCTGCAGCATATTCCACTTGAGTCAAGTGGAACGTTGGCACCGATTGTTTTTACCCGCCATCTTCCCGTTCCTGGTCACCGGATTCATCACCGCATCCGGCGGCGCCTGGAACGCCAGCATCGTCGCCGAGTACGTCCATTTCCAGGGCCAAACCATCTCCACCACCGGCCTGGGCGCGATCATCAGCAAAGCCACCGACACCGGCAACTTCGCCGTCCTCTTGGGCGCGACCGTAGTGATGGCGGCCCTGGTAGTAACCATCAACCGCCTACTCTGGCGCCGCCTCTACGTCCTAGCCGCAACCCGATACAAGCTAGAAACCTAGCACTCCGTTTCTCGTCTCTCGTTCCCGGGAGATCGTAACCGAACCGCGACCGATAAGGGAGTCGGTGCTTTTTTCACCGCAAACCCAAATATCGCATCAGCCGGTACAAACCACTGGCCGCCGGCGTTGACTTGAGCGCTTTCACCGCGATTTAAGATATCGGCCCTTCTTTTTTCACGGCTGTTTGAGCTGCCCCAGCTAACGCGGTTCTCCTACAATATCGACCGGGGCGCCAGCAGTCTGGACTTCGTATTCGAGGCGTCCCCGTGCTCACGCTTGTGTCCACCGTGTCAATCGGCTCTACTTCTCACTGGATTCGGGGACGTTGCCGCGGCGCAGCGCCCGGCATGCGGCGTCGGCGACCGCTTGATTCCGGCACCAGGCGCTACTTCACCACCCGCCGCAAATCTCGCCCACGGGATCCGCGAAAACATTTGCGAGGTTCTTAAACCGGCTCGAAGTACTGGAACATCTTCTGAAATTCCGGGATGTTGGAGGGCGGCCCGTACGTACAGCTTCGAAACGCTTCCACAAACCAAGTACGGCGGGACGTATTTTCACAGGTAACCAGCCTGTCCAAGATCTGCGGGGCTCGCCCAGCCTATGCAGTTCCGCGGACAAAGACAATCCCGTGGGCCCGGCTCCTACTATGACCACCCTCTGATCGATTGCATTCATGATTGCTTCCTCTCGATCTCAGGTACGTGCAAACGGGCAACCACAACCGGTGCAGAGACCCGGGGCAGGCTCATCCACTTGCTAGGATGAATCCGGATAGCGGAATATTCCAAGGATGTAAATCTTGCGTTAGGACGCAATCTATGACGGGAGCTCCTTCGGTTATGTAACTTAGTGACGCCGGTCCAGGAAATTCGTTTCTGGCGCACCGTCCACCTGGTGTAGACTCGGATCATGCAGCGACATCAGCGCGTGACTGCGATTATCGAACGAGAAGACGACGGCTTTGTGGCTCTGTGTCCTGAACTCGACATCAATCGAAGATGCTCGGGCGAATCTGGTGGAAGCGCTTACTCTGTTCTTCGAGAGCGCCAGCTCTTCCGAAGTCGACCGCCGATTTCACAATGAAGTCTTCGTAACGCAAATCGAGGTACCGGTTGGGTAGGCTTCGAGTTCTTTCGGCTCAGAGATGTGCGGAATTCTCGAACCGCATGGATTCGTGGCAGTACGCCAGCGCGGTAGTCATAGGATCATGCAGAAGCGACGGGAAGGGAACGCGATAACCGTTCCCGTTCCCCTCCATGACGCGGTTCGACGAGGCACTCTCATGAGTATCCTCCGCAAGTCAGGGTTGCCCAGGTCGCTATTCGAGTCCAACGAATAGACTTGCCAGATCGACTTCGAACGGATTTCGCGCGGCCACGGGAAGCCACCTCGCATGGTCCAATTGTTGTGTGGGCTCACGAGTAATTGTGTCGGGTCGGAGTTCTTCGGGAAGCCGGTATCGGTGTACGCGATGCGGCAAGGTGGGTTTCTTAGTCGTTACTCCTGAATCCCCGCAAAGTCTTCGCCGATTCTGCGCCTGCTTGCAGGGCGCGATTACTCTTCCCTCTTTGAAGAAGACGATTTTGTATCTCGATCAAAGCGCAATATCCAATCTGGCTCATTGTCGCCAATCGACCGGAAAGAAGCCCGACGAAGCCTGGCGACAACTTTAGCTGCAGTTGAGCCGTGCCGTGCGGAAGCAAGTGGTCGTGTGCCCGGTCTCCTTCTCCCATCAGGTGGAGTCCTCTGTCGCTCAAGACCTTGAGGCCTTCATGGCGGCTGCCGAGTATTTCGCTGGAGGCTGCGCCTTCAGCGACTTCCAGAGCATCAGAGGCCATCAACTTACTGCTGCATTCCTGGCACAGCAGGGCAACGCGCGGTTCGACCCGTTTCGCTTGCCGGCAGAGGACGTTATGCATCAGAATCCTCACCGCTGGTTGCCGATACCCAACCTAAGCGTCCAATGGCAAATGTCGCCAGAACAGAAGGCCCACCTACGAAGTGTGCGTCAGCAAGGCTACGACGAAATGACTGCGGTATTCCAGCATTGGAAATCCATGCCTAATAGGCAGATCGCGGAATGGAAGGAAGAAGAGGTACGCTCAGGACGCCTCTCCGACGGCCAACTGCTGCTGAACAGCTTGCCCAATCTGGTGACTCTTCGCCATCACGATCCGCAAGCGCTTTGTGAGGCAGCCGTGGAGTTCATCCAGTCGGCGACATTCGTTGAAGTTGCGTTCATCAGTGTTTCTTCTGGGCTTTTCGCGACGGCAGCTCGCAAGGCGAAGAATCAGCGGGAACCTCCAAACCGCGGGTTTCTAAGGGATGTGGAAACAATCGCGTGTCTCTTGCCGTACTGCCATGCGATCGTCGTGGACGACACGTGCAGGGCATACCTCAACGAACTGCGTTCCACCCGGCGATTGGTCTTCGACACGCGCATCTTCTCTAAGGCGAACATGGATGATCTGATCGACTTTATCGAACAGTTGGATGGCGATGTAGCGCCCGAAATATCGCGCCTGGCCGAGGACGTCTATGGCCTGAATTAGATGGTTGCGATGAACCCCGTGGTGATCGAACTACTCCTTCGGCGCGGTCCCCAAGTCTTCCAACTTCCACAACCCTTCCCGAAACCACGCCGTGCCCGGCGCCTGGGCGAGAGCAATTGTGGAAAAGATCGCTCTTGCGCAAACTACCTGAATGAAAGCCGGGGCCTTTCGCGGGATCAGCATGCCGTTCGCCCCAACCCGCTCCTGGTCGGAGGTGAGCCAGCTTCGGAGTATTGTTTAGACATGCGAGCCCGATTGCTCCTGGTTGCCTTTCGGTCAATTCTGCGGAATAGAGGTCCCTATCTCCCGGCAACCGGGATTCTGGCGCTGGGAATCGGAATGAGCGTCGCGATGTTCTCGCTGGTGGACGCCGTCCTACTGCGGCCGCTGCCATTCCCCAGGCAGGAATCGATTCAAGTGATCTGGAAGGTGGATCCTCTTGCCGGCAGCCATGTCGAGGAACTGGCTTATCCGGAGCTGGGCGATCTTCAGCAGAACATCCAGGATTTCGAATACGTGGCCGTGATGCCGACATCACTTTATGGCTACGGCAAAGTGCTCCAGAGCGGCAAAGCGGAGCCGGTACAAATTGAGAGCGCCCCGGTGTCTCACGACTTTTTTCGAGTCCTGGGCGTAACTCCCGCATTGGGCCGCGACTTTGCGAGTTCCGATGAACGTGTAGATGCGCCACCCGTAGTTGTGCTGTCCGATCGAGTGTGGCGGGACGAGCTTGGTGCTGACCCGGGCATCATCGGACGCATGATCCGCCTCAACGGGCAAGGGCGTACCGTGATTGGTGTGATGGCGCCGGGAGTGGAGTTTCCGCGGGGAGCGGGATTATGGGTTCCTCTCGGAGTCGACGCTGAAATCGTGGAGCGCCGTGGCGCTACGTTCCTGCAAGCCATTGCGCGCGTGAAGCCCGGTATTGTCCGCGAGAGGATTTCGGGCGAAGTGAATGCATTGTTCCAGAGACTGGCAGTGGATCATCCTGAGGCGTACACGCGCTCGCAGCATGGAGTGGTGACGCCGCTGGTCGAGTATTGGACCGGATCGGCTCGCCTGCACCTTTGGATAATGCTGGGCGCCTCGCTGCTGTTATTGGCTGCCTCGATCATTAGCGCAAGCAATTTTCTGTTGTCGCGCACATTGTCGCGCCGGCCCGAGATTGCGACGCGTTTGGCGTTGGGTGCGCGAGACGCTGATATTCTTGCGCAACTCGGGTCCGAGGGCGCTGTGGTAGGGATCCTCGCGGCGGCGGCAGGGCTGGGCGTTGCGCAATCGGCAGTTCGATTTCTGGTCCGGTGGGCTCCGCCGGACATTCCTCGTTTAACGGACGCGGCTTTGGATCTCAACAGCTTTTGCTTTGCAGCCGGCGCCGCGGCGTTGGCCGCGCTCGCGTGTACGGTCGTACCCGCTTGGTCCGCGACGCGGATGCATTTAGAGTCGGGCCTGCGGGAAGGCGGCACACGGTTGTCCTTGTCCCGTCAGGGTGCAAGAACCAGGGGCGCTTTCATTCTGGTGCAGGCGGCGGTGACGGTAACGCTGCTCGCGATGGCCGTCCTGCTGGTGCTGAGCTACCAATCCATGATGTCCGTGGACACAGGCTTTCGGAATCGCGATGCCTTGACCATGAATCTTCACCTGCGCGGTCCAGGCGCGTGGAATTCGCCGCGTGAATTCTACACTCGTCTGCTTACCCAGTTGCGGGAAGCGCCGGGGGTCACCTCGGCGGCGGCCATCCTGGTGCGGCCATTAGAGGGAACGATCGGGTGGGACGTTTCTTATGAGTTCGAGTATGAAGCCCAGGGCAGGAACAGCCCGGTTCTGCCGAAAACGAACTACGAGGTCATTACTCCGGACTACTTTAAAACCGTCGGCACTCCGTTGCTCGAAGGGCGCGACTTCGACGAACACGATTCCGAGGACGGAGAACCAGTGGTGATTATCAGCCAAACGCTCGCGCAAAGAATTCGCGCCGCCGGCTTCTCTCCGCTGGGATATCGCCTCCGCCATGGACACAACTCCGATCGTTGGAGCAAGGTGGTGGGCATTTCCTCCGACGCCCGGTACCGGAGCATCACCCAAAGAGGCGCTGATATTTTCGTGCCGTACTCGCAGGCGGCGCAACCAACCAATTACTTGGTCATCCGGGGGACCCAATCCGCGAAGGATCTCACAGCCTTGGTCCGCCGAAAGCTTGCGGAGATCGATTCCACCCAAGCTGTGGCCGGAGTAGCCACAATAGGCGAGCTGGTCGATCGAAACGCCGCCCGGCATCGATACAACATGATCCTCCTGTTATGGTTTGGCATGTGTGCGGCGGTGCTCGCGGCAACCGGAGTCTACAGTGTGATCGCCGAGGCGATGGCGGCACGCAAGCGCGAGATCGCTATCAAAAACGCGTTGGGCGCACAAAGATCACGCCTGGTTCGGGACATGATATCCCGCACGCTGGTGCTGGTCTTGCTCGGCGAACTGCTCGGCGCATGTATCGTATGCGCGCTCGGAAGACTCGGCTCCGAGCTCCTCTATGGAATTTCGGAGCGAGATCCGTTGGTCCTCGGCTCGGTTTCGGTCTTCCTGTTTCTCGTTTCCTTGTGGTCCGCTTTCTGGCCGGCGTGGTCGGCAGCGGGCTTGGATCCGAAAGCTGCACTTTGGGCCAGCTAATTTGTGGCACGCTGGGCGTGATCGGTCGCCAACCAGGCTAGCTGCTCGGTCGGCTTGTGCAGGACAAGCGACGATATCCGGCGTGAACTCCGCTAGGCGAGTGTCAAAGACGTGTGTGAGGTCAGGAAAAAGATCAACCAGCCGCCGCACTAGCTTTGGCGAAAGATTGGCATCCAAGATTAACGTCAACGGGACATTCGCTCGCGGCCAAAGTGGGAAGCGTATGCTTAAACGGCCTTGAAGTCAGCGCTTTCGAGATTTAATCAGCCAGGATCTCGCCCTCGGTCACGGCGGACGCGAGCATGTCGAGAATGTCCCAAACCGTGATGCCGAAGCCGCGGATGCACGGCTGCCCTGACCGCTGCCCCGCGTCGATGGTGATCCTCGTCAGATCCGGATCGGCTGAAACACTCATGCCAACCTCCATTCCGATTATTACGCACCAACGAGGTCTCCGGGTCGACTTACTCCTTCGGCGCGATACCCAACGTCTTCATCTTCCGATACAGATTACTGCGCTCCAGGCCCAGCAATTCCGCGGTTTTCGTGACATTGCCTTTAGTCTCATCCAGTGTCTTAAGGATGTATTCGCGCTCGGCGGCGGCGCGGACATCGTGCAAACTTCCGAAGCGCTCCACAGGGCGCTCAATCAGGTTGCGCTTGCCGTTGGTCAGCGGGAGATGGCGCGCATCCACGCGCACCTGCGGGTTCATGATGACGATGCGCTCCATCAAATTACGCAGCTCGCGCACGTTGCCCGGCCAGCGATGGTCCTTCAACGCCTCGTAAGCTTCCGGCGTCAGCTCCTTGGGACGCCGTCCGTACGCCATGGTGAATTCCCGCAGGAAATGGTTGGCCAACAGCGGCACGTCCTCAATGCGCTCGCGCAGCGGCGGTACATGAAACGGAATCACGTTCAGCCGGTAAAACAAATCTTCGCGGAAATTCCCACGCTCGATCTCATCCTCCAGATTCTTGTTAGTGGCTGCCACCACCCGGACATCCACCTGAATGGACGTCTCCGCGCCCACCGGTTCGAAGCGCTGTTCATCCAACGACCGCAGGACCTTGGCTTGCGTCTTCAGACTCATGTCGCCCACTTCATCCAAAAAGAGCGTCCCACCATCGGCCTTTTGCAGCTTGCCGGTTTTGTCCTCCAGCGCGCCGGGAAAACTGCCCTTGCGATGGCCAAACAACTCGCTCTCGATCAAATCTTCGGGGATGGCTGCACAGTTTACTTCCACAAACGGTTCGGAAGCTCGCGCGCTGCTGCTATGGATGGCGTGCGCCACCAGCTCCTTGCCCGTTCCGCTTTCGCCATAAATCAGCACGCGGCCGTTGGTGGCGGCCATCAAAGCCAGCTGCTGCCGCAGCGCCTTCATTGGGATGCTGTCGCCGATGATTTGCAGCCGCGATTTGCCGTCTTCCTTGAAGCGTTCCAGTTCTAGTTCCAGCTTGCGCTGCTGCAGCGCGTTTTTCACAACCACGGACACCTTCTCAATGGTCAGCGGTTTTTCCAAGAAATCGAACGCACCGAGCTTAGTGGCTTTCACCGCGGTTTCAATTGTTCCGTGACCGGATATGATCACCACCACGGGCCGGCTGGCGAACGGAATCTCCTGCAGACGCGTCAACGTTTCCAGACCGTCCATGCCAGGCAGCCAGACATCCAGCAGCACCAGATCGTAGCTGGAATGCGTGATCTCCTCCAGGCATTCTTCTCCGGACGCCACGGCGTGGGTTTGGTAACCTTCGTCATCCAACACGCCCGCGAGCGATTGGCGGATGCCCGGCTCATCATCCACAATCAATATCCGCGCGATCTTCACAAGCGGCTCTCCGCAATAACTTCGGTGGTTTTGATTTCGTGATCAGCCGAGGCGGGCGTGGGAAGATCCACAATGAATCGCGCACCCACCGGGACGTTATCTTCAATGCGGATAGTCGCGTCGTGGTCCACCAGGATGCGATTCACAATCGCCAGGCCCAGACCCGTGCCGCGGCCTTTGGTCGAAAAATAAGGCAGGAAAAGTTTCTCCTTGTCATCGCGCGACACGCCGCATCCGGTATCGGCCACAATCAGTTCCACTGAATCCACTTCCGTGTGACGCGTGGCGATGTAGAGGCGCTTCGAGGGCGAGTCTTGCATCGCTTCGGCCGCATTGTCCACCAGGTTCACGACTACGCGTTTGAACTGTTCCCGATCGATATTGACGGCCGGCAGACAGTCGGCGAGGTCGGTGCGGACCTGGATGCCGTCCAGACGTCCGTCGAAGACGGCCAGGGCATTCTCCACCACCTCGTTCAGATCGGAGGCTACCGGCTGCGCGGCCGGGAAGCGGGAAAACTGGGAAAATTCGTCTACCAAAGTACGCACGCTTTCCACCTCGCG
>JBEKJJ010000207.1:0-16917 GCA_050011295.1 Bryobacteraceae bacterium
TAGCGTCTTAAGTAATTGCGCATAATCGGCGTAGAGTATCGTTGGGTTTGGTCCACGCGGCGAACTGATCTTCAACGGCAGTAACGACACTTTCCAGGAAGCCGAAGTAGCGGTTGTGGAGACACAGCCGACGCGTGAGTTTCCAGACCCGCTCGATGGGATTCAACTCCGGGCTATAGGGCGGCAGAAAGTCCAAGCCGAATTGGGGAGCCTGCTGATCGCGCCACTTCCGATGGAGTTTGGAGCGGTGGTACTGAGCGTTGTCGCTGATGGCCAGAACGCGTTGGCCGGGAACGGCGCTGGCTTCCTGAAACATTTTCAGAAACTGCCAGAAGGTCTCTCCGTTGAACCTTCCCGTTTCCCGGCGGAAGAGAAACTGGCCGTCGCGCAGACGCACGGCAGCAAAGTAGCCGACGCTCTTGCGCGTCGGATGATGATACACAATGGGATCTTTGAGCTCCGGCGGAATCCACATGCGGCAGCGTGATCCTTGCTGCTGAAAATGCACTTCGTCCAGGGCCCACAGATCCACCGTATCGTCCATCATCAGCTTGCGGAGTTTTTTTTATGCGACTTCTGCCGCGCCGGATCTGCTCTGGCCAAGACCGGACGAGGCTTGCGGAGACGGAATTCGAACTGCCGAAACAGCCGCTGGCATTGGCGCACGCCCAATTGGATTCCATAGGTTTTGTCGATCCACGCCGACAGCGTCTTGCCGTCCCAGAGATTCACCCGCATTCCCGCGTCGCTCGGCTTGGCCCGCAGCACTCGATTGATGTCTTTCACCTGCTTTTCGTCCAACCGACTGGGACGGCCAGATCGTTCTCCTTCCGTCAGGCCAGCCAGTCCTTGCCGGTCGAAGCGGTTAACCCAATTCTCCACCGAACGCGGCGCGTCACCTAGCAAGCGCGCCACCTCTGGGCACGTCATGCCTTGCGCTACCAACAGGACTCCGTGTAACCGATGGTCGTACCGCGACTCCTCAGACCGCTGAATTTCTTGTTGCAAACTCAACACAGAAGTGGCATCGGATATCATGAGTGGTCTCATGACTCCAGGAGACCACGTTCCGGAGTCTATGCGCAATTACTTATGACGGTCTGTTTAGTAGCTGCAACAGAGCAAAAGGCAGCTGGGGTTGCGTGGAAATCGCACCTATGGGGTACTCCCCGAGACCTCAAATTCCTGGATTATCTGTTTTCACTGCCCAGACTGAATGAGCTTGCGGGAAGCGTGCCCGCGTGGAGGAGAGGAGACTTTCGATGGCGGCGCGGGGTAGGCTTCCAGCCATTGCGGGCGACCAGCATTTCCGATAGGCCTAAATCCTTGGACTGGACACTCTCAGACCGTTTCGTAACACCGGGGTCGATTTCTGGCCTCCCATCATTTCCTGAGGGGTTGAGCTACGAGCTCGGACCTTATCTGACCAAGAAGCGATACCGGCTGGACGAGTTGCATCGAACACGTGAAGAGGAAATCTACACCCCACCGCTTGTGCTATGGAATGACGGCTTCACTGATGCTGCTTTCTTCAATTACAAAGTGCGATATCAACACGCGCTCCATAGCATTTCGGGACCCGTATCCGACAGCGATTATCTTATGTTCTTGGTGTGTTTCTTACGCAGTCCGCTGGCGCGGTACTTCGTATTTCACACAGCGGCAAGTCTAGGAACGGAGCGTGACAAAGTGCACAACAGTGAGGCCCTGCGTTTACCTTTCTTCTTGCCCGAAAGCGAAGCTGCACAACCTAATGCTCCATCCATTGTGACTAGCGCCGTAGCTAAATTGCGCCGTTTTGTTGAGGAGATGAAGGATAGCGCTAAGATTCTGCTCAAGAAACCGAAAGTGCCTGAATTTCGCTTGCGCTCCGGCGATGATGACGAGGAGGACAACGAAGGAAGGGCGTTAAGTACTTGGCTTCAGCAGCAGCGCGGCAAGGCCGAAGCACTTCAGGTCGGCCTCAATTCTCTCATCTATAAGTATTACGGCATCAGCGAGCAGGAACGCGCGCTTGTTGAAGACACGGTGGATGTTTTTGACCGCAGCGACACGCCAAGCTCTCTAGAAGCGGCGCGAGGAATACCCACGCTGCAGCCTGTCGACGCGGCTGGACTTGAACCGTACGCGACAATGCTCACGAGCACACTGAACGGATGGGCTACTGGCGATCTAAAGGTTTGCGCCGCTGGTGGCGTGGATGCTGAGCTCGGCGTCGGCCTTGTTGAACTCAGTCAGACACACTCCGCAACTGAGTTTCGCATTCGGGATGTATCCAAGCCACTCGCTACCGCTCTGCAGCGACTGCAGGAGGAGAGCGCCGAGCGTGCAGGACATCTGGAGTTTTCGCGCAGCGGGACAATCTTTGACGGCTCGCGCATCTATTTGGTGAAACCTGCTCTACGTGGGGAGTGGACCCGAACGGCCGCTATCAATGATGCCGTTGACCTTAGCGCCCACATCGCTGGAGCGCGGCGACGGGCAAAGACACGATGAGACATGACGCCAGCGAATGGATCCCTCTTTTCCCCGAGGGGGAGGTTCCCTTCATACTTGCAGCAGTTCTACGAAGCGGCACCAGACTGAAGAAATTGCACGGCACTGAACTCGAAAATGGCCTCAGTGACCGCCTGCGCGATCTCCTCGACCGTGACCCAGGTTTGAGGGGTCGCCCTATCGAGTTGTTCCGTGAGGTGCCGCTGTACGACCGAAGGCGGATGCGCCAAAAACAGCTAGGCCGGTCCGATCTGATGTCTCTTTATTCAACCGGGATAACGAAACCCTGGCCCTACTTCGTGGTTGAGTCGAAGCGCCTCCATGTTACCTTTCTATCGGGTTGGAAGTCGCTCGTGTCGGATTACGTGACCGGGCGGCAGGGAATGATGTGTTTCAACGAGGAGCGCTACGCTCGTGGCCTCGAAAGTGGCGGGATGCTCGGCTACGTGTTCGATGGTCAAATCGACAGTGCGCGTTCTTCCGTTGCCGCGTCTATCGAGCTGAATCACGGACAGCTGCAGTGCCCGCCAACGCCTCGTTTCGGGCCTTCGTCTGTTCTAAAGGACGCCTTCAGAGTGAGCGAGTCGTCCCATTTGCTCTCCAGCCACGCCTTCAAGATCTATCACGTATTCTTAGCTGTTTGAGTTTTTGGGTGATAACGAGCCTGCACGCGGATCTCGCTGTCCGAATCGGTGATCTGAACGCCGGACCGCCAAGTGTGCGTATAGTCGCCATCGCGTCGAAGCTCGATCAAGCTGCCCCGCTAGCGACTCTCAGGGCCAAACGGTCCCTACCTACCTCTGCCAGCCGAATTGCCTACCGCGCGACGGCCACGGCCTTGAACTCACGCGGCGCCACCGAGATGATGCCCTTTCGGTTCATGAATTTCAAAATGCCGTTGACCGTATCTTCGAGAGACGGATCCGCCTGGCCCCACGCCGAAGCGTCCCGTGCCGCTTGATAGCAGGAGCTGTCATAGCGTTTGAATTCCATCGACGAGATGTTGTCGACCGAGCCTACTAGAAAATCCAGCAGCGGAAATAGCAGATCGTCTTTCCTGCATCTCCTGATCAGCTCGGGAACGAAATCGGGCAGACTAAACACCTCGAATTGCCGCCCCGTCGCCTTAGTGATCAGTCCGGTAATATCCAGCATGTTCGCGTAATCGTCCCGGGTCACGTGGTAGGTCTGATTAGCCGTTCCGGGCGTGGTGGAAATCGCAACGATATTGTTCGCGACGATATCCGCGGGAACGAAACTAACCTGGTTCATGGCATCCACTCCAATGCCGTGATTCACCATGAACGCAACCAGACGAACGGCGATATCGAAGTTATTGCCTCCGCCTGAAACGGAGGGACTTACTAGAGCCGGCCGGAAAATCCGCGTCGAGAGCCCTCGGCGGCGCGCGTCCATCACCACCTGCTCCGCCACCCATTTGGATTGGCTGTATCCAAAATCCAAGAGCTCCATGTTCTCGTTCATGTCCGTCTCATACAGCACTTTCTTAACAGCCCAGCCGAACACGAAAGTCGTTGAGACGTAATTGAAGCTCTTGGGACGCCCTTCAAACGCGAGTCGTAAGACCTCGTTCGTTCCCAGCACGTTTGAGTCGCGCATTCGGTCGTAGTTGAACAGGTAGTTTACGGTTGCGCCGTTATGGAACACCGTGTCCATTTCATTTGCGAGGAGATCCCAGACATCCGGCGCAAGGCCCAGGTTGGGCTGGCCCAGATCTCCGCAAACGGGAATCACGCGCGCTTCGAACATCTGCATCAGAGAGGCCGCGCAGGGCCCCATCGATTCCATCGCCGCCCTTAGTCTTTGCTGGCCTTGGCAATCGTCCGAAGCTCTGACGAGAACATAGATTTTCGCACGCGTCTGTTCCAGCAGACTCTTCACCAGGAACGGTCCAATAAAGCCGGTGCCACCAGTGAGCAGCACACGATCCAGGATGGGGACATCAGGCAGCAAGACAGGCGCGCGCGGCTCAAAGATGAGCTTCCGATCGTTACTCATCATCAGCTTTTCCGCTTCGCGCTGCTCTTCACGGAAAGCTGCGAGCGAATGCCGCAACACGCCCAGTGCTTCTTCGGGAGCGCGCTCCAGTTGTTCGGCCAAGCGGAACAGGTCGGCTACGCTGACGCGCTGAATCAGGCCGATGTCTACCTGCCTGGCCAGCATCTCGGCGCCTTTGTCCTTTAAGAGCTCCTTGATTTCGTGCATGAACACAACCAAGTCCAGCGAATCCAACCCGGCTTCCACCAGGTTGTACGATTCGGTGCCGGTGAGGTTGTACCGCGCTTTCAATGCCTCGAAAGACCCCTGGCCTTCGGAACCGGACACGCAGGGCCCGCCGTTTTTTTCCCGCGAGAACTCCGAGAGAACCTTGAACTTGCCCTCCAGCCACATCTGCTTGGTCTTATGGCGCATGATTTTGCCCGAACTGGTTCTCGGAATCGCACGCGGTGCTATGAAGGAAATCAGCGCCACTTCCACGTTGAGGTAATTCCGGACGGCGGCGGCGATCTTCAACGCTTCCGGAATCGCTTTCGGATTCTTTACTTCGGCAACCACCGCCAGTGCCGGCTCGCTATCTTCGCCAATCTGGAAAGCGGCGACGCAATTGCCCCGGATCATGCCGGATGCCTTCTCCACCACCTCCTCAATATCCTGCGGATAATAGTTTTGCCCGCGGACAATAATCATGTCCTTGATTCGGCCGCAAACGAAGAGTTCGCCATCCTGCAGGAAACCCATGTCGCCGGTCCGAAGGTAGCCATCGTCATAGGGACTGTCGTCCACCAGCCGAGCGTGGAACATCTTAAGGCCCAGTTCCGGGTTATTCCAATACCCTTGGCACTTACTGCCTCCAGCGACCCAGATCTCCCCGATATGACCTTCCTCCAGAGCATTGTGCTTCTCAGGATCCACGATTTTTACAGTGAGGCCTGGTAGTGGAGTTCCACAACTGACAATCTGGGTGGCCGAGCCGATTTCGGAAACTTCGGTGGTCATGCGCGCCTTCCCCAGCGTGATGGCGTTCTTGTTGACCGAAATTATATTGCGCCCACCGTTTGAAACCGCCAGAGTATTTTCAGCTAACCCATATGCCACAAAAAAGCTCTCTGACTTAAGTCCGTAGGGCTGGAACGCTTCCAGAAAACGCGTGTATGTGCCGGGTTTGACGGGTTCAGCGGCAGCCAGTAGCAACCGCAGCGAGCTGAGGTCACAATTTTCCAGGCTTTCTTTCGAAAGCCGCCCGGCGCGCAGGCAATAGTCGTACGCGAAGTTAGGCGCGGCCGAGGCGCTGGCTCCATAAGTTTTGATCGTGTCGAACCAGAGAGCCGGGCGCTGAATGAAATCCGTGGGAGCGAAGCCGTAAGTGGTGCCGCCTTTTAGCGCCGGATAAAGATAGCACCCGATCAACCCCATATCGTGATACTGCGGAAGCCAGGATACAACCACCGGCGCGTGATGGTCGATCACCAGCGGACAGTTGTGCAGTATGTTTTCGTGAGTCACCATCACGCCTTTGGGATCTCGAGTGGACCCCGACGTGTATTGCAGAAACAGAAGCTTCGAGTCGCCATTTTTCAAAGAGCCGTTGAAAGTTTCGTGCGAAATCGTATCGACGAACTCTTCGGTAACGATCCACGGAAGGCCGGAAATGTAGTCGACGTCCACTCCCGATGCCGCGACTCCGCTTCTGGCGAGGTTTGTCTTCAGCGATCCGTGGTAGTCTCTGCTGGTTAAAATACCGGACGCCTGGCAATCCTTTGCGATGTGGACCATTTTGTACAGCGCGCCCTGGAAGCCATGCGAACTGGGGGGGTAGACGGGAACCGGGATCAATCCCGCACGCACGCAACCGAAAAACGCGCAAATCATCTCGAGGCCCGGCGGGTAGGCGAGCAGAAGCCGGTCATGCGCCGCGAAACGATGCTCTTTCCGTAAATGTCCGGCGATCACTTTCGTCCGATGCAGAAACGACTCGTAAGAGTAGCTTTCGATCTGATTCCCGTTCAGATCGATGTACGAATAGAGAAGTTTGTGCGGATGCTCATACCCGAGCCTATCCAGCTTGCCTAGAATCGACGCTGTCATAGATCAGTTCTGTACTCATGGCGGTGGTGCCGCCATTCGCTACCTCCACGGTAGAAAAAGGCTTGCTGCTCTGTGCAGGGGGGAGTCGATCTGAGCAGGGAAACGGCGGGGCCCGTACCTATACTGGGCAAATCACCAGGGTCGCTGCAGTTGGCGCGTGAAACCGATGTCAGCGCGTCTCTCCTCGCCGTGCCCATGCGGGACCCCAAAAGTCTATCATCCAATTGATTGTAGTCCAAGCTTGATCCGCAATAGCGGGCAGGCCCTGGCCCCTGATTCCCATACAGCCCATCGATGCATGTTAGCAGAATTTTACCCCGTAGCACTCGCATATGTCGATTTTTCGAGTGCCCATTCCGAGCCGCGACCGGCAGGAACCGCAAAGGGTGCGGCGCGCACCGCCAAACGGACCAGGAACTGGCCCGCGCCGCGCTCCGTTTTGCGCGAGTTCCTTAGAACCGCCACCGGCATAGGACCGGTGCCCGCAGATCGATGTTCCTTGATCATCCCTAGATTTCAAGCTAACATGGTCTTCTGAAACAATCGGGCTGCTGGCCAGCCAGAGGTGGTATCAATCTGAAGCCGGACATTGACGATCTTGTACCACCAGAGGCATCGCCGCATCACTCGGCAGGCGAGCCCGTTAATGTGGCTTCCTTCCCGAAAGTCTTGCGCCGCCGCCTGGACAATTTCTTTTCCGATAAGAACATCTCTCCCAAAGCCGACGGCACGATGTGGCTCAAAATCGCCCTGGGTCTCGCAGTCCTCGGGGGTAGCTGGATCGCTCTTTACGCGTTCCATCCGGATGCATGGAAGTTTGTTGCTCTCTACCTTTTGGGCGGCCTCGCCCAAACCTTCCTTTTGCTGAACATCGCGCATGACAGCAACCACAACGCTATCTCATCGAGGCGGTCAGTAAACCAAGCCCTGAACTATGTTTTCGATATTTGCGGAATCAACTCCTACATGTGGCGTATCCTGCATCATCGAGGCCACCATTCCTGCATCAATCTCCATGGCGAAGACGACGCGCTTACGGGCCGCCGCATCTTCCGGTTTACGCCGCACGAACCGCATGCACGCTGGCAGCGCTTCCAGCACATCTATGCACTTTTCTTTTACGCGCTATTTTCTCTCGATTACGTTTTTGTGAGGGACTTTGAGTCCTTCTTCTTCCCGACCCACGGATACCTGAAGCGCACCAAACATCCGCTGCGAGAATACGCCATCCTCTTTGCGGGCAAAGCATTCTACCTCACCTACATGATTATTTTGCCGGTCGTGCTACTGGGGAAATCTCCGCTATTGGTCGCTCTGGCTTTTGTGCTGACGCATATAATCATCGGAATGACAGTATCGCTGGTATTCCAGACCACGCACACCGTCGACAGCACCTACTTTCCTTCCAGCCGCAGCGAGTTCGACAACGGCGTTTATCACATCTTCGCGACCACGGCCGACTATGCGACCGGTAGCCCGCTGGTAGGCTGGCTTGTCGGTGGGCTGAATCATCACATCGTCCATCATCTGTGTCCTTTTGTGTGCCACACCCACTACGGTGCTCTGACCCGGATTGTGGAACAGACCGCCGAAGAGTATGGTGTTCCCTATCGCCAAAATCCCACCATGACCCGGGCGATCATACATCATCTGATGCTTTTGAAGCGGCTAGGCAGCGAGGCGTAACACGTGACACAACCCGCGCCCATCGTTTCCCGATCCCGATCGTTCATGGATTCGCGCGCGATGGCTAGCAATCCGGTGAAGGTCCTCTCCAAGTACACCGAACTCTTCGGTGAAACATTTCGGTTCTATTTTGGAGGCGTCAAAGAGGCCATCGTAACCACTAATCCCGCCGTCATTCAGCACGTGCTGAAAACCAATGCGGAAAATTACCACAAATCCGAAATTCAGGTGAAGCGGATGGGCCACTTCCTGGGCAAGGGTCTGCTGACCAGCCACGGGGAAGTCTGGCGCACGCAACGGCGCCTCATCCAGAAAGGTTTCGATCGGAAACAACTGGACGTTCTGTCCTCCATCATGCAGGATTCTCTCGCGGAGTCGCTGCGGGATTTCGACGCGCAGGCCCGCATCGGGCCGGTCGACATCTATCCCCACTTGATGAGAATGACTTTCGGAATGGTCGGCAGGTCGCTGTTCGGCGCCCGACTGAAAGACCAGGACATCAACCTTATCAGCCGGACCATCTCAACCATCCAGGAATTTATGGTTCGTCAAACCATTCAGCCCTACCTGAATCCCTGGTTTGCCATCTCCGGTGAATTGCGCAAACACGAAGAAATGCGCGCCCGCGCTGACGGCGTTCTGCTCGACTACATCCGGAGACGGCGCCAGGAGCCGCCCGGCCACGATTTGCTGCAGATCCTGATGGATGCCCGTTACAGCGACGGCGAAGGCATGAGCGATGAGCTGGTGTTGAGCGAGAGCATGCAGCTGCTGGTGGCCGGCCACGAAACATCGTCGAATGCTTTGTCGTGGCTTCTCTATTTACTCAGCTCGCGTCCGGATTGCCTCGAAAGATTACGTCAGGAATTCGATTCTGTGCTGGGTGACGGACCTCTGAGTTATTCCGACGTTCCGAAGTTCGAGTTTGCTACGCAGGTCATCCAGGAGGCGCTACGCCTTTACCCGCCGTTTTGGATGGTCGATCGGATGGCTCTCGCGGACGACTGTGTAGGAGATCTCGCAATACCCCGAGGGTCGACGGTGGTTGTGTTCGTTTATGGCGCGCATCATTCGCCCCGGTACTGGGAGAACCCGGAGAGTTTCCTCCCCGAGCGCTTCACCAAAGCGAATGAGAAGCTTCATACACCCTTCACCTATCTGCCATTCGGAGCGGGGCCACGGGGCTGTATCGGCGGCAACTACGCCATGCTGCAGATTCTCATGATTCTGAGTGTTCTGCTCAGAAAATACGATCTCCGTCTGGTTCCGGACCAGACCATCGAAGCACGCCCCATGGTCATCCTGCGGCCGAAATACGGAATCCGCATGACCTTCAGCGAGGCAATCGCTCCCTCGCGAAGTGAGCCGAAGAGCATGGCCGCGGATGCACGCAGATAAACGCAGCACTAATTCACGCGCCTGGGGATCCTATAGTCGTCCGTGAGCGTTTCGAGAAAAGCGACGATCGCATCCTCCTCCTGATCCGTCAACTTGAGTTTGCCGAGCTGCTTCGTGTTGAGATTCGCCGTATTCTCGGGCGCCGGCCAGCACGTGACCTTTTCACCGGGATCGCCTGCTTTGCATTTGGGCAGGACGTCGCGCGTATTGTAAAAATGCACAACTTCTTTCAAGCTCTTGAAGTATCCGTTATGCATGTATGCCTTGACAAAGTCCGGCTTCGGACGCATATCGACATTGCGCAACGTGGGCACCTGAATCTTGCCATCAAACTTCGGCGCGAGCGCGGTCCATCGCGAATCCGGATTCAACTGCCCACTTAGGCTCTTCATCCTGCGTAGAAAAGGTCCGACCCCGAGGTCCACAAAGGCGGATCCGAGCGCGTTGGGGCTGTAGCCGCCTGGTTCGGCAGCGCCTTCATAGTAGAACTGCAATCCAGCGTTCGCAGGGACTCCAAGATTACTGGCCGTGAAGTCGGTGAACAGAGGCTCCTCACCCGGCCCGCCATCCCGATGGCACTGATTGCAATTCGCCTTGCCGCGAAACAGCGTATAGCCCAGCATCTCTTGCGACGTAAAGCGGTCCATGCCGGCCTGTACGTAGTCAAACTTGGAAGTGAAAGGGCTGACCTCCGGTGAAGCCTCGTAGGCCGCTGCCGCCAGTGCGAATCCGTCGTAGACATGGTTGGCGCGCGCGCGATCCGCCGCGCTGAGATGCACCGGATACTCATCGTTCGCCGGCGGTGGGCCTGGAGTGGAGCAGGTTTTCTCGATGTCCGTGGGCCAGTGAATCTGGAAAGATTCCGCTCCCCACACGGTCTCGAATAATTCGCGGTAAGGCGCCTTGGAAAGGCGGTACGCAAGGCAGGCAGAGTCCGGCAAACCCATTTCGACAGGATTGGTCGGCGGCCCTTGCGCCTGTTCAGCGCTTGGATTCTGGAGCCGATAGCCGCTCGCGCGCATATCCCAGAAATTCCCCCCGACGAAGTCACCTTGGAGAGCGTTATAGTGCAGGACTGGGGCGAAGGTGGCATACATGTAGCTCTGCGGCTTCCGCTGGCTGAACCGGGTCCGCACCGATCCGGGATATGACACCGTGGTTAAATTCAATGACTGGATCGGCCCGGTGAAGCCGGTTTCCGGCGTGTGGCAAAAGCTGCACGCTTCATTTTGATTGACGGAGAGATGCTTGTCGAAAAGCAGCAGTTTTCCGAGCGTGCGGATTTGCCCTTCGCGATCCAGGGCGGATTGGTCCATGTGACGGAGTGTGTCTTGCTCAATTCGGTCGATGTCGGCTACCACGGTCTCCACATCGTTTTCGAACGTCGCTGGCATCTCGCCGCCCAGGCTGTTTCGGGACGGTGGTTTGGCTTCCATGGATTTGCCAGCCATGGATACGAACCCAATGCCCAGTAAGAGAAGACCCATTAGCAATACGGAAGCGTTTCGACTCATACCGACATCGGAGAAGCAAGCCTGGTGCCATAGAGATGATGCTTGGAATACAAGTCGTCGCGGGCGCCGCCACTTGTCGATCGAGTCCGAGTTCGGACATCGCCTGACACCATATGGTCACGGCCAGCCAGATGAGACGGCGCAAGTTCACTCCCCGTGTGAAATTAGCAGACCGGAAATCTGGCAGTTAACCTGCACTGTGACCTCAGAAGGAATTGGAAATGACCACCACGCAGACAGAACAACTGACGGACTTTCGCACGGAAACGGACAGTCTTGGCGAAGTAAATGTTCCAGCCGGCAAGCTTTGGGGCGCCCAGACCCAGCGCTCGCTGCAGCACTTCAGTATCGGCACCGATCTGATACCGCGCGAAATGATTACCGCGTACGCCATCCTGAAAAAAGCGGCCGCGATCTCGAACCGCTGCTGCCAACTGGCCGGCACGCCGCTCGGGAGCAGTCTACCCCTATGTCGGGACGGGCAAATCGGCGGCGAGCGCATCAAAATCTTCCAACAAATCCACTAGGCAGCATCTCATAGGTTGTGACAGTGCCTAATTCGTCAAGCAATCCGCCCTCCAGCAGTCCGGATGCCGTTCTGGTCGGCGCCGGCATCATGAGCGCTACGCTGGCAGTGATCCTAAAAGAGCTGGACCCCAGCCTGAAAATCGAGATCTACGAAGTGCTAGCCAGCGAGGCACAGGAAAGCTCGAATGCCTGGAACAACGCCGGCACTGGCCATGCGGCACTTTGCGAGTTGAACTACTCGCCGGGAGAAGTTCTACTGGCGGTAGATCACACCGGCTCGGGCCACAAGTGGCGTCTAACTAACGATGAGCCGTGGAAGCGGGCTTATGTTGTCTTCAAGCCAGGTGCGGATACTCATTTCGTGGCGGATCATGCATGAAATTCGGCCCTTCTAGCGGAGCAGAATGGTATTATTCTTTCAACAAACAGGAGTGGTTCAACGTAGAGTGATATAAATGCAGCGAACCAAACACTCGAATAAAGTGGGCATACTCCGGGTCTTCCTGGCCATGTTCTGGTGCGCGGCGGCGGCAGCGGAGCCTGCACCGTTGAGCCCAACAAATATTTTCGCACCCGCGTCCACGCCTGCGCAGTCCATCTTCGAACTGTCTCGCTTTGTACTGCTGGTTAGCGCGGCGATCTTCGTAACGGTCTTCAGCCTGCTTGCGTTCGCCGTTGTGAGATTCAGGAAAAAGCGGTCGAGCGATGGCCGCGAGCCCGCGCAAGTTTACGGAAGCACACAACTGGAACTAGCGTGGACAGTGATTCCGGTTCTCATCGTTGTGGTTCTGTTCCTCACGGCAGCGCGCGTCATCGCCAATATTCAGAACGCCGTCCATCCAAGCAACGCAATTGACGTGACTGTCGTCGGGCATCAATTCTGGTGGGAGTATCGATACCCGTCGCTGAAAGTAATCACCGCAAATGAACTGCACATCCCGGTAAGCGATCCTGCGCACCCCACTCCGACCTTCCTTACGCTGCTTTCTGCGGACACCGATCACAGCTTCTGGGTGCCCCGCCTCGCCGGTAAGACCGACTTAATACCCAATCATCCGAATACCATGTGGCTGGACCCGCACGAGACCGGGCTTTTCCTTGGGCAGTGCGCGCAGTACTGCGGAACCCAGCATGCCAAGATGCTGCTGCGTGTGTACGTGGATTCGCGCGAAGATTTCGACCGCTGGATTCAAGCACAGAGCCAACCAGCGCATGTAGCCGATACCGTTTCCGAAGGGCAGCGGCTCTTCGAGAGCACGGCTTGCGTCAACTGCCATAGGATTGCCGGTACGCCGGCCCACGGCACTTACGGTCCTGACCTCACGCATCTCATGAGCCGGCAAACTATCGCCTCGGGCGCCATAGAAAACACTCCGGGAAACTTGATCGCCTGGATTTACAATCCTGATCTCCTCAAACCCGGCTGCACGATGCCATCCATGGGTTTGAGCACTGAGCAAGCCAGCGCTGTAGCAGGATATTTGGAAACGCTTCGTTAAAACTACGATGTCCACTGAATCAATCGCATGGCCCCGTCCTCAGGCGCAGCCGGTCCCCCTGGTGGCGCAGCTTCACCAATGGGTTACAACCGTCGATCATAAGCGGCTCGGTATCCTATACATCGCTTATGCTCTGCTGTTTCTCGCGATCGGCGGATTGGAAGCCATCATCATGCGCATCCAGCTCATTCGGCCGCATAACGATTTCGTCTCGCCGCAGGTGTTCAACCGGATGTTCACCATGCATGGCACAACCATGATTTTCTTCGTGGCTATGCCGGTGATGTTTGGATTCGCCAATTATTTGATTCCGCTGATGATCGGCGCGCGCGATATGGCATTCCCCCGTCTCAATGCTTTCAGCTTCTGGATGACGGCTTTTGGCGGGCTGTTCCTGTACTTCAGCTTCCTCGGCGGCGACGGACTTTTCGGCGACGGCAGTGCTCCCGACGTAGGCTGGTTCGCTTACGCCCCCCTCACGTCGAAGACATTTTCCCGCGGGCATAGCACGGACTTTTGGATTCTGTCGTTGCTGGTTTCCGGCTTCGGCAGCATCGGAACTTCGATCAATATCATTGCCACCGTGCTATGCATGCGCTGCCGGGGAATGACTCTCGGCAAGATGCCGCTGTTCGCCTGGTTGAATATCACCATGGCAGGCCTGGTAATTCTAGCCGTTAGTCCGCTCACGGCCGCGCAATTGATGTTACTGGTAGATCGCTACCTGGGCGGACACTTCTTCGACACGCAGGCCGGAGGATCGGCGGTGATGTGGATGCACTTCTTCTGGGTCTTCGGCCATCCGGAAGTGTATGTGCTGGTCATTCCCACTTTTGCGTTCGCTTCCGAAATCATTCCCGTTTTCTCGCGCAAGGCCATTTTCGGCTACCCGATCATGGTGGCGGCGACGGTCTGCATTGGATTTATCAGCATGAGCGTCTGGGCCCACCACATGTTCACAGTTGGGATGAGCTCGGCTGCGAATACCTTTTTCGTGTTATCGACGATGGCCATCTCGGTTCCAACCGGGATCAAGATTTTCAACTGGCTGGCCACCATATGGGGAGGAGAGATTCACTTTAAGACGCCGATGCTATTCTGCATCGCCGGCTTGACCGGAGTAATGCTATCCGCGGCGCCGTTCAACTGGCAGTTGAGCGGGTCATACTTTGTGGTGGCGCACTTTCACTATGTCATCGTGGGCGCCATTCTGTTCACGCTTTTCGGGGCTTTCTACTATTGGTTTCCCAAGATGTCCGGAAGAATGTACAGCGAGCCGCTCGGTAAACTGCACTTTTGGCTCTTTCTCATCGGATTTCATCTGACTTTCGATTGCATGCATATTCCGGGCATTCTCGGGATGCCCCGCCGAATTTATACCTACGAGCCCGGCCGCGGCTGGGACACCTGGAATCTCATCGTGACTATCGGCACCTTCTTCCAGGCAGCGGGCGTGCTAGTGTTCCTAGGCAACCTGGTTTGGTCGTACTTTCGGGGCAAGGTTGCCGGAAGCGATCCATGGGATGCATGGACGCTCGAATGGTCCACCACGTCGCCGCCACCGGAGTACAACTTCGCAACTCTTCCCGAGGTCGCGAGCCGCCGCCCGCTCTGGGATCTCAAGCACCCGGAAGATCCGGATTGGCAATACGAGTAAGACCATGAGTGCACTGTCCACAACCATTCCGCACAGCGAGACCAGCTGGAAACTTCCCGCCCGGGGACCCGTCGCAATGTATTGCCTGATCGCCGCCGAGGCCGCGATTTTCACCATCTTTGTGGTTGCCTACATTTTCTACATCGGCAAGAGCCTGAGCGGGCCCCAGCCGAAAGATGTTCTCCGCGTTCCCATTTTCTTCACCGTCTGCCTGCTTTCCAGCAGTCTCACCATTCATTTCGCGGTGAACTTACTGAGGAGCGGAAAGGTGCGTTCCTTCGCACTGTGGTGGTTTTTCACCTTCGCCCTGGGAGCGATTTTCCTCGCGGGCACGGCTAGTGAGTGGCGCCACCTGATCTACGACGAAGGCTTGACCATCCAAACCAACTTGTTCGGGACAACTTATTATTCTCTCGTCGGGCTGCATGCGTTTCACGTAACTGTCGGCCTGCTTGCTTTTGCTGCTGTAATTATTTTCACGTTTCTCGGGACGCTGGGAGAACAGCACGCGGAACGGGTCGAGGTGTTGTCAATGTATTGGCACTTCGTGGATGTGGTGTGGGTTGTGGTTTTCATTGTCGTGTATATAATCGGGCGCTGAGGAGGGAGGAACATGGCTGACGATTCCATCAAGATGCCTGCACCGACGGCTTGGCCCATCGTCCTCGCGTTCGGAATCACGCTGCTGTTTGCCGGATTAGTAACCAGCGAGGCCGTGAGCGTGCTGGGCGCAGTACTCGCCATCGCCGGCGCGGTAGGTTGGTTTCGCGATGTTCTTCCGCACGAAGCTCACGAATCGGTTGAGGTAGCCCAGAAAGTTCCGATTGTGACCACCGTGCGTCGCGAAGTAGCCCGAATTGAGATTGCGCCCGAGTTGCGGCGCGCGTGGCTGCCGGTGGAGATCTATCCGGTTTCAGCGGGAATCAAGGGCGGCCTGGCTGGAAGCGTTGTGATGGCGGTTCTGGCGATGCTCTATGGCATTTTCAGTCACACCAGCATTTGGTATCCGATCAATCTTCTGGCCGCCGGTTTTCTACCCGCCGCCAGAACCCAGACTACAGCGCAGCTCTCCGAGTTTCAACTGGATGTCTTTCTGATTGCCGTTCCCATTCACTTGATCACCTCGCTGCTGGTCGGATTACTTTACGGCGCGACGTTACCGATGCTTCCGCGGCGGCCGATTTTGCTGGGAGGCTTCATCGCGCCGATCCTATGGTCTGGTCTGATCCACGCCATTCTCGGAATCGTGAATCCGGTGCTCAACCAGCGTATCGATTGGATCTGGTTTGTGTTCTCACAGATCGGATTTGGAATTGCCGCTGGTGTTGTGGTCTCCTGGCAGTCGCGCATTCGCACGCTACAACAAATGCCACTGGCCTTCCGCTCGGGCATGGAAGCGTCCGGAATGAGGGACGAAAACCCCGGTGAGGAAGATGGGCGAGCCGGTGAGGAAGATGGGCGAGAAGATAAGCGATGAAGCGCCGGGAACTTCTACTTCTGGTAGCGATGCTAGCCACCGTGGCTTGCGGCCGGCGCCCGCCCGTGGATTCCGAAGTGCTGCCCCCAACGGGAATTGTGGATTTCAATTTCCTCTATGCGAGGAACTGCGCGGGATGCCATGGCGCGGATGGAAAGGGCGGCGCCGCGGTCAGTCTTGGAGATCCGGTTTACCTCGCGATCGCCGGCGATGACACCATTCGCCGCGTAACCGCCGGCGGAGTTCCCGGCACCACTATGCCTGCGTTTGCGCAGCATTCGGGAGGGATGCTGACGGACAGCCAAATCAACGTCATCATCGCCGGAATCCGAACCCACTGGGCTAAGCCCGATGCTCTCGGCGGCGCGAATCCCCCGCCCTATTCGGCGCAGGCACCTGGCGATCCAAAGCACGGCGCCGCTGCATTCGCCATCTACTGCTCGTCGTGTCACGGCGCAGATGGCCGTGGAAGCAAGCGGGCCAGTTCTATTGTGAATGCTTCCTATCTCGCCCTAGTGAGCGACCAGAATCTCCGCACCACTGTAATAGTCGGGA
>JBEKJJ010000208.1:0-16109 GCA_050011295.1 Bryobacteraceae bacterium
GCGGTGGAATTTTGTGCAATCCACCTCAAACGGTTACTTCGTTCCCCATCGCGCTTTTGCTGCCTTCGCTGCGATCTGGGAGCGCTTCTTTGGCCCGAGAGCAGCCGCACGCGCCACACCACCTTTCAATCCGCCTAGGCGTCCCAACGCGACGGCAGCAGGATTCTTTTTCTTCACTTCGGGCGGTCCGGTTTTTTCGGCTTGGCCGGTTGCTTCCTGGATGATTCGATACGCAAGTTGGTTAGGGTCGCGTGGGCGTGTTTTGGAGCGGTTAGGCATGATGTTTCCAGTATCGCAGTTAAGAGGGAGCGGTCAAGCATGAAGATTTTCAAACTGACCCACTACCCCTGTTCGGGTCTTCGGGTCGATAAATTCAAAATGGGCAGCTTTCGGTCGTCTTGTTCGGCGAATCTCTTTCGGCCGTTCCTTTGCCGGCTTCGATCTTGTCTGTGGCGGAGTGAAGAGTACCCCCTCGGCTACTTGGTCCACGAACTTTTTCTACTTGATAATCGAGAAGGCTAATCGAACGGCTCCGGTCCTTCAACAAGCCGAGCCGGTGTTGCTCCCAAACCCACGCGCAAACTAGTCGAGTGAAGACATCAACCACGATCCGCTGTCGTCGTTTCTCAATTCACAACTCGACATGCAACCGACTCTACCGCCGTCGAATCTCCAGGGAGGCTTCGTATCCGTTCATATCCGGCATTTGCGGTCGTGACCATTCATCACGCAGGGGAAGACCTTCGCGGGCTTGGCTTCGCTCGACGGAGAAGCCGAAAGGGTATAGAAACGCCCATCGCTTTTAAGATGGTTCGATTTGCCGACACACCACGCGCGTGTAGCTTCATCGAGCGTGCGGCAATAAGCCTTGTTCGACCAATACTGGCTGCCTGCGATGGTGCGTGGCCTGCTCATACGCATACGCCCAACCAACCAGGTCTCCATCCTTCCGCGCCCGAGCTGAGATTTCCAAGCCAAATGGCAGTCCGCTTGGATAGAAACCACCGGGCACCACTACGGCTGGCACGCCGATCATGTTGACCCATCCAGTAGCGCTGTGCGGCCCTTCGCTGATCTTGCCATCCTGCGGCATGGTCTCATCGGGCGGAGGCATCTGCGCCGCGGGATAGACGTAACCGTCCAGATGCAGCTGATCTAGCGTTTCATTATAAATGTCGAGCGCTTTTTGCCTGGGAGCAAGTACGTTGGCCTGCGCTTGCGGATCCTTTTCGAAAACGGCTTGCAATAAGGGCTTGCGGCCCTTGGAAGCGTTCGGATTCACATCGCCGATGATGGTGGCCGGCAACGGAGAGCCAACTGCCTTTTGATATTCGTCGGGAGAATGGTATTGCGGCGGCCCAAACTCGGCCAGGAACCTCTCCGTGCCTTCACGGATATAAGGAACCGTTCCCACGCGCGCCACGGTTACTGCGAAGTTGTCGGCGAGGATGGAATCGTCGAAGACAACGGTGGCGCCGGCGAGGCGCAAACCATCCAGAGCTTTCATGAAGGCTTCGCGCGTTTCGGGCCGAAGTGGGAGAAGGGCGGCCTGGGTATCTTCCTTCACTTGGGCAAGAGTTTCCGAGGACGGGATACCTTGAAATGGAATGCCCAGGCCTTGTAGTACGCAGACCGGCACGCCGAATCGCTTACCTTTAAGTGCATCCGGCTTGAGGTATTGCACATAGGGACCTGGCTGGGCCTTCGCGCCGGACCCGAGTGTGCCAGGGTCCAGGGGATCTTCTCCCGCCATCACGCCTAACGCGATCGCGGCATCTGTCACGTCACGCGCGATTGGTCCAGTGTTGTCGAGAAGCCAATCTAGCGGCGCGATGCCCGCGATACTGACCAGCCCGCGCGTGGGGAAGACGCCTACAACCGCGCTGGTGGCTGACGGCATCCGGATGGAGTTGGCCGTGTCGGTTCCATTGCCGAGCACTACGTAATTTGAGGTGACTGCTGTAACGGTGCCGCCCGAGGAGCCACCCGGGCTGAAGCGCACATCGTAGGCGTTGCCGGTACGTCCATACGCAGTGCTGCGATTGGTGTCGCTGGCGGCAAAATCCGGCATATTGGTTTGTCCCACGATTACTGCTCCGGCCGCGCGCAACTTCCCGACGATGGTCGCATCTTTTGGAGCCACGAACTCGTGGCCTGGGATCATGTAACCTCTCCATCCGTCCGTAGTGATCAAGCCTTTGACGCAGGTGTTGGCCTTGATCACGATCGGAATACCCCACAAGGGGCCGCGCACGAAGCCCGCGCCGCCCGCTCGCTCATCCGCATCTTCACGCGCTGCTGTTCGGAAAGCGGCCGACGCATCCAGGCTTTGCACGGCGCGATAAATCGCGTTGTATTTTTCGATCCTAGCTACGTACCAGCGCACGACCTCCGTGACTGTGTACTTGTGAGTGGCATAGAGCTGTTCCAACTGAGGGACGGTGACCTCCATCAGGTCGCGATCCAGAGCTTGTTTTAAAACTCGTTCGTCCGTCGAGAAGGTTGGGACCGGCGGGTGCGAGCAACCGGTCATGAAGGCGGTTAGCGCGGCAACGAACATGCAAACTGCGAGTGCAGAATATTTCTCGCGCATTACCTACATGATAAGACCGGTGTCGGCGCAGCCGTGCGCTTGCTCTTGGCCTGCGGAGCGCTAGGTTCCGGCGCTGTGGCTTTTTCCGAATCGATCGTAGGCCTCGGAGGCGTATCTCGACCAAACGACTCTTCTGGATGCGCCGGCCCCTAATGGCGAGTTTCAAGCTTTTCGTTAAAACAGCCGATTACTAAAGTGTGGCGGAGCGAACTGCGCTCCAGCCCGTGAGAGCATACGTGTCCAAGCTGATCAGGACGGTCCTATCCGCGGCGCTGACCCTAGCCTCTTGCGAGGGACCGGGCTTAGCGGCAACGGCACGCGATCTTCCGGTTCTCACGAACGCAGCTCAGATTCGCAAGCTGACGCCTGCGGAGTCCCGCCTGAAGTATCCAGTGGTACTGCGCGGCGCCGTCACGTTTTATGCTCCCGACTTCGGCCTTACTTTCGTTCAGGATGCCACGGCGGGGATCTTCCTCAATGTGCACGGCGACGCTCCCGACGCGCATCCTGGGGACCTGGTAGAGGTCCACGGAGTTAGCGGCCCAGGAGAGTTTGCACCCGTGATTGACAACCCGCAGATCCGGGTCGTGGGCAGAACCTCACTGCCTCTCGCCGCTATGTCCTCGGTGGAAGAGCTGCTCACGGGAGAAAAGGATAGTCAGTGGGTGTCGGTCAGGGGCATCGTCCACTCAGCGGAATTCCAAAACGTGGTGTCCACCGATGGCCACAGGCGTTCGGAGGTTCTTCTGCTGGGAGTGGCATCCGGCCGCAACAAATTCCAAGTGTGGGTGGCGGGTATTGCGCCTGGACCTCATAGTGTATCCATAGTTGACGCCGCCATTTCGGTGCGTGGGGCTTGCGCTGCGATCTTCAACGAAAAGCGGCAACTAGTCGGTATTCAAATCATGGTACCGGGTCTGGGCCAAGTGCACATCGAACAACCCGCGCCAGCGGACAGCTATGCGCTCCCGATTTCGCCCACGAGCAGCTTGTTGCAGTTTAGCCCAGAACGGCAATCTGGACACAGGATCCGGATAAGGGGTGTCGTTACGCTGGTAAAGCCTGGAAAATACGTCTTCGTTCAGGACGAATCCGGAGGTGTCGTCGTGGACATTAGTCAGACCACGCCGGTCGCACCTGGGGATTTTGTCGATGCCATCGGATTCGCTGAGATCGGCGTGTACGCTCCGATTCTCAGCGACGGGGAATTTCGAAAGATCGGCATCCAAAGGGTACCCGCGCCGATCGACCTGACACGTGTGAAGAGCCTGAGCGGCGATCAGGATGCCGAATTGGTCAAGATCCGGGGACAGCTCATCGACCGGTCCACCCAAGGCGATGTGATCGTCCTCACGATGCAAATGGGCGGCTCTACATTCACGGCTCGGCTGCCAAGGGCGGATGCAGCTACCGTCAGCTCCATCCCGATTGGCAGCCGGCTTGAGTTGACCGGTGTTTGGTCGATTGAGACCGATGGGTACCGGAAGCCGACAGCGTTTCGGGTCTTGCTTCGGTCCCGCCGAGATGTGATCGTACTGCAGCGGCCATCTTGGTGGACAGGCAGCCGAATCGCTTGGCTGTTCACGATACTGGCAGCCATCATCGTCTCGAGCACGCTCTGGGTGGCCGCACTGCGCAAGCGGGTCGATGAGCAAACTGAGACAATCCGTACCACATTGGAGTCAACCGCTGACGGGATTATGGTGTCGAATTCCGCCGGGAGGATTTTGACCTGCAACCGCAAATTCGCGGAGATGTGGCATCTTCCCGAGTCGGTACTGAAGTCGCGTGTCGATCATGCAGCGCTTAATTTCGTCTTACCCCAATTGAAGGACCCTGACGCGTTTGTCGCCAGGATTCGCCAGATACACGTCGGTGAGGAGGCGCCGCAAGATGACATCGTCGAATTCAAGGATGGACGGCTGTTCGAGCAGCACTCCGAGCGCCTGTACGTAAAACGCAGGAATGTGGGCATTGTTTTGGGATTCCGGGACATCACAGAGCGAAAACGCGCGGAGCAGGAACTGCACAAAGCCAAATTGGCCGCGGAGGATGCAAGCCGGGCCAAGAGTGAGTTCCTGGCTAATATGAGTCATGAAATACGGACGCCGATGAATGGTGTCATTGGGATGACGGAACTTGCGCTGGCCACGGAACTCGACTCCGAGAAGCGAGAATACATGGAAAACGTGAGAGGCTCGGCTCACGCATTGCTGACCGTTATTAACGACATCCTGGATTTTTCCAAGATCGAAGCCGGGAGACTGGTTTTGGATCCTGTCCCGTTCCGATGTCGCGATGTGGTGGAGCACGCGATACGGAGCATTGCAGTAGCGGCTAAGGAGAAAGGGTTGCGCCTGACGAGCGAGGTGGCGTTAGAAGTGCCAGACGTGCTCGTGGGAGACCCGGGACGCGTGCGTCAGGTCGTTTTAAACCTGGTGGGGAATGCCATTAAGTTCACACAATACGGTGAGGTAGCCGTCCGCGTGGGCCTGGAACCTCGGCGGGACAGCACTGTGTTGCTGCACTTTTCGGTTCGGGATACCGGAATCGGCATTCCGGCGGAGAAACTGGACCTCATCTTCGATATGTTTTCGCAAGCCGATGGATCCACGACGCGGCGCCATGGTGGCACTGGCTTAGGCTTGTCAATCTCCAGGCGGTTAGTTGCACTGATGGGCGGGCGCATTTGGGTGGACAGCGAGTTGGGGAAGGGTTCCGTTTTCCATTTCACGGCCGAATTCGAGCGGGCAACGGACGCTGCGTGGCCGTGTGAACCCGCAGCTCCCTCCGAGCGTCCGTCGAAAGTGCTCGGAGCAGACGACGACTACCAGGCGAACCCACGGATTGGGGATGGGAACGGAAGTAAGACAGGACCCGTCCGCGACCTGCAAGTTCCCCTGTGCCAGCCCATCTGCCCGCTAGATATCCTTCTCGCGGAAGACAATAGCGTCAATCAACTTGTAGCGAGACGCCTCTTAGAGAAACAAGGACACTCCGTTACGCTGGTCGCGGACGGCCGGGGAGCAGTCGAAGCATTCGAGAACGCTACATTTGATCTCATTCTAATGGACGTGCAGATGCCGGAGATGGACGGGTATGAAACCACAGCGGCAATCCGCGCTCGTGAGGACGGGCGTTCCCGAACACCCATCCTCGCACTAACCGCGCATGCGATGTCCGGCGACCGCGAACGTTGTCTGCAGGCTGGGATGGATGGGTTTATCTCCAAGCCAATCCAGTTATCCGAGCTTGTGGACGCGATAGCGGATGTGTGCGGCAAGGCTACTCGAACAGAGCCGGTTTTAATTGAGAAAGTGACCGCAACTCTTCATCCAGAACCCAATCCGTAATCTGAAATGCACGCGAACTGCTATGCTTTGGGCTCGGCTCAGAAGCGCGATTTCGAATCTATCTTGGGGCCCACAAACATCAAGGATACTTGGGGAAAAAGTTGGAAAAGTGTATTTTGGGGGAGCCAAGGTACAGTGCCGAAAACACGACTTCGGCGCATTCTTCCGAAATCCTTGTACTGAATTTTACAAATCAGCAAAAACCTTCTAACTCGGTCAACCTGCCCTTAAGTCCTTCGCTTCCACTACCAGTCAGTTGCGAACTTCGTCATGCATAACTCTACCGGGCTATTTTCGAAAAAAAGTACCACCCCCAGTACCCGGAGAAAAACTCAGATGGCCCGGCCGGAAAGTCAGAAGGACAAAAAGGAGGTTGAAAAATGGCGACTGTTACGACGATTCGGGAGTTGAAACCAGAACCCCCGGCGGAGATGAAAGCAGTCGAGGGCAATCAAAAGGGCGATCGACGCACTCGCGTTTAATAGCGGGAAGTGGAAGGTGAAAGGTGTCCCGGGTTTGTACATTCGAACGCGTGCCGCTTCCAAGTCGTACATGCTCCAACGCCGCATCGAAAGCGAACTCGTGAAAACGATGCTCGGCCAAATCACCTTGAAGGCAGCGAAGGAAAAGGCGATGGCGCTTTGGGGGCGCGGTGCAGCCAAGCCAAGCGGCCGTTCTCACGTTGGGCGCCGCGATCGAGATTACATCCAGGCGAAAACTGCGGCCGGCAAGATGGCGGACAAGACGGCGACCATCGCGCGATACAACACACAGCGCTATCTTGCGAACTGGGCTGATCGCACGCTCGCTGAAGTTGGAAGCGGCTCGAGGTGCGACAACTCCAGCAATCGATCACGCGCAAGTACGGCGCAGCGACGTCGAACCAGAGGCAAAGAATGTTTATCACGAAGAAGCACCTTTCGCGCCGCTCGGTCCTCCGTGGGATGGGCGTAACTTCGGCTCTGCCCCTTTTGGATTCAATGGTACCTGCACAAACGCCGTTGCGCAGGACGGCGGCATTTCCGCGCAGTCGCCTGGCGTGCCTTGAAATGGTGCGTGGCTCAGCCGGTAGCTCGGAGGCGGGTAAGCACTGGACTCCTGCCCAGGCCCCAGATGCGGGATCTCCGAAGTTGCGCCCCACCACGATTGAAGATCACGTAAGTGGCTGATACACGTCGCCCACAAAATGAATGACGAAGCGTAACGCCTGAGCGCGCGCACTGTCTTCTGTGCTCGTCCTGAGAATATTCACGTAACGTGTCAACGCAGTAATGACATTGTTCTGTTCGGGTAAATTCGCCGGAAGAGCTGTACCGTCCGTGCCGAAAGGGAAATCCACAAAGTGCAAGGGAAAGAATCTGCGAAGGCTTCAAGCGGCAGTCGACTGAAGCAAGCTGTTGCAAGACGACGGAAAGCTGAGCCGGCGAACGGTGATGTCGCCGTTCAGGTCACCAGGAAGCGTTGCTTTTGGTGTGGAATTTTGCTGACAGTCCAGTGGCGGGCACCTTGAATCGATGGCCGCCCGGACGTTGTCACTCTACGGTAAAGTTATGGCCGACTCAGGCCCTCCGAGGACCTAGGCGAAAAGTTTCCTACCCTTCTTGACGCTAATTCTGAACAAGGTTCTCCGCGATCGCCTCGGCAATCTGCTTACTGAAGGCTGGGCTGTAATGCACAGAATCGACGTACAGGTTCTCAGTGCGCCCTGCCTGTAAGTCCCCCAGCCACAAGTAATCCCCACCCAAACCTCCATCCAAGGTCTTCATCCGGCGGTATAAAGCTTCGTGGGGCGCCGAGGTACAGGGATGAGTCGGCTGGCAGAACGGATCATTGCGCGGGTCATAGTTGTAGTACGGTATCGGTTGCCATACAAACAAGACTCGAACATTGAAAGCGGCGGCCATGGCTTCGATGATTCGCTTGTTGTCCCGCCAGCGCTTGATGATCACTTCGGCCCGGGCGTCGTCGTTGGGAGCGTTACTCGAGACCGGAGAACGGTGGATCATGTTGTACGCGACGCGGACCATCGGGACCTTGAGATAAAGCCAGTCACGTACGGCCTTGCCCTCCACGTCGCGACTGATTTCCGTGGTTAGCGCGGGCTTCTCTCCCCAGGCGTATTCATTCAAGCCGTCAATGAATACAGCCGTTTCTGGCGCGATTCCCGAGCTGAGGAAATCGAAGAACAGGGTCGCCTCCTGGCGACTGGCGTACGCAGGCGTGCCAAAGTTGTAGACTGCCACGGGAGTGTTCGTTTTGCGTTCCAGCATCTCCTGAACATAGGAAGCTATGGTTTCTTGATTGGTTACGCCCAAGCCGAATGCTGTAGATCCCCCAAAGACAAAGACATTCTTGATTACGGAACGGGGCGGCCACGGCGATTGATTCTTCACCACACGGAAGCCGGGAGCAAGGACGCTCACGTATTTGCCGCTGCGCGGTTCGTTACTAAACTGAGCGAAGGGATGATGAACCAGATAGCGGGCAGTGTATGTTTCCTTGATGAGCCCGGTCACTGAGGCAGCTGTCCAGCCGGGATAAGCCCGCAGCACCGTATCCAGGCCGTAACTTTCAACCGGATTAACCGAATGGTTCCGGTCAAGTCTCCGTACATAGAAATAAAGGCCGATGTTGACGAATACCGCCAGAAACATGAAAGTCAACAGCATGACTGCAAGAGTTTGGTACCACGTTGCAATCTTATTAAAAGCGGACGGCGTGGACGGAGTGGTGTTCATTGCTTCAGAAGAATCAAAGTTTAACATACCGATATCTGAAGTAACGCCCTCTGGAACGCTGGCTAATCGATCCGTATTCAATCCAGCTCAAATGCGGACTTGTAGTCCTGGATGAGCTTGGGATCCTGGTCTTCTTTGCGCAAGATGCAATTTCCAACGGCGAGAACCTCGATATTGGTGCCCATGAAACACCGGAACGCGTCTTCCGGCGTGCATACGATCGGTTCGCCCCGCACGTTAAAACTGGTGTTAACCAGCACCGGGCAACCTGTACGCTGGTTGAACCGGTCGAGCAGCGCGTAGTAGCGCGGGTTGGTCTCGCGATGCACAGTCTGGATGCGCGCTGAGTAATCGACGTGCGTCACGGCGGGGACATCGCTGCGCGGCACGTTCAACTTTTCGATGCCGAATAGTTGTTGTTGCTCGGCCGTCATAGCTTTGCGGCGATTCTCCACGACGTCTGCCACCAGCAGCATGTAAGGGCTGTCGCAATCCAGCTCGAACCATTCCGCTACGCGTTCGCGCAGAACCGAAGGCGCGAACGGGCGGAAAGATTCACGGAATTTCACTTTCAGGTTGAGCATGGATTGCATCTGCGGCGAGCGTGGGTCACCTAGAATGGAGCGCGCGCCCAACGCACGTGGCCCGAACTCCATCCTGCCCTGAAACCATCCGACGGCTTTCTCGTTGGACAGCGCGTCCACGCATTCTTCCAACAGGTCACACTCGTTGAACACGGTGTATCTTGCACCGAGTTTGGCCAGACTTTGTTCGATTTCGGCCTGTGAAAACTCCGGCCCCAAATACGAGCCGTGCATGCGGTCGCCGCATCCATTCACAGAACGCGGCTGACCCTGCAGCAAATAATACGCCGCCAGCGCCGCGCCTAATGCCCCGCCCGCATCTCCGGCGGCCGGCTGAATCCAGACCCGCTCGAAGCAGCCATCGCGTAAGATCCTCCCATTGGCAACGCAATTAAGCGCGACGCCGCCCGCCAGGCAAAGATTCTTAGCGCCAGTATCAGAAGCCAGCGATCGCGTCATCCTCAGAACCACTTCCTCGAGCACGTCCTGTACGGATGCCGCCAAGTCCATATGATGCTGGGTCAGCAATTGGTCCGGCTTGCGCGGCGGTCCTTCAAATAGCGCATCGAACTTGCCGTTGGTCATGGTTAAGCCGGTGCAGTAATTGAAGTAGTCGAGGTTCAAATGGAAAGAACCATCGGCCTTAAGGTCTAACAGATGGTCGAAAATCTTCTTTGTGTAGCGCGGCGTGCCGTACGGCGCAAGGCCCATCACCTTGTACTCGCCTGAATTCACCTTGAAGCCGGTGTAGTATGTGAAGGCCGAATACAGCAGGCCGAGCGAATGCGGGAAATGGATCTCCTTGACGATCTCGAGCTGATTCCCCCGGCCCAGCGCCACGGAAGTGGTGGCCCACTCGCCGACCCCATCCATTGTGAGCACGAGAGCATCCTCGAATGGAGACGGATAGAACGCGCTGGCGGCGTGACTTTGGTGATGCTCAGTAAAAAGCAGCCGGTTCATCCAGTCAAAGTCATTACCCAGGCGCTTCAACTCATCATGGAGCAGGCTTTTTTGGAACAGCTTCTCGCGCACCCATAGCGGGATCGCCATCTGGAACGAGCGTAGGCCGCTGGGAGCGAAAGCTATGTACGTTTCGAGCAGCCGTTCGAACTTGAGGAATGGCTTGTCGTAGAAAACGACGTAATCGAGATCCGCGAGGCGCGCGCCAGCTTGCATCAGACAGAACTCCACCGCATGGGTGGGAAAGCGCGAGTCGTGCTTCTTGCGCGTGAAGCGTTCCTCCTGGGCGGCCGCGACAATTTCTCCGTCGCGCACCAGCGCGGCTGCACTATCGTGATAAAACGCCGAAATGCCGAGAATTTGCATTCGTAGCAGAAATTAGAACAAAGTGTAGATGAAAGGCGCGACGGCACTGCTTTGCGCCAGCACCAACAGCACGCCGAACAGGAGCATCATGATCAGGATAGGCAGCAGCCAATATTTCTTACGCGCCCTCAGGAAGGCCCAGAATTCTTTCAAAAACGGCAGCATCGGCGCATCTCCTTTTAACTAAAACTGATTTCGCATGGATTCCGGGGCGGGGCCTGGCGGTTGCCGCGCGATCCAAAAGGACTGTGTTTTGCTATCGGATGACAGGTGCAACGGATCTTTCCCCAAAATGCGGAATAAAAGAGCGATGGGTGTGACCACCAAAAAAAACAGAATGCCGGTTATCACCGGGCTTACCACCCGACCCAGCAGTAAACCGAGCTTGGTCCAGGCCCTATTCAGAGGTCGCAGCCACACAGGCTGAACCAGCGCCACGCCCAGAAATAATGCGGTCAATGCAAGAGCCCACCAGCGCACCGGATGATGTCTACGCAAAGGCAACATGCCGACCAGCGCGAAAAAGATGGCGAACACGATCCCAAACGCACGGTCCGAGCCGCCCTGGCCCTCCTGTTTGCGGCCAAAATCTTCATGCAGCGATATTTCCGACATTAGCTGCCAGTTTACAATATTGGCTGTTTTTGCGCTTTGCTAAAACCCGGTGATACGACGTTTTTCCGCGTATCGACGACTTTGCTTGTAACAGAGGCATCAGGCGTTATGAACGATCCGCGTTGGCACTTTGGGACAACTTAAATCGAGAAATCGACGGCGCATCCCCGCGGGGATGCATTTTTTCGAAATGCATCCCGCAAAAAGTGCAAGCGCAGCAAGCACAAAACAACCAAAACGCGCAGCGGCGCATCCCAATCCTTTATGTTCCACTACAAATCTTTGGTTGCCTGGCAGCCGTCCTGGAGGGGTCCCGTGTAACAATCTGTTGCACTTTGTTCACAAACTGTTGCACCCCTTCACGCGCCCCAAAACTGATGCACTTCGTTAACAGACTGCAAACTGTTGCACACCGCAAAAAACATGAATTTGACCGTCCCGCGCCCCTCCCGCCATTTCTTTATCAAGTGAGGAGCAAATGCAGACAAACGTCGCGAGGGCGGTGGTGCCGTCTGTTGCAACGACAAAGAATATGTCCCGAAGTGCCTCCGCCATTCCCTTGCAAATTGAGGGGCACTCGACGAGGTGAAATCATGGTCGATCTCATGACAGAGCGTGATGTCTCGAAACGACTCAACCTTAGCGTTGCATGGCTGAGCCAGGCCAAGAGGGAGTCGCGGAGTAGTTTTACATGACCGCTTTGGAGAGTGGCCCATTGGGGGTAGAGGTGAGAAATCATCTTGCACGCCATGGACAGCGCTCCGGGATTCGTAAGCAGCAGGTCTCCGGTTCGTGGACAGAGGAACTTTGCCCGTCCCAAACATTTAGGGTTATCTTCGTAGTAACAGCCCAGCCCGGCTAGCCAAGAAGCGCGGGATCCCCGTTCGATTGAGGCTATTGACGTCTGGGAATCGCAGAGGAACCGATGAACACCGCCCAACTACCGGAACTCAACACAGAGTCTCAGCAAAAAATTGAGCGGGCGCGAAAAGACGCACGAGCTCGGTTGAAGCAAGCTTTCATCGAACGTGCGCCGAAAGCCAAGTTGAGGCCCGCTCTGGTCAAGCGGACTGTAAACGATACGCGGGCTCTGTTAAAACAAGCTTCCCTCGACGATCGAAATGCATTTATTAGAGGCGATGGCGTGGGAGTACATCTGCTCCAGAAGATTCAAAGGCTCACAAGAATCCGAGGGGCCATCGCTTATCGTGCGCCGCAAGGGCTTCCAAGCCGGCCAGACGGGAACCGTGGGAATCGTGGCTCGACACCTTGCGCGCCGATCATCGTTTTTACAAGGACCGCACCGAGGGTGTGCTTCGATATTCAGAGGATGGTTTACGCGAAGGCTGAAAGATGGGGTCATTCCTGTAGTCGAACCTGTCATACGCGAAGGTATCCTCACCGAACGAGATTGTACACGGTCCGCAACCGGACGCAAGCCTGGAGACCCTACAAGAATGTGGACTTCACTTATGTAACGGGCGAGATTGAACATATTTTCGAAGCCTCGGCAGCACTTTGCAAAGAGTTAGCACAATCGGCGATTGCCGAGACGCGCCAGGAGAATCGCCCTCTAGGAGTGGCGCGCCGCGCCAAGCAGGAATGGGCGGCCACTCAACCCAAGGGCGTTCAAGGAGACAACGCTGTCGCACAGCCGGGCGGCCCGACTCTCATCGACGGCAAGAAATTCGTGGCCTTCAGGACGGCGGAGCAATATCTGGGCATCGGCAATACCTAATGAAAGGCCCGCTGGAAGTTGTGGGCCGAGGCCTTAACAAGAGAATCACGACAAACCCTCTGAGGCGATACCGTCCCCCAGAAATCCCGTTCAGGCATCCGGATGATGCTTAAGCGCTGGGCGCCGAAAGCTTGGTCGAGAAACACGGCAAGCGTGACAGGAATTACAGAGGGAAAGAAAGGTGTAAGTGTATACGGGAAACCCTGCTGCCTGATCAGGGCTTCTATGCCGCTGGAATAAGTCTCATGCGCCGCCATGCATTCTGCGTCAAAAGTACCACCTGTACCTCCTCCCTGTCACGCCAATTATATTTAGAATCTTGGAGCTGGCGGAGGGAGTTGAACCCCCGACCCTCTGATTACAAATCCCAGCTTATCTGAACTCGGCGGGTCCAATCTGGAGCGGGGTACGGGAATCGAACCCGTGTAAATCAGCTTGGAAGGCTGACGCCCGACCGCTAGGCCAACCCCGCTCATCGTCCGACCCAAACCATCGGACATAACCATTCTACGGAACTGCGCGCCAGCCGGTCAATTCTTTAGCCTTCGAATCGCGCGGGCCGGCCAGGTTAACGCGCGGCCCAGACGAAACGACGGGGATTTCACAATTCCCGAGATCACTCTCGAAAACTCCAGCTCGCGTTCGTACAGGAACTTCATATGCACGTCGCGACGCGCCAGCAGTGTCCGGATCTCGTCCACATCCTGTTGCCGCAGCGTGTGACCCGCCTGAATGTGTTCGCCGAGCTGGCGATGCACATACAGCGTCCCGTGGGCAGCCTCGGTCTCCGATTCCGGACGATCCTCACTGTAAAAGTAGACGGCGATGGAGCGCCGCGAAATATTGGTTTTGCTAGCGGGAAGCTGGATACGCGGGAACCCGTGCCAGGAATGTTCGTTGGTTTCAAACAGGACGGCGCGGTTGGCGAGAGGCGCCACCACGGCTGCTGGACGCGCGCCGTCTGCCGTCCACGGATCGGGCAGGAGCTCCAGGCACCCTCCCCAATTCTCCTCCCATTCGGGATTCAAAAACACGATCAGATTCAGCCGGCGATGCCACTGATGCGTGGGATGGTAATTGAAATCGACGTGGGAGTCCAGCTCCTGACCGTTCAGATTTTCATGCGTGCCCCCGCCGACGTACTCCGGATCATACAGTAGCTTCGGGATGCCAGTTGTGCGGCTGAGGAGTGAGAGAAACTCCGGACTGCGGATCATCTGGTCGAAGCGCGCATAGGCCGGCCCCAATTGCGCCAGATCGGTGAAGACGGCTTTGCGGCCCGTCTCGCCGCGTTCGTTCAACGCATGTGTCGGATCGAAAGCTGGGAATTCCGACATGAGCTGCCGGCAAAATTCCGCATCCAGGAACCGGTCGACGATCAAATGCCGGAACGGAGCGCTGGAGGCAAACTCTCGATGTAATTCGCCTATCCGGTTATCACTTATGCCCTGGTCGAGAAGAGCCAACACGCAAGACACAAGTCTAACAGCCTCGTTGGGCTCGCAGTTACAATGCAAGTGAATGGAAGTGGTCCGCTACACGCCCCGCGAACTGGTGGAACGCATCCGCGCGGGCGAGCGGGCGATGGAAGACGCGCTAGTCCGCCAATACAGCCGCGGCGTGCAGTTTGTTATCAGCCAGTCGGTCTCGGACGCGTCGGTGGTGGAAGATTTATACCAGGAATGCTTTCGCATGGTGCTCGAGAAGGTGCGCGCCGGCGAGGTGCATGAGCCGGACCGGTTGTCGGGATTCATTTGCAGCCTGGCGCGTAACATCGTCATCGATTACTTCCGAAAAACGTCACGGCGCGAGGCCTATCATGCGCCAGGAGTCGAACACGCGCTGCCGAGCCCTGAGCCGAACCAACTGGACCGTTTGTTGCGTGAAGAGAAGGGCTCGCTAGCCCGCCGGGCGCTGGACGCGTTACCCTCCGATCGGGATCGCAGCGTGTTATACCGCTTCTACATCGCCGAAGACGACCGCGAGGAGATCTGCGCCGATCTGGGAATTGAGTCGACTCTTTTGAGCCAGATCCTGTGCCGGGCGCGTCAACGCTATAAAATTCTCTTTGAGGAATTTGCCGCGGGCCAGAAAAAAGACAGCCGGGGTCTGTCATAGATGGCCATCGAACGCCACTTTCTAGATGGAGAATAAGGATGGAGCATTCCTTCATCGAACGCACCGATGTTATCGACCGCTACGTTCGGGGGACCATGCCTCCGGCCGAACGATCGGAGTTCGAGGAGCATTTTCTGGATTGCCAGGAATGCCTGGAACAGCTCGAGCTGGCGCGCAGCCTGCGCGAGGGAATCAAAGTGTGCGCCGCCCAGCCATCCCGCGCCGCTGCGCCTCAATCGCGCCCGGGGGTTCCCGGTTGGTTTAGTTGGCGGCCGGCAGCCGCCGCGGCTGTGGCCGTTTTGCTGATCTCCGCCATTCCCTCGGTGGTTTTGTATCGATCGCTCGAAAGCACCCGCATGAATCTGGACCGGGAAACGCGCAGGGCCGTCGAGCTCTCGAACGCCCCGCTCCTGCCGCCGGCCGTTTACATGCTCTCACCAACGCGCGGCGCCCAAGCGACCAGTGCCGTCCGGATTCCCGATTCGCCGCGGTGGATCTTGCTAGCGGTTGAACTCGACACCTCCCAGTACCACGACTATCGGGCGAGCCTGCGCGACGATGCAGGACAAACGGCCTGGACCAGCGGCAGCTTGAAAGCCGACGGGCCGGATGCCATCGGAGTAGCGTTGCCTTCCCAGATTCTCCATCCAGGTGATTACGTGCTGGTGCTGGAAGGCCAAACGGCGAGCGGCGGGTACGAATCGGTGGCCAGCTTTCCGTTGCGAGCTTCGCGTTAGCTCGGCGCTACCGATGCCGCTTGAGTTTCTGCTTCTTCGGCGATTTGTACTTAAAATGCTTCGCGCCGGTGATGTTCTTGTACTTGGCGTTTTTGGGTATGTGGGACTTCCGCGATTTCGCGTCGGCGCCAGGCGTCAGAAGCGTGAGCAGCAGGCAAGGGACCATCAGGGCTCGAAATGACATTGGATGCGGGCCTCTCCTACGTATAATCGGTCAAATCGGGTAATGGCTTTAGTACTTCGGATGCAGAATCAGCTTCTGGACGCGCCAGTTCAACAGTTCCGCCACATAAATCTCGTTTTC
>JBEKJJ010000209.1:0-13504 GCA_050011295.1 Bryobacteraceae bacterium
TACTCGGCGGCGTCCTTCACCACGTGCACCGTAATCTCAGCCGGAACTTCCCGATGCAGCCGCAGCGTCACCTTGAATTCGCCCAGCGTCTTGATGGGCTCATCCAGCACCACCTTGCGCCGGTCGATGCTGTAACCCTGCTGCTCCAGTGAATCCGCGATATCTTTCGCCGTCACCGATCCGAACAGTTGATCGTTCTCGCCGGCTTTCTGCTTAATGGTGATGCTGACGCCCGCCATCATCTTGCCCAGCTCGCTGGCATCGGAAACCAGTTTGGCTTCCTTCCGCAGATGACCTTGCCGCTCCTGCTCAACGATCTTCTTGTTCGATTCCGTGGCCGCCACCGCCAGCCGTTTGGGCAGCAGGAAATTGCGCGCGTAGCCCGGCGCCACTTTCACCAACTGGCCGCGCGTACCGAGTTTTTCGACGTCTTCTCTGAGTATGACTTCCATGATGATCTATCCTTTTTTAAATAGCGCAAAGGGTGCGGCGCGTACCGCCAGAGCCTATCAAAGCCTCGCGCCGCACTCCGTTTTGCGCGCTTTACTAAATGGGCGCGGCGAACGGAATCAGCGCGATGTTGCGCGCCTGCTTGATCGCCTCCGCCAACCGGCGCTGGTGCGGAGTGCACACACCGGAAATTCGCCGCGGCACAATCTTTCCGCGCTCGGAAATAAACGACATCAGCATCCGCACGTCTTTGTAATTGATATCGTCGATCTTCTCCACGCAGAAACGGCACACCTTCTTGCGCCGGAAATATTGCTTCTTGGTAGCCATCGCCTTGTCGCCGCCGGTGGGGCGCTGCGACGCGCTCATGGGACGTCCGCCTCTTGATTCGGCCATGATAGTCTCCTATTCTTTCTCCACCGGAGTGGGAGCTCCAGGCATCGGCGCGCCCGGCCGCGCGACCGGTTCTGCCGCGCCCGCCATGGCGTGTTCCATGGATGGAGCCGCCGGCGCTGCCACCGGAGTCGCCGGCTTGCGCGCCGCGCGCTTATCCCGCGATTTCTTGCGCTTCGCGATTTTCTTCAGCTTCTCATCGATGCGCACGGTGATAAATTTCATCACCTGATCCTGCACCCTGAGCTGCCGTTCCAGTTCCTTCACCGTTTCGGGTTTTGCCGTGAACTGCAGCAGCACGTAAAAACCTTCCGTGCGTTTCTGCACGCGATAAGCCAGCTTGCGGACGCCCCATTTGTCCACTTTGTCCACGTTGCCGCCTTGCCCGGCGATTAGCGTGGTCAACCGCTCAATCAATTGATCGGTTTCTTCCTCCGGCAAATCGGGCCGGACGATAAACAACTCTTCGTAGATCCTCATTCTTCCTCGTTTAAGCCTGGGGCGCGACGATTAAATTTCGCCATGGACTTTTCGACGCCTTCAGCAATTATGGATTCCACTGCCTGCGATGCATAATCCAGCAGCTCGTCCAATTCCTCTCTCTGCGCCCGGTTTAACTTCCCAAGCACAATTCGGGCGCCATCTTTTTCGCGACGGCCCCCGTGAATCCCCAGGCGAACCCGGGGAAACTCGTTTGTTCCACTGGTGCGGATCACCGAATCCACCCCGCGATGCCCGGCGGCTGAACCGCCCGGCCGGATCCGCAATGACAGCCAGGGTAGATCCAGCTCGTCGTAGATCAAAATCAGATCCCGCGGCGGAATCTCATGCTTCACCAACAGCCCGTTCACCGACTCGCCGCTGATGTTCATGAACGTTTGCGGCTTCGCAAGCATCACCCGCTTCCCCGCCACCGTCCCATGCCCCACCAACGCCCGCGCTTCCTTGCGCCCTACCTTAATCCCATTCCTAACCGCCAACCGGTCCACCACCAAAAATCCCAAGTTATGCGGCGTCTCTTCGTAATCTTCACCCGGATTCCCGAGCCCAACCACCAGCTTTTCAAACTCGGACATCTAAAAATTCCTGGCTCACCCCCACTGCCCGGGCAACCGAACCAGAAACCAGAAACCAGAAACCAGAAACCCGGCTTCTCTCACTTCTTCTTCCCCTTCTCCTTCTCCCCGCCCTTTTCCGCCTTCTCCGGCTCGGCGCCTTCCTCTTCCTTCTTGCCCTTCTTGATCACTTCGGGTTCCGCGGGAGCAGCTACCTCGGCGCCGGCTTCAGCCGTCGGAGCCACAACCTCTTCGGCCTTCATGGTTACCACGTGCGCAAGCACCTGCTCAGGCGCGCTCAATAGCTTCATCGAGCCGGTCAACGGAATATCGCTCGCTCGCAGATTCTGCCCGATCATCAACTCCGTTACGTCCACCGTGAACGATTCCGGAATCTCGTCCGGAAGACACTCAATCTCCACCTCGCGCGTGATAGCTTCGAGCAACCCACCCTGCAGCTTCACACCCTTGGCCTCGCCCGTCATGTGTACCCGCACCTTCACGTGGATGCGCTTGCTGAGATCAATGCGCTTCAAATCCACATGCAGCAAAGTTTCCTTCACCGGATCGCGCTGCCAATCCACGATCATCACCGGAACCTGCGCGCCCTGCACAGCCAGATTGAAGATAGTGTTGTGCCCGGTGTTGCTGTACAGAATCTTGTTGACCTCTTTCGGGCTAACAGCAACGGCGACGGCGGGTTCGTTCGCGCCGTACAATACCGCTGGGGCAAATCCCTTCACGCGCAGACGGCGGGCTTCATTCTTGCCACGCGATTCGCGCGGCTCGGCGGCAACTGTGATATCTTTCCTCATCTTTTCCTCACTCCGCAGGCGCTGGCCTGCGTCATTCTCTTAAATAAATAGGGTGCTTACGGAACCGTCCTCATGGATTGACTGAATCGCGCGCGCCAGCAACGGCGCCACGTTCAGCGTCTTGATGCGGGAGCAGCGCTTGGCGTCCTCCCGGAGCGGAATGGAATTAGTGACCACCACTTCCTGAAGCTTCGATCCCTCTATACGTTCCACAGCCGGTCCCGAAAGCACGGCATGGGTGGCGCAAGCTGTTACGCTCAACGCACCCTGCTTCAATATTGCTTCCACGCCCTTGGTTAGCGTGCCGCCGGTATCAATCAAATCGTCCACAATCAAACAATGCCGCCCCTCCACCTCGCCGATAATATTCATCACTTCCGCGACGTTCACATCGGTCCGGCGTTTATCGATAATCGCCAGCGGGGCATTCATATGCTTGGCGAAAGCGCGCGCGCGCTCCACGCCACCGGCATCTGGCGAAACTATAGTCATGTCCCTGCGTCCAATGGAGTCGAAGTACTCGAGCATCACCGGCGCGGCAAACAGGTGATCCACCGGAACATCGAAGAATCCCTGAATCTGAGCCGCGTGCAGGTCCAAAGTAAGCACACGATCCGCACCGGCCCTCTGAATCAGGTTGGCTATCAACCGGGCGGAAATGGGCATCCGCGGCTTGTCTTTCCGATCCTGCCGCGCATACCCATAATAGGGTAACACTGCCGTGATGCGCTCTGCAGAGGCCCGCTTCAGCGCGTCGATCATCAACAGCAGTTCGATAATGTGGCGATCCACCGGAGTGCAGGTGGGCTGCACCACAAACACATCGGCGCCGCGCACGTTTTCGAGAATCTGCAGCCGGATTTCGCCATCCGAAAATGGTTCCACCGAGGCCGCTCCCAGCGTGCATCCCAGCGACGCGCAAATCTTCGCGGCCAGCGCCGGATTGGCGTTGCCAGTGAAGATCTTCATTTGATCGAATCTCATTCTGCGTACCGGTCTTGCGACTGCCACGGCCATAATTTGCTATCCAACCGGACCCCCAGCTGCCGCTGCCACATCGCGCGATACTGGCTGCGGCGGACCAACGAAACGGAATGCACCTGTTCAGGGGCGAACTTTTCCAGGAACCGCACCTGCGCCCGGTCTCGAAGCTCGCGGCTCCCGAAGACCCCAAAAATCGTGGAGCCACTCCCCGTCATCAGCGCTGGCCGGGCCCCCAATTTCAGTAGCTGTCCCTTAATTAATTTTAGATGACTATGTTGACCGAAGACAACACTTTCGAAATCGTTTTCGTATCCTTCGGAGACCTTCCATGCCACTGCTTGGAATTCATTCACGGGACCTTCACCAGTCAATCCCCGGTTGAGAGCCCGGTACGCATCGGCCGTCGAAACATGGATACCGGGTGTTATCATAAGCGCGGGAAGGCTCCCCAGATCCGGCAGAGGATAAAGCTCCGTTCCGCGTCCCAGACCAACCGCGGTCCCTCCCAGAAGGAAAAACGGCACGTCGCTGCCGAGCGAAGCGGCCAGCTCCATCAATTTCTCCATTCCCAGCGGCTTTTTGAGCAATACCGGCAGCGCCAGCAGTACCGCAGCCGCGTTGCTGGAACCACCCCCCAAACCGCCGCCGAGCGGTATGCGTTTCTTCAAAACGAACCCAATCCGGGCCGCTTTCCCAGTCACCGCAAGCACGCTATCCGCCGCCTTTTCAATGATATTGTCAGAAATATTAATGTTTGACTTGATCTCGATTCGAGTCCGCCCAGGACGGTACTCAATCTCAATAGTGTCAGCTAGCGAAACAGTTTGGAAGATGGTGCGAAGCTCGTGAAACCCATCCGGACGCTTGTTCAGCACCCTCAAATCCAGATTGATCTTCGCCAGGGAGCAAACCCGGACACGGGCAGCCATTATTAATAATGTACAAGCGAGTGGACTTCGTAACCCGCCAGCTTCTCGCGTCCCTTCAGGAAGTCCAGCTCCAGGATGAACCCGAGGCCTGCTACCCTCCCCTCCAGCGTCTCCACCAACTTGGCGACCGCCGCGGCCGTTCCGCCAGTGGCCAGAACATCATCAATGATCAGCACATTCTGCCCAGGACTAATAGCATCCTTATGGATCTCGAGCACATCGGTCCCATACTCGAGCTGATATTCGATGCGCGCCCGCTCGGCCGGCAGCTTCTTCTGCTTGCGCACCGGAATGAATCCATAATCCAGCGCATAAGCCACCGCCGGAGCAATAATGAACCCCCGCGCCTCGATACCCAGGACCACATCAATGGGAGTAGATTCGTACTGATCCGCCAGCGAATCAATCACGGTCTTAAACCCAGCAGCGTCCTTGAGCAGTGTAGTGATGTCGTAGAAGTTAATGCCAGGCTTCGGAAAATCAGGCACTTCGCGGATGAGCGCTTTGAGAGAGTCCATGCAGGGAATCAGTATTGTAGCACTGGTTCGGCGGATGTCCGATAATCTATGGTGATCCCTATCATCTTGAACGCTGGTACGGAGACTTAATCGTTACAGTATGTCCACGGCACTGTTCAAACTTTACGAGTCTCCTGGCTTCGTTCTCGGGGCGGACGGCCTGAAACAGAAGATTGAGGACGACGGCGCGATTACAACCGAAACCTTTTCCTGTCAGAAGATTTTTCCGATCAGGCAACCCGATAAGGCCCTCGCCTATTCTCTAACAGGGACAGTTCAGCTGGGAGGCGAGACCAGCGAGGGGGCGGGATTCGATTTTGCGGCGAGAACCCGTGACGCCGTCGAAGCGATGGCCAATAGAAACGCCAGTGACCTCAAAGCCTACGTGACTGAAGTATGTGCTTCGCTCGAAGGCCTATTGAACGAGGCCAAGAAAAACGGTCGAGTGGAAAGCTATCCAGCTGCTGAGGTGCAATGGGAGGGAGAGACCGGCGACACGATAGTTGAAATCCTGTTTGACGGTTATTACCGAGGGACGCCGTCGAGTGTACGCGCCAGATTCTTCCACGATAATCAGGTCTTTGCCCCGCCAGAGATAGTCGACGAGCCGAACGTTGAAGGCGGAATGCGCATAGACGGCTCCGCGAATATTGCGAACGGACTTTTCAAAACTGACGAACCCCTGTTCGATATTTACAGGAAGTCATGGACCAGCGACTCGCCGCTACTTTTGGCGATCCAGAAGGCGAAGAGTTATTTTCGCGCCTGTGCTGATCCCGAAGTACGCAAACTGGACGAACGAGCCTGCGCAAGGATCGGCGGCCGTACTCACATTGCCACAATAAGTCCGCAGCGGGGCTTTCAGTGGGTCGAAGGATTCGAACCGAAGGAATGAAGGCGCCGAGATGCGGCGTGCAGCACCCGTCCGATTCAGGAGCCTGCTATGGTTAAGGCCACCAGGCGAACGATTCGCCGCAACGGACTAATTTGGAGCGGGGGTGTTTTTCATGATGCTTAGCCTGCCCGGACCTCAGCCTAGCGTCCAACGGTTCGCTTTGTCAACTGTATCGTTACCACCTTAGAGCTTTGCTATTCCCATGCATGCTTCCTGCCGCTCGCGGCTTACACCCCTGAAAGGCACTGCATCTATGCCGCTCACCCAGGCCAGCCCAACCAGAATTCACCAGTGACAAAACCCACCCACCTCTATTCCCATCCCTGCCTTCAAATTGCGAGTTCTCGCCCCGCGCGCCAGCGATCGCGAGATTTATCCTAATCTCGAGAAGGTCGCCATGCAAAACCACACCACCACCCCGAACTCCCACCCCTCACGGCACCCTGCCGCGATATCGGCATCCCCATGACGCATCGTGAATTTTCGACCGCCCGCAGGCCCCAACATAGCTCGCAAGCCTCTAAGTAAAAGCAACTTAAAAAATCACACCTCCAAACACAAGAATCGACGGATGCGTCAAGAACACCGCGAAAAGGAACCCGTGGGTTCGATTTTAGAAAATGCACCTCGCGGCACGCGGCATCCGCTTCCGCTCCCACGCCAGAGTAGCCGAAAATAAGGAAATGAGTATCCTGCCACCGGATTTGCGCTACGCCCTTCGAACGCTGCGCAAGAATCCCGGATTCACCGCGACCGCTCTGGCCGCCCTCGCGCTTGGCATCGGCGCCACCACCGCCGTCTTTTCCGTCGTCAACACCGTCCTGCTCAAGCCCCTCACCTTCCCCGACCCGGACCGCATCGTTTCGTTTTTTCTCACCACTCCCAACGGCCCATCCTATGGAGGCTCAGCCACCCGCTTCAACGTCTGGCGTCAGCAGACGCAAGCGTTCCAGGATGTTTCGGCCTATGAATACGCGGGCGCCAATCTCAACCTCACGGGCGTTGCTTTTCCGGAACAGATCCACGGCATTCGAGTTTCCGCCGATTATTTCCGCCTGCTTGGCGCCCCCATCATCCAAGGCCGCGCGTTCACAGCCGAAGAAGATCGTCCCAATGCCGGCCACGCAGCGATTCTGAGCTATGGACTCTGGCAGCGCCATTTCGCGGGCGACCCCCATATGATCGGCAAAACCATTTCACTCAGCGGCGCGCCCTACGTCGTCGTAGGAATCGTAGGTCCCGGCTTCAATACTGAGCTCGACACTCCGCCCGAACTCTGGCTTCCTTTTCAAATCGATCCTGCCAGCACGGACCACGCCACATATTTCACCGTGATCGCGCGGCTCAAGCCCCGAGTGACGCTCGCCCAGGCGAAATCGCAGCTCCAACCCGCAGCCGATGAATTTCGCCGCAAATTTCCGAACTTCATGTCACCGCGCGACAGCTTCAGCATCCAACCCTACCCCGAGGCCATCGTCAGCGAAGTGCGCTCATCGCTCCTGGTGCTGGCCGGCGCGGTCAGCTTTGTGCTGCTCATCGCCTGCGCGAACGTCGCCAACCTTTTGCTGGTGCGCGCCACGGGACGCAAGCGCGAAATAGCACTGCGGGCAGCCGTGGGCGCAAGCCGCGCCCGCATCGTCCGTCAACTGCTCACCGAAAGTGTGGTGCTCTCCGCTCTCGGAGGCGCCTTAGGGCTCGCGCTCGGTCTCGCCGGCGTCCGCGCACTTGTCGCACTGAATCCCGGCGATATTCCGCGCATCGGAGAACATGGAACAGCCATCGCGCTGGACTGGCGCCTGCTTCTCTTCACGGTTCTCGTTTCACTCGTCACCGGCGTCCTGTTTGGCCTGATTCCAGCATTCGATGCTTCGCGCACCGATCTCAGCGTCACCCTCCAGGAAGCCGGCGGACGCTCCGGCACAGGATTCCGCCAGAACAAAACGCGCTCCCTGCTGGTGATCAGCGAAGTGGCTCTGGCGCTGGTTCTATTGGTGGGCGCAGCTTTGCTGATTCGAACTTTCGCAGCATTGCGCGCCGTAAATCCCGGCTTCGACGCGCATAACATCCTCACCATGCGTATGTCGCTCAGCGGATCGCGCTTCGCACAAACGGTCGCCGTGAATCAGCTCATCCAAAACGCAGTGCAGCGCATGGAGTCACAGCCCGCGGTCGCGAGTGCCGCCGCCAGCTATCTTTTACCGCTCGAAGGCGGATTCGGAGTGCCATTCAACATCGTTGGAAGAACTCCAGCGAGTGGACGCTACGACGGGCGCGGTTGGATGAGCGTGTCGCCGCACTATTTCGATGTCTTCAAGATCCCAGTAGTCCGCGGCCGCGCCTTCAGCGATCGTGACGATGCCGCCGCAACGCGCGTCGCCATCATAAATGAAGCTCTCGCGCGCGAGTTTTGGCCGAAAGCCGATCCCATCGGCGAGCGCGTTCTGGTCGGAAAAGGATATGGGCCCGAATTCGAAGAGCCGGAGCGCCAAATCGTCGGCATCGCCAGTGATGTACATGACTCCGGCCTGAATCGGAACCCCACGCCGATGGTCTATGTCCCGATGGCGCAGGTCACCGATGGGATAACGGCTCTCGCGAACCGCGCCTCGCGCATTGTTTGGATCGCCCGCACCCGAGTGGCGCCGAATTCGCTGCGTTCCGCGATCTCGAAAAACCTCGAACAAGCCTCCGGCGGCCTGCCCGTTTCGCATGTCCGCAGCATGGATGAAATAGTATCGGAATCCACGGCGCGCGCCGATTTCAACATGACGCTGCTCACATGTTTCGGCGCTGCGGCTCTCTTGTTAGCCGTAATTGGAATTTATGGGTTGATGGCCTATTCCGTGCGGCAGCGGACTCGCGAGATCGGTATTCGCCTGGCCTTGGGCGCCGAATCGCGCCAGGTGCGAAACATGGTTGTCGCGGAAGGCATGCGATTGGCCCTGATCGGAGTGACCCTCGGCATCGCCGCATCCTTCGGCCTAACTCGCCTGCTGGCCAGCTTCCTTTTTGGAGTACAGGCCCAGGATCCAGTTGTCTTCGTGACGGTGCCGCTTCTACTAAGCGCCGCAGCCCTCGCAGCCGTCTGGTTCCCCGCCCTCCGCGCCGCCGGAACGGATCCCGCGGAGGCCCTTCGTCAAAATTGAAAATAAATGAACGGATTTCCGCCGGTTGCTCCGAACAGCAGCAATACCAGCAGCCAACAGGTCCCGAGAAATGCACCGGCGAAACCGGGCAACGGCAATAAAACATAATTACCAGTGATCCTGTTGCAATGAACCCGCCGCGCAGCCATAATTCCGACAGCGTGTCCGCCGATCACCAGCGGCAAAACCATCGCGAGCGGCGAATAGAACCATGCGATCCCTCCGGGCGCGAGGCCGGACATCTTGCGCAGCACCGTGCCGGCTACCGCGAAACTTTGCGCGCGAAACAGAACCCAGGTCAAGCAAATGAACAAATATGTCGTCACCCAGCAGCTCACGCGAATCAACACGGATTGGCTCGGTGTTTGTCGCCGTCGCGCGATCCACAGATGATTCACCGCAATCCCCAACCCATGCACGGCGCCCCAACATACGAACGTCCAGCTTGCGCCGTGCCACAAACCGCCGAGCAATGCCGTGATTCCCGCGTTCCGGTATCTGTGCCACCGGCTCTTGCGCAAGCCGGGCAGCGAAAAGTAAAGATAGTCGCGCAGCCATTTTGTGAGCGTGATATGCCATCTGCGCCAGAACTGGATCGGCGACATGGCGAGATAAGGCATGTTGAAATTCTCCGGCAAATCGATGCCGATGATCTTCGACATTCCGATCGCCATATCGGAATAGCCGGAAAAGTCGCAATAGATCTCAAGCGAATACGCAATCACCGCGCTCCAGACTGTAAGCGGAGAGTAGGCGGCGGCATCCGCGAAGATCGCGTTGACGAAGGGAGCCATTTGGTCGGCGATCACCAGCTTTTTGGTGAGTCCCAACAGAATCATCTGAGAACCAACCACGGCGTGCGGCCAAGTGGGCTCGAGCGAACGTACCATCTGCGGCAGAAATGCGGATGCGCGGACAATCGGACCGGCCAACAAATCGGGAAAGTAACTCACATACGTTGCGAACAGAACCGGGCTCCGGCAGGCTTCGATGTCGCCGCGATATATATCGATGACGTAGCTAATCGCCTTGAAGGTGAAAAACGATATGCCGATTGGTACCAGCACGGCAGCACTTCCGAAGAAGAAGTTCGCGTACTTGAAGTAGCCGAGCAACAGAAGATTCGAGGCTACGCCCGCAGCCAGCCAGCTTTTGCGAACGCGCGGATCGGAGCTTTCCTCAATGCGAATGCCGCAGAAGTAGTCGATCACGATCGGCGCAGCCAGAACCAAAAGGTAAACGTGCTTCCATGTAAAGTAAAAATACGCGCTAGCCGCCAGCAGGATCCAGTACCGGAGACGTCGCGAAGGAGCTAGGCGCAGGCTCAGCAGTACCACCAGAAAGAAAACGATGAAGGCTGGCGAGATAAACGGCATGCGAATCAGGGTGACACAGCCACGTACCGCCAAATTTCTTCGGCGATGATGCGGTGCCCCGTCGCATTGAAATGCCCTGCGCCCGGTGCAGTGTTGTGGAATCCACGGCTGAGAGACAAATGGTCGTAACGTTCGCGCCTCATGGCCTCGCGCGTCGAAATACAAGCCACGCCGTACTCGGCGCACAAGCTGAGCACTTCTTGCTCAAGCGGCTCCACGGTCTCGTAATCGGTACCGAAAAAACTGGGCGCATAAACAATGATGAGACGCGAGCCATAGGCTTTCTTCAGACCCAGGATCGTCACGCGAGGAACTCGATCAGGAGCTTCGGCCACCCCATCCTCGAACGCCGCGACATTCCACATCGTGCCGATCCTGCGCCAAAGTCCGAACGCGAGCGCGGAGCGGCCAATCTGCCGGCGCATCCGTTGAAACCGGCTGATGATTGGTGAGGGCCGCATATCGATCAAGCGAAAGGAATCGTCGGGGGCGAGTTCCATGCGCCAGTTCTGTGAGATGGTCAGCGCATGGACGCTGAAATAAGCGTTGATAACCACTGCGACCCAGGTTGGATTGCGCGATCGAAGCAGTAGTTCAGCCGATCCAAGATAAGTGGGGGCTTTGGCCGAAGACCATCCATATTGGCGGACATTCAGAGGCCGCCCGGCAGCGCGCGAGAGGCGCTCGATTACCGCACCCATGGTTTCTTCGTCGCGTACTGCCTGCGCGATGACGTGCGAATCGCCGACGATCAATCCTTCAGGTGCGCCGGCGAGCGGCGGATTGCCCGTAAGCCGGTTCCCGTAAGTGCCCAGTCCGTCAGGTTCGAAATGCGCGACGGAGAATCCTTCTTCGTAACTACGAATGGTGCGTACCGGGCCTTCCGGTTGGTTCCAGCCGGCCACGAATGGGCGCAGCCCCAGTTCAAACAGCGCACAGGCAGCCAGCACACCCGCCGCGCAACGAACCAGGGTCGACGTAGACATGCAGATTGAACTGCACTATTGTACGTTCATTCGTGCCGCAGCGCGACCATGGGATCCACGCGCAGCGCTCGCAGCGCGGGTCCGGCAGTTGCAGCCACGGCTACTGCTCCGAGTAGAGCAATCACGGAGACGAACGTCAGCGGATCAGTGGGGCTGAGCCCCGGAACCAGAAACATCGCGAGCGGCTGCGTCGCGATCATGGCGATTCCGAGGCCGATCGTGATTCCAACTGTCACCAGCAGGAAGCTATCGCGGAAGACCATCCACAGAACAGTGCGCGGCGAAGCGCCCAGCGCCATGCGCAATCCGATCTCGCGAATCCGTCGGCTGATGGTAAATGCCAGCACGCCATAGAGCCCGATGGCCGCCAGCACCAGGCCGAGCGCGCCCATGCTTCCGAGAATCGCTGCTCCGGCGCGGCTCGGCAGCAGCGCCAGCACCAAGGCATCACGCATTGGCTTGGTTTCAATCGCCGCCGATTGATCCAGGCTGCCGAGAGTTCGATTGATCGCTTTGACCAGGCCCGGCGAAAACTCGGGCGCACGAATCATAAAGTTGAGGCTTTCGGCTCCGGGCCCTTGCGCGAAAGGCGTGTACATGGCGAGAGCATCTTCCTCGCCGAGCGTGAAGTATTTGCTGTTCTTTGCCACTCCAACAATGCGTACGGATTCACCTTGAGGATATTGAATGGTGTGCCCGACCGGACTGGTTTTGTCGAACAGCAAGCGGGCGAAATTCTCGTTCAGGATCGCGACGGCCGGGGATTCGGCGCGGTCGCCCACATTGAATCCGCGGCCATCCAGAATCGGGATCGCCATTGCTCGAAAGTAATCGGGTCCTACGTTGTTGCTCTTGTATTGCACATGAACCGGTTTGACGCCGTCAATGCGTACCTCGGTCCCGTCAGTCTGCTGGTCGTTCAGCGGGACCACGTGTGCAATGCTGGCAGCTTCTACGCCGGGAAGCTCGCGCAATTCGTCCAACGCCGAATTTACCAGAGCCAGAGTCTTTTCGTTGGTTGGATATTTTGCGGGAACCAGACGCATGTGCGCCCACACTGTGTGGTCCACGTCGAAACCGGGATTCATGGAAGTGGAACGAGACAGATTTTCGAGAAAGAGAAGCCCAGCCGCCAGCAACAGCGTGGAGATGGCGAGCTGCCCGGCCACCAGGGCGTTCCGCATATTCCAGAGCCGCCGGCTGCTCTGGAGTTCTTGACGCTTCAAAGCCGCATTGAGGTCCGCCCGCGTGGCTTTGAGAGCCGGGAACAATCCACAAAATAGTGCGCTGGCCACTGCTACAGCAGCCGAGTAGGCGAGCAAGCGCCAGTCCGGTGCAATATGCAGTTGGAACGGCATCGGCAGCGGAAGTTGAACTCGACTGATGAGACTGGTCAGCCAGAAATTCAGCAGGAGCCCGCTCAGTGTTCCAAGAACGGCTAGCAACAGGCTTTCGGCCAACAATTGCCGGACCAGGCGGCCGCGTCCGGCGCCAATTGCAAGGCGGATGCCGAGTTCCTGGCGGCGGCTGGAAGCGCGCGCCAGTAGCAGGCTGGCTACATTGGCGCAGGCAATCAGCAGCACCAGGCCAACTACTACCATTCCGTCCAGTGAAAATCGCGATTGGGGAAGTTCCGGTCCAGCTCCTGGCCAATTACTTTCAAGCGCGCAAATGCGGCCGGCCGATTCATGCCCTCCGGAAGCCGCGCGACAAAGGCGACATAAGAGGTGTCGTCGTGCAACGGCAAATATAGGGCGGGTGCGAATCCGAATCCGATCAGCGTGCGATGGTCGCGCGGTAGGACACCGATCACGGTATTCGGCTGCCCATCCAGTATCATGGTTCGGCCCACTACCGTGGGATCTCCGGCCAATTGGCTCTGCCAGAAATTGTAGTTGAGCACAGCGACGTTACGGTCTCCGGGTTGAATCGGACGGCCCATGGCCACGGGAACACC
>JBEKJJ010000210.1:0-14187 GCA_050011295.1 Bryobacteraceae bacterium
TTGTAGCCGATACCTCGGTGAAGGCGCCATGCGCCACACCCACCAACTTCACGCCTTTGGTAACGTCGGCCATGGTTTTCTCGATGATCTCGCCACTGCGGCGCGCCGCATCAGCCGCCCTCTGAGCGAGCGAACGCACCTCGTCGGCAACCACGCTGAATCCGGCGCCCGATTCTCCGGCGCGCGCCGCCTCCACCGCGGCATTCAGAGCCAGCACGTTGGTCTGAAACGCGATCTCGTCGATACTCTTCAACACATCCGATACCTGTTTACTGGATTTGGCGATATCGCTCATGGATGTTTGCAGATCGTTCATGGCTTGGTTTGCCTTGGTTACAGTGTCCGTGGCCGAACGCATTAGCCGGTCCGCTTCACCAGCGCGGCTCGCGTTTTCTCGCGTAGTGGCGGAAATTTGCTCCAGAGCAGCTGAAGTTTCTTCGATGGAAGCTGCTTGATCCTGCGAGTCCTTGGCTACCACCTGTCCGGACTCCGCCATCCGGCTCGAGGCTTGGCCCGCCTGCTCGGCAGCCGCTTGTACGCCGTGAATTACTCGCAGGATCGGACCGGTGATGGTGCGCCGGATCGTCAGATTCACAATCACGCCCGCCAATACCAGGGTGATGCCGGTGATGCCAAACACCACCAGCGCCAACCAGCGCTGCCGGGCGGAACTGGCCTGCACAGCGCTCAATTTGTCGCGAAGATCCTTCGATGATTCCTCTTTCGCCGCCTGCAGCGACGTCTTGATGGTATCGTTGCGAGCCGCCAATCCCTTCATTCGCTCTTGCATGTCGGCCGTCATATTGGCTGGATTAGCCAGTACCGCGCCGTAAATGCTCTTGGCGTCGTTTACATACTGCTCCACCGATGCGGCCAGCTTCCTGACATCCTCGGATCGCTGGGCCGAAAGACCCGTCACCGATGCCAGCGTATTGAGGTTCTCGACCACACGCCGCCCATCCTCGGCCGCATGCGCTAACCCGGATGCATCCTGCACCATCACCGCGTCGCTGAAACCTTTCACCATCTGCTGAAACGCGCTCTCGGCCTCCTGGCTGCGCTGGGTTGCTGGAAACAGTGCCTCCGATGTACTCCGCAGCGTACCCTCGGTGCCCAGCCCCTGTATCTGCCCCAGCACCGTCGCGAGCACATAGCCCAATCCAAAAACTCCAATGCTCAGCCAGATCTTGGCCGTGATGCTTAAGCGCTTCATCGTTCTGACCTTTCGAAAGTTGCTTCTAAGACGTTTATCGGCACGACCGGATCGAATTTAGTATCACGCGCCATTCAAAACGCAGCCCTGGCGCCGCGAAAGAAGGTCGATCATTTCGCGCGGAGAGATGCGGCCAAAAATACGGACGGCGCGGCGGAGGCTTCTGCCCCGTGATCCGCGCCGTCGGGAAATGGTGCCGCTCGCTATCTGTACGCCGAAGCCGATCCAGCTCCGCAAAGCTTACTTCACTTCCAGCGTCTTCGCGTCCCCTGCGCTGGCGCCGGCGCTTACGTATCCGATAGCGCCCTTCGTCTTAGCCACGTAGGCAGCCACTTCGGCATCGGAGCCTAGCATCTTGGGCATGAAGCCTTTCCCCGTAAACACCAGGCTGCGATAGTAGGTCTGCAGAGCGCCGTCGGTTTTGCCGACACACTCCTTCAGGAATGCTTCGTGTGCCGGGCCGCCTTTTTCGAAAACCGGTTCCACATGGCTGCCATCACTTAGCGATGTTTTCGTCGCCAGAAAAACACCCTTGAGCTCGTCGGCGGAGACCGAAGATGCACCTACACTTTGATTTGCGATGACCTTGAAATCGGCGCCATACGCGCTAGTCCAGGTGCACATCGCCACCAGCGTGACAAAGATTCGACCGAGTCGGTTAATCATTGAATTCCCCATTGGTTTCTCCTGTCAAAAGTCGGTTCGTCCACCTTCAAAAACTGATGCCGGTCCAGCAGCCTCGCGGCCGGCTTGAGCCCGCCGGGTTGGCTCCGGCTACTTCACATCCGGCACATTGGCGTCTCCGATGCTGGTTCCAGCGGCGACAACGCCAATCGCACCTTCGATCTTCTCCACCCAGGCCACCACACCGGCGTCGGTTGCGGCGCTCGTCGGCATGGAAGTCTGTCCATTCCACCGTCACGGCCGTCTTGTCAACAACCTTTGAGGCACGCCTCATGCGTGGCGCCCCTTTTCCCAGAGCGGTGAACGAGTCTCGTTCGCTCCTAGAACGTCAAGCCCGTGCGAAGCACCAGCATGTTGGTCGTAGGCTTTAAGCCGTCCGGGTTGTCTCTGGAATAAAAGCCGTGGGCCGAGTAGACATCTCCGTAGCCGTTTATGAAGTGCGCTTCCGCTTTGAAGTTCCAAACCCGGTTTATATCGAAGCGCGCCGTCGCCACCTGGTCGAAGATATGGTTGGTGTCCGGATTGGTCGGATTAGTGGGATGGAGCACGTAATACCGCGAATTGTAAGCTCCCAGCTCGAGCCATTTTCTTACTCGATACGCCGCCGAGACGAACAGCCCTTTGTCGGTACCGTCAAAAACAAACACTCCCGGAAACGATGACTTGATATCGGCCAGATAAGCCGCCTTGCGAAGTTCCCCGTTAAAATGCCAGTTTTTGTGGACAAAATCGAAATAGGTCGCCACGGTATGTTGAGGGTTGGAAGTCAGTTGGTAAGGGCCGGTCAAGCCAGGGATCTCGTAGTTGCCATGGCGGTCCTGCGTTTGATTCATGAACGAGGCGCCGAACATCAGACCGTCCAAGGGCGTCATCCAGCGGAGGTCGCCACCTTCTACGTGGCCCGACGTGCTCGTAATCGGAATGCCTTGATCCTGGGAAAAGTAGTAGTAACCGCCGTACTGGTCGAAAGTTCGAGCCCCGGCGTATCCCGTGTAGTTCAGGCGGCCCGCCTTATGGAGAGAAATTGATCCGTAAATGTCTCCGCCGATGTGCGCGATGTTATTACTGCGAAGATCCAGCGGATACACCGCTTGCGGCAGCAGGGCCCAGGTCTGGAGAAATTCAGCGTCCTGGACATCGTTGTAAAGCCCCAACACCGTTTTGACTTTGCCCACGCGAATCCCCAACCAGTCGGTGAACTTATAATCTCCGTAAGCCCAATCCAGACTGGGGCGCCACTTGCCCAACTGGCCGATGTTGCGTACGTAGATCTGCGCTCCCACGTGAAATTTGTCAGTGATGGACATCCCGATGTTCGCACCACCGTCGGTCATTTCAAAGGTGCCATTGCTCGTGTCCATCGTCAGATAGTTGTTCTGGTTGGAATAGGCGAACCCCTGCTGCACGAAGCTGTGAACTTGTATCGGGTGTCCATCGATATTGAAATCGAATTGTGCGTTCATGAGCGGTGCTCCCAGCACAGCCGCGAACAATAGTGTGGTTACCCTCGAAGACATTCTCGTCCTCCTTTGCCGGTAGTTAGTTTTGACTGGCGAGACCACCCGTCCGAGCCGACCCTGTTTTTTCGTATCGGTCGAATTTGTGCTCCTTTGAGTGAAAGAGATTACTAGCTGCGGACCGAGTCTTGGCGGAGTGACCGGCTTCCAGATGCACAGGGCGGCATCGACGCGCCAACCGAGGGCGTCGCACCACTCACAGGCGGGTCGGAACCCGCTCCTCCCAAAATCAAACGCCGGATCGGGGCTAAAATGGAGCTTTCGCCCACCCAAGATGCCCGTCCACGCCACGCGCCTGATCCGGAAAATGCGCGGTGGAGCGCAGGCCCACCTGCTCGAATGCGACGACGGCCACTTCTACGTCGTCAAGTTCCGTAATAATCCACAGCATCGGCGAATTCTGGTCAACGAATGGATCGCCTCCGCTTTCCTCAACTACCTGCAAATCTCGACGCCCGAGACCGCCATTGTAGAATTACCCGCCGATTTCCTCGCCGCCAACGCCGATATTCATATTCAACTCGGCTCCCGCCGCCAGCCCATCCCGCCCGGCTGGCATTTCGGATCCAGATATCCGGGAGATCCCGCCAAGGTGATGGTCTACGATTTCATTCCCGATCTGCTGCTGGATAAAGTCGTCAACCGGAGAGAATTCCTGGGCGCGCTGGTGTTCGACAAGTGGATCGGCAATGCCGACGCAAGACAATCTATTTTCTTCCGTGCGCGCCTGGAGCAACGCTTGAAGTCCGAGCGCCAAGGTTTCGTCGCTCACATGATGGACCATGGCTACGTCTTTGACGGACCGCACTGGACCTTCACCGATTCGCCGCTCCAAGGCCTCTACTTTCGCCCCAGCGTCTACGTCCAGGTCCGATCTTTCGACGATTTCGAGCCCTGGCTCGGCCAAGTGCTCCACTTCCCCGAGGAGATCGTGGACCAGGCCCTGAAACAGATCCCGCCCGATTGGCTGGAAGGCGACGAAGCAGCCCTTGAGACCATTCTCACCAAGCTCATGTCGCGCTGCAAACGCGTCCCCGATCTGATCCGCTCGAGCCAAAGCGGCCGAACCAACCCGTTCCCCAACTGGCGCTGACCAGTAGGGCAGGCGCTTCCGCCTGCCTGCCAGTCATTCAGTAAAGTTTAGAAGTAAAACACTTGAAACTGCATCGTGAATTCGTTGCTCGGCTTCACGGTGGACCCGTTCAAAGGAAGCACCCGGTTATATTGCAACGTGAATTTCAGGTTCTGCTTGTGGACATAGTAGTTCAACCCGCCGCCCGCGCGGTGGATGTCTTTGGAGGCGTCGGCAGACAGCACATACGCTTGCGATTCGAACTTGCCGAACGGTTGTATCTTGGCCCGATGAATATAGTAAGCGCCTTCGGTAAACCAATCGTTCTGGTCCAGTATGGAAGTGAACTTTTGCCGGCCGTCGAAGTGATAGTACTGGAATTGGCCGCCAATCTCATCGCCGCCATTTACCGGCTGGTCGCAGGCCATATTGGCCGAGAGTCCCCGGTAGGCGCCTTGCTTATCACCACCGACATCGATCGCCAGAATTTTCTTCAGGCCTAACGCCGTACCCGTGAAGACGTATCCCGTCTCGGTGTCGAAAAAATCATATTGCACGTACGCAGCGGTTCGAAGCGAGTCTCGTGCGTTAGCATCGCGCTCGCCTTGAAATCCTCCTATGCGGTACTGCAGATGGTCGTCCAGGAAGAAACCCCGCGCCTGAAAACCCAAATCGCGCAGCCCGGCCGATTCAGTGGAGGCATTATTCACGGTGGTGAGAGGGCTCACATCGAGTGTGTAGTAACTGGTTGTGGCTTGCAGCGTGTTGCGTGAGAAAGGAACCAGAAAGAAGCCCGCATCAAACTGCAGCACCTTGGTGGGTTTCCATTCCATGAACGCATCTTGCAACAGGAAGCCGGTCCCGGCGCTTTTGGGTGTTTTGCCCAGGTTGGGATCGTCGGTTTGGAAGAAGAAGCTGATATCGTTGCCAATATCGCCGCCTAGGAGCAGGCGTGCCCGGCGCAGATAGAGGTTCTGCCCGTATCCACCAGTATCCGGGTCTTGAGTCCAATCGGCCCAAAACTGACCCTGGACGCCCAGCTTAAACTTGACGCTCTCGTCTTCGTTTTCAATTACAATCTGAGCCGTGGCTCGCGCTGGAACCAGCGCTAGCGCTGCCGCGATAGCCATCGCGCACAGCGGCGTATTTTTCAAAAATCTGTCTGACATGGTTTTGTGTTTCCTCGAGAAGTTATTAGAAATCCTTCTGGTTTCCCGCTCATCCGATTCCGTGGCGCGCGGGCCAACCACCAACTGCAGCAATTCCGACACGCTGGATCGCATGGAATATGCTTGTGCATTCAATTGCTCGGCGGCCGCTGCGCTCTCTTCCGCATTGGCTGCGGTGCTCTGCGTCACCAGATTCATCACTCCCAAGGCAGCGTTGATTTGACCGATACCCTCAGCCTGCCTGGCGGAGGCACCAGAGACCTGCGATGCCACTTCAACCATTTGGCGCACTCTGAGAGTAATGTCGCGGAACGAGTCGGCCACTTTGCCGCTTAACAAGACTCCGCTAGCCGTATTCGAAACTGCCCCTTCAATCTTCCCGGTGGTCTCTCTGGCCGCTTGCGCGCTGCGGAGCGCCAGGTTGCGAACCTCGTCCGCCACCACCGCAAAGCCCATCCCCGCTTCGCCCGCGCGTGCTGCTTCCACCGCCGCATTGAGTGCCAGAATGTTGGTCTGGAACGCGATCTCATCAATGGTCTTGATGATTTTGCCGATGTCGTGGCTGGAAGCGTCAATGGCGCCGACTGCTGCCGCCATCGCCCGCATGTCCACCGTGCCTCGCTCGGCCGCGGCCTGTGCCAACTTCGCGAATTCATCGGCCTTGGTAGCGCTCTCGGTATTGCGCTGGTTGATGTTCCGCATCTCTTCTGCCCCAGACGCCGTCTCCTCGATCGTGGCGGCTTGCTGGCTCGCGCCTTGCGCCAGCGCCTGGCTCTGTCCGCTCAACTCGTTCGCTGCCGCGGCTACCTGCTCGGAACCGCCCATGAGCCGGTTCGCGATGTTCTTAATACTGTCGGCCACAGCGTGCGAGAGCGAAAGAGTGAGTGTTACTGTTACGCCGAGAATGAGGAAGAAGATTACCACAACGTACCCTCGGTATCCGCGCTCTTCTTCGGTGATTCTCTGGCTCAGACTGATTCGTGCCGTCTCAATGTCGTCAATGTAAACACCGCTGGCCACAAAGAAGTCGGTGCCCGGAATCATCGTGGCGTAGGCCAGCTTGGGCTGTACGCCCTTACCTTCTCTTAGAAAATAGTAAGTGACAAATCCACCACCCGACGCGGCTTTTTCGAGCAACGCCCGAACAAACGGAAACCCATTCCTGTCCCGCAGTTCGATAAGATTCTTCCCGTTGCCGCTCTTGTCGATTGGAAGGTTGATGCGGGTTCCTGTTGTGTCATAGCAAAAGAAGTATCCGGAACCATCGCCAAAGAATCGGATGGGGTCGGTTTCTGCTACCACAGCGGCTGTCTTTTCTTCCCTTGTCGTCAGGCTCTTCAGTCGCCGGCCAAGTGTTTGCGCCTCGATATCCACCGCGGACTTAAGCGTGCTCTGGTAGCCGGACATCATCATGCTCTCGAAATTCGGGAAAATCACGTGCCGGCCCATCGCGCTCGTAATGTACGAATTCGTGAATTGCAGCGCCACCAATCCGAGCAAGGCCAGCCCCGGCAAGAACAGTAGCTTTTGGCGTAATGTGAAGCTCTTGAATGTGGTCATCACGCGTCGCCGAGCACTTCGATTCCTTCAGCAATCCCTTCCGGACACATGGTCCCGGTATTCCATATCGGCGTAAGTAGGCGGACATTAGTTCTTTTTTGCTATCCCTCCCCTTCCCAGCCACCAGCCACCAGCGGCCATAATGAAAGCTAGCCATGACCTCCCGCCGCTCCCCCACCATCGGCCTGCTCGCGGGACTTGCCATCACCCTCTCCGCCGTCGCCGTCTTCTCCAGCTACACCATCGTCCAGCTCCGCAGCCTGCGCCGCCTGCAAACCGAAACTATCGATCGCAACCGCACCGATTCCCTGCTCCTGCTGCGCATCCAGAACAATCTCAATTCGCTCGCCCTCACCATGCGAGACATGCTGGAACAAAGCGAGCCATATCCGCTCACCGCTTGGCAGCCGCAGTTCAGACGAATCCGCGGCGATTTAGACGACGCCCTGGCGCGCGAGGAAAAAATATCGCCCGCCACCCGGGATCAGCGCCGCTACCTGGCGGTTTCGGTAACCCAGTTCTGGGATGCTCTCGACCGTATCTTTGCCCTCGCCGCAAGTGGCCAGGAGGATGAAGCGCGCACTCGAATCCGCCTCTCGCTCCAGGCTCGTCAAGAAGGCTTGACCACCGCAGTGGCCCGCTTGCTCGTCGAAAACAATGCCAATGAGCAACAAGCCGCCGCCCAGGCACAGCAGATTCACGCACGCGTGGAGCAGAACGCCTATCTATTTCTCGCCGCCATGTTGGTTCTGATTGTGGCCACCAGCCTGTACCTGGTCGACTACAACCGTAAGATGTTCGAACAGGTAGCCGCGCTCTCCCAACGGCGCAGCGACCTCGCCCAGCAACTGATTTCGATTCAGGAAAACACCTTTCGATATATCGCGCGCGAATTGCACGACGATTTCGGCCAGATCCTCACCGCCATCGGCGCCATGCTGCAACGCGCCGGCCGCCGCACCGTCGCCCTGGACCCATCCCTGCGCGAGGATTTCGAAGAAGTACGGGATATCGTGCAAGCGACGCTCGACAAAGTCCGCGCGCTTTCGCAAGCCTTGCATCCGGTGGTGCTCGATGACGCCGGCCTAGAAGGCGCGCTGAACGTCTACCTGCCCGGATTTGAGAAGCAGCACGGAATCGAAATAAGATATGAGAAGTGCGGGCCTAGCCGAAATGTCCACCGCGATGTGGCCATCCACCTCTATCGGGTTTTGCAAGAGGCTCTTACGAATGTAGCGCGCCATTCGAAATCGGCCCAGGCTGAGGTGCGGTTGCGCTACCAAGCCGAAAATGTAGTGCTGGAAGTGGAAGACCATGGCGTGGGATTTCCGCCAGTGAAGGAGCATCAAGGGATGGGACTGATTTCCATGCGTGAGCGAGCCGAGCTCGTAAACGGCCGTATCGAATTTCTTCCTCGGATTGGTGGCGGCGCGCTCGTTCGCCTGACTGTGCCGCTCAGTGTGGAGGAATCTCATGCCTCATAGCATCACCGTTTTATTGGTGGACGACCATAGCCTGGTGCGCCGCGGTTTCCGCCGCATGCTGGAGGACGATCCGGAAATCGCCGTGGTAGGCGAGGCCAGCGATGGCAATGAAGCGGTGGAGAAGGCTCTCGAACTTCACCCCGATGTCATTGTGATGGATTTCGCCCTGCCCAGCATGAATGGCGCCGTGGCCACGCGCATGATTCTCAAATCGGCGCCGCATACCAAGATCCTGATGCTCAGCATGCATTCGGAAGCCAGTTACGTTCGCACCTGTCTGGATGCTGGCGCGCGAGGCTATCTCCTGAAAAATGCCGTCGATCTGGAACTGATCGGCGCAGTCAAGCAAATAGCGGCGGGCGAACAGGTATTGGATCCGCGCCTGGGGCGCCTCGCGGATGAACCCGCCAAGCCCACCTTAACCACGCGCGAACTCGAGATCCTGCAACTGATCGTGCATGGAAAATCCAACAAAGAAATCGCCGCCGTTCTGGGTCTCAGCGCGAACACGGTTTCTGTGCATCGCGCCAATATCATGCAGACGCTCGATATTCACAACACCGCCGCATTAGTTGTTTATGCCATTCAGCACGGCTTGGCGAGCATCGCGTGAATCGCCGGACGTTCCTGTTAGGATCTTTGCCGCTACGTGCCGCCGCGCCTGACCTCGGTTTCCGTTTGACCAACGTCACCGCGGCAGCTGGAATCGACTTCCGCCATAACACCGGAGCCTACGGCGCAAAATATCTCCCGGAAACGCTCGGCTCAGGATGTGCCTTTCTCGATTACGATGGCGACGGCTGGCTGGATATTCTGCTCATCAACGGAATGGATTGGCCGGGCCACAAACGCCGATCCACCACACTGCAGCTCTATCGCAACAACCGCAACGGAACTTTCGAAAACGTAACCCGCCAAGCCGGCCTCGCCGTGGAACTTTACGGCATGGGCGTTGCCATCGCAGATTACAACAATGACGGCTTCCCGGATATTCTCGTCACCGCCGTGGGCCAGAACCGTTTGTTTCAAAACACCGGCAAAGGCCATTTCATAGATGTAACGGAAAAGGCCGGCCTCGGCGGCCGCAGTTCCTTCAGCACCTCAGCGCTCTGGTTCGATTACGATCGCGACGGCCTGCTGGATCTGTTCGTGTGCAACTACGTGAAGTGGTCCCCCGAGCACGATATTTTCTGCACCGTCGATGGCACCCACAAATCCTACTGCACTCCAGAAGCTTATCGAGGTTCCACTTGCTGGCTGTTTCACAACCGCGGCGACGGCACTTTCGAGGATGTCACGGCCAAGAGCGGCATTTTCGATACGACATCGAAATCGCTGGGCGTTGCCATGCTCGATACCGATCGCGACGGCTGGCCGGATCTTCTTGTCGCCAACGACACGCAATCGAACAAACTGTATCGCAACCAGCGCAACGGCACCTTCGACGACATCGCCGTGCGCGCCAGCGTGGCCTTCAGCGAAGACGGCCGGCCTCGCGCGGGCATGGGCATCGACGTCGCCGACTTCGACAACTCCGGGGTACCCGGAATCGCCATCACCAATTTTGATAACGAAATGATCGCGCTCTATCGCCCCAACCCCAACGGCACCTATTCCGATGCAGCCTTCAAAACCGGCATCGCGCAAGCCTCCCGCACCAGCCTTGGCTTCGGCTGCATGTTTCTCGACATCAATCTGGACGGACGGCTCGATCTACTCGCCGTCAACGGCCACATCGATGAAACGGTCCGGAATATAAAAAGCAACATCGGCTACGCGCAGCCTCCGCACCTGTTCCTGAACGACGGCCACGGCGCATTTCGCGATGTTGCCAAAGAAGCCGGCCAGGATTTCGCATCCCCCAAAGTCGGCCGCGGCGCAGCCTACGGCGATTTCGACCGCGACGGCGACGTGGACATTTTAATCACCACCAACAACGGCCCAGCCGCTCTCTATCGCAGCGATATCTCAAACGGCAATCGTTCCCTCCGCCTACGCCTTATAGGAACAAAATCAAACCGCGACGCCATCGGTGCGCAAGTTCATCTCACGACTCCTGACGGCACACAAAGCAGAATGGTAAAGACCGGCTCCAGCTATCTCTCGCAATCGGAACTACCCCTAACATTCGGCCTAGGAAAGCGCGACAAAGCCGACCGCCTGGTAATCGAATGGCCCAGCGGCCGCACAGAAGAATACAAAACTCTTTCCGCAGGCGCCTATGATTGCACCGAATCTAAAACCATAACCCAACTCCCGCGTTACTAAGCGTTTTATTTGCGTTCATTCGCGTTCATTCGCGGCTAATCCTCCGTCACTCCTGCCGCAACGCCTTCACGGGATCCACCCTACTAGCCCTGCGCGCCGGAACAAAGCTCGCGATCAATGCCGCAGCGACCAACACCGGAATCGTAACCAGGAAAGTCGAAACAACTCCCGTCTGCATCCCCTCCACCAGCCTCTGCAACACGCGCCCTGCAGCGATAGCCGCAACCGCTCCCACGCCAACACCCACGAAAATCATCCCGAAGCTCCCACGCAGCACCAGCCAGACTACATCCCACGCGCGCGCCCCCAGCGCCATCCGAACACCAATCTCAGGCACCCTCTGGCTGGTCAAATACGCCAACACGCCGTAAATTCCGATCGACGCCAGCAACAACGCCAATCCCGCGAACACCCCAAACAACAACATGAGGAAACGTTGCCGCGCCAGCGAATCACTCGCGAGCTCTTCCATGGTGCGGCTTTGGTACAAAACTTGATCGTTCGCCGCGCCCCGCAGTTCCCTGCGAAGGGATGCGACCACGCTCCGCGGTTCCACGCCGGTCCGCATCGCGATCGACATTAGCTCGGACCAGCGCCGCAGCATCCCGTTCGGCACTTGTGTAAAAGGATAGTAGAGCTGCGCGCGCACCTGGGCCTGATCGTCCGCGGCCAACCCCCACTGCCGGACGTGGCTCACCACTCCCACCACAGTGACAGGATCGGAGCCCATGTCGATCCAAAGTTGTTTCCCCAATGGCGCCTGCCCGCCAAAAGCCTGTTGCGCCATCACGTCGTCAATCACGGCGACGGATTGGCTGCCCATCCGATCGTGTTCATCAATGAACCGCCCACTGAGCAGCCGGATTCCCATCACCTTCAGATAGTCAGGCGACACGCTCGCCGCCAACACCGCGGGTTTCTGGCTCTCCGCCGGCTCTACGGGAGTGGTCCAGTAGCCGATCTGATTGGTGCCCTCGCGCATCGGAATAGTATCCACCATTGTGACCGCCTGCACCCCCGGAACCCGCCGCGCACGATCCAAAACGTCCCGCCACGCCGCACGTATCTGATCGGGATGCGAAAGCGCGCCAGGCGAAATCGCCATCCGTGTGACCAGCACATTGTGGATGTCTACGCCCGGATCGAGCGCCGATTGCCGCAGCAATGTTCGCCCCAACATCCCGGCTGCCACCAACAGCACCACCGCCAGCGCGATTTCCGATATTACAAAACCTCCGTGCAAACGGCGCGACCCACCCGCCAAACTCCGCGCTCCGGCGCGTAGCGTCTGTTCCAAATTGCGCGACGGCGCGCGCAGAGCCGGCGCTAGTCCAAAAAGAAGACCGCTGAATAACGAAACACCCATTGCAAACAGCAGCACGCGCCAATCCAACTGGACCTCTTCGGCCCGCGGCAAAACTCCGGGCCATAACATCACAAACGGACGGATACCAAGCGCTGCCAGCAAAACACCCAGCACTCCTCCGCACAGCGCAAGCACCCCGCTCTCCGTCAAACATTGGCGGATCAACCTGCCCCGGCTCGCCCCCAGCGCAACGCGCATAGCAAGTTCGCGCTCACGCGAAACCGCGCGCGCCAGCAGCAAGCTCGCCACATTGACGCACGCAATCAGCAGCACAAGTGTCACCGCGCCCAACAACAACCAAAACGTCGACCGTACTTCGTCCACCGGCGGACGCATAAGCGCGGCCACAAAGTTACGGCCCTTATTGCTATCCGGATACTGCCGCGCCAGCCGGGATGCGATCGTCGCCAGTTCCGCCCGCGCTTGGCCCAGCGTCACTCCCGGCCGCATGCGAGCCGCCGTGCCAACTGGATGCGCGAAGCGATTCTGCATGAAACGCAGCGTATTCTGGCCGATCGGTGTGTAGGCATCGGCTTCGCTTTCGCCCAACCGGAAGCTCTCGGACGCGACGCCTATAACGGTGTAACGCTTTTCGTCCAAAACCACCGCTGTTCCCAGAACGTCTTCGTTCCCGCCGAATCGGCGCTGCCAAAAGCTGTAGCCCAGAATCATTACCGCTGCTCCGCCCGGGCGGTCCTCTTCGGGCAAGAACGCGCGCCCCAGAGCCAGTGGAACGCCCAGCACCGAAAACAGGTTTGACGATGCCTGGAATGCCTCAACGCGTTCAGCTTCTCCGGGCGCGCTCAAAGTGCCTGTATTAAAAAGCCACCCCGCCAGCTCAAGCGATCGGCTTTGCTGCTGGCAATCCAGAAAGTCATGGTAGGCGAGGTTCTCGAGCTCAAACCCTGCAACACCCAAGGCGTCCGCTTTTCCGTTCACGTCCACCAGCCTGCCGGGTTCCATATAAGGCAGCGGCGCCAGCAGAACACCATTGATCACCGTGAACATCACGGTTGTGGCTCCAATGCCGAGCGCCAACGTCGCCAGCGACACTGCCGCAAACCCGGGTTTCTGTCGCAACGTACGAACCGCATAGCGGAGGTCCCGCCACAAATCCTCCAGCCAGCGTGTACCGCGCGCGTCACGACATTCCTCCTTCACCTGCTCCGGACCACCCAGCGCGAGCCTGGCCTCTCGACGCGCTTCCTCCGCATCGTAACCGCGCGACATCAGATCGTTCGCGTGCTGATCCAGATGAAAGCGCATTTCTTCGAAACAGTCGCTGTGCCCAAGTCGACATGTGTCACTCCATTCGCAATGTAGTCGTTGGATCCACCCGTGCCGCGCGCCTCGCCGGCACCCACGCAGCAATCACGGATACTCCCACTAGCATTGCAATCACGCCCAAATATGTGATCGGATCCAGCCGCGAGACACCAAACAGCAATGTGATCAGCGCGCGGCTGGCCAGCATAGCCGCACAAAGACCTAGCACCACGCCGAACCCCGTCAGCGTCATCGCCTGACGAACCACCAGCGCCACAATATCCGCTCGCGACGCTCCCAGCGCCGACCGCACGCCGATCTCGCGCATTCGCTCCGTCACGCTACCCGATAAGACGCCGTAAATTCCAGTAGCCGCCAGCACCAGCGCCACCAGCGCAAACGCCTCGAAAACAATCAGGGCAAAACGCCGCTGAGCCTCGGACGCGGCAACCAAAACGTCCATAGTCGCGACTTTCGTAATCGGCTGATCTTTATCCACACTCCAAATCGCTTTCTTGATCGCCGCCACATCTCCACGCCCGCGCACCACCAGCGATATCGGATTATCGGTGAACCACCCCTGCGCAC
>JBEKJJ010000211.1:0-13023 GCA_050011295.1 Bryobacteraceae bacterium
CCGGTTCGGATATGCGTCGGCATTCGTGTTGGCCATCGCGTCCCTGGGCGCCGCCGCCATCGTGGGCCGATTCGTGTTCCAAAGCGCGGATCATTCCGAGCCCAACTCCACGCCTGCCGCGCTCGAACCCGTGCCAGTCGAAACCGAAGATTAAGCCTCTTGACAACTCCCCAGGTGTAGGGTACATTTAACCACGTGGTTACTTAACCTACTGGTTTAATGCATGGCCGATCAACTCAGCTCCACTTTCGCCGCACTCGCCGACCCCACCCGTCGCGCCATCCTGTCGCGCCTGTCAATGGGCGAAGCTCCGGTCAACGAGCTCGCTCAGCCTTTCCGGATGAGCCTGCCGGCCGTCTCCAAGCACCTCAAAGTATTGGAGCGTGCGGGATTGATCGCGCGCGGACGCGAAGCCCAGTGGAGACCCTGCCGGCTGGAAGCCAGTCCGCTCAAGGATGTCGCGGATTGGGTGGAACACTACCGCGGCTTCTGGGAGCAAAGTTTCGATCGTTTAGACGCCTACCTCCGCGAGGAGCTCAAGAAGGAGAAAAAGCATGCCCGCAAGCAACACAAGCGCTAGCGCTACCTCACCCACCACGGATCGCGAGTTGATTTTCACGCGCGTCTTCGATGCTCCGCGCGACCTCGTCTTCAAGGCTTGGACCGATCCACGGCACATTATGCAGTGGTGGGGACCCAAGGGATTCACCACCTCGATTTACGAGATGGATGTGAGGCCCGGCGGAGTGTGGCGGCTGACCATGCGAGGTCCCGACGGCGTCGACTACAAAAATAGAATCGTTTTTCTAGAAGTAGTGAGACCGGAGCGTCTGGTATTCAAACATGAACCGGACGAAGAATCAGAACCGGTGGGTCACGAAACCACCGTGACGTTTGCCAAAGAAGGTGCTAAGACCAGACTCACCATGCGGCTGCTTTTCCCGTCCGCAGCCGTGCGCGAACACGTCGTCAAGAAATACGGCGCCGTCGAAGGTGCGAGCCAAACTCTCGGTAAGTTGGCGGAGTACCTCCAGATAATGGCTCCCGGTGCGAACACCCGTCTTCCGGAACTTGTCATGACCCGCGTTTTCGACGCGCCGCGCGATCTGGTCTTCAAAGCCTGGACCGATGCGAAACGCCTGAAACACTGGTGGGGGCCCAATGGATTCACCAATGCCCTTTGCGAACTAGACCCGCGCCCTGGCGGGATCGTTCGAATTCACATGCGCGCTCCCGATGGAACCGTGTATCCGAACGAAGGTACTGTTCAGGAGATCGTCCCGCCCGAATTATTGGTTTTGGCCATGGGCGTGAAAGACCAGCAAGGCAATATAATTCTCGAAGGTGTCTCCAGCGTGACCTTCACTGAGCAAGCCGGGAAAACCACCCTCACATTGCGGGCGCGTATCACCAAAGCCACCACTGAGGTCGCAGCAATGCACATTGCCGGCATGGAACAGGGCTGGAGCCAATCGCTGGATCATCTGACTGTAGAGCTGGCTGCGCAGCTGGCCACAGCATCCAAGGAGCATGCATCATGATCGAAGCCATCCGGACCTTCTCGAACGACCTGAAATTCGCGGCGCGCACCCTCGTCCGCTCCAAAGGCCTCACCATCACCGTGATCCTTACGCTCGCGCTCGGCATTGGAGCCAACGCGGCAATATTCAGCCTGGTGCGCGGCGTGCTGCTGCGTCCATTGGTCAACCGCGACGAGGATCGGCTGATCTACATCCGCCAAAGCGCGCGCGGCATCGGCATGGAAAACACCACGTTCTCGGTGCCTGAAATTCAGGATCTGCGCGCCGGCGTGAAGACCATTAGCGCTTTCGGCGATTTTTCCACCATCGGGTTCGCGATGGTCGGCCTGGGTGAGCCACGCGAAGTCCAGGCCGGCGTCGTGGGTGGATCGTATTTCGATGTGATGGGCCTGCACCCGGTGCTCGGGCGCCTTCTCGACATGCGCGACGACGGACCCAAAGCCGCCGGCGCCGTGGTGTTGACTTATCGCTTTTGGAGGACCGGGCTCAAAGGCGACCCCACCGTGATCGGCAAGACCGTCCGGCTCGGTGAGCGCTCGGCCACCATCGTGGGCGTGCTGGAACCATCCATACCGTACCCCGCTGAAACCGAAATCATCGCCAACGTCGTCACCAGCCCGCATCATCTCTCGGCCACCATGGTCACCGGACGCGTCCATCGGATGACGGAATTGTTTGGACGCCTAGCGCCCGGCGTGGATCTCGAGCAGGCGCGCGCTGAACTGCGCGTGGTCCACGCAGCCATGATCAAACAACACCCCGAAGCTTATTCGCCGAAATCGGACGTCCGTATCGACGCCGTGCGTCTGCGCGATCAGATCACTTCGCGCGCCAGAACTGTATTGCTGGTCCTGATGGCGGCATCGGTACTGGTCTTCGTCATCGCGTGCTCGAACATCGCCAATCTGATTCTGGCGCGGACCATTCGGCGCGAAGGCGAGCTGTCTATCCGCGCCGCGCTCGGCGCCAGCACTGGAGCATTACGCCGGACGCTATTGGCTGAAAGCCTTCTACTGTGTGGCGCCGGCGCGACATTGGGCGTGCTCAGCGCGCGGCCCATGGTGGCGATCCTGGCGCGCTACGCTTCCCGCTTCTCGGTCCGCGCGCTCGATCTAACAGTGGATTCGAGCATGCTGTGGGTAGGCGCCGCGCTGGCCGTCGTCGCCGCCGTGTTCCTCGCCTTTGTCCCGCGCTTGCCATCGGCCAACGCTTCCCATGGATTTAGTTTGGCCAACGGCAACCTACGGATCACCGGCAGCGCGAATCGGCGCCTGCGCATCTTCGCCATCACACAAATCGCCGCGTCGTTTGTTTTGCTGGCCGGCGCCAGCATGCTGCTGAAGACACTGCTGGCTCTCCAAGCCGCACCCACGGGTTTCGACACGCACCACGTACTCGCCATCAACGTTCCCGTGATGTCCTACGGAAAGACACCCGATCAAATCACCGGCTTCTACCAGGAAACGATACGTCGCATCACGTCTCTGCCTGGCGTGGACGCCGTCGCCGTCGGCACATCCGTCCCCTGGCGCGATGCGCGTTTTTCTGGTTTCGGATTTTCATTCTCAGCCGATGGCCACGTCCGTGCGCCGGGCGAAGATGATCCACGCGCACGATTCCGTGTGGTCTCAGCCGGGTTCTTCGCAACCCTCGGCGTTCCCTTGATCGCTGGCCGCGATTTCAACGATGGCGATCGCCGCGAGGGTGAGTCCGTCGTCATCGTAAGTCAAAGTGTTGCCCAGCGCATGTTCCCCATTCAGGATGCCGTCAATCGCCACGTGATGTGGACCGATCCAGTGATCAAATTTATCGACCTCAGCGGCGCACCTCGCCGGATCGTGGGTGTCGTGGCCGATGTGGACGACGAAAATGTGATGCCGGGCCCCGCGCTCACCGTATATCAACCTCTGACCCAGCAGCAGGGCTGGGCCGGCCGGCTCTTCATTCACGTTCACTCGAATCCGTATGCATTGGTGTCGCCAGTGACGAAAATGATCCGCGACATTTCCGCAGACCAAGTAGTGGAGCGCGCCGCGACGCTCGAAGATATCCGCGCCGAAGTCCTGACCCCGGATCGCTTGAACACGCTGGTATTCGGCGGCTTCGCCGCAGTGGCGCTAGCGATTGCGGTTGTTGGCGTGGCCGGTGTGCTGGCGTTTTCCGTCAGCGGCCGGACGCGCGAGTTCGGCATCCGGCTAGCCATCGGATCCGCGCCCGCGCGCATCCTGACGGGTGTTATAGCGGAAGGTATCGTGATCGCCGCGGGCGGCATCGTAGCCGGCGCGGTGTGCGGCTATGCTCTGGGAAGCCTGGCGATGAGCAGTTTCCCGGATATGCGAATGCCCGACGCTGTACCGATAGTCGGCTCGGCATTGATCCTGCTGGCCGCCGCGCTAGTAGCCTCAGTGCTCCCGGCAGCCCGAGCCGCGCGCGTGGATGTAATGCAAGCCCTCCGCTCAGACTAATTTGTGGGGCAGCGCCATGCGCTGCCAGAGCCTTACTGCACGCTACTCAACGGCCTCAGCCTCCGCGCATTCGCCGGACCACGCAAATGTTGCAGCGCCTTGCTCTCAATCTGCCTGATCCGTTCGCGCGTCAAGCCGAAATTCTGAGCGATCTCTTCCAGCGTGTGCTCGCGATCGAACCCGATCCCGAACCGCATCCGAACCACCTTCTCTTCACTCGGCGAGAGGGTCTTCAGAACATCGGCCGTCTCCGCGCGAACGTTCTTCTCAAACACAGCGTCCGTCAGCGAACTCATGGTCCGATCCTGCAGCAAATCGCCCAAGGCGGATTCGCCATCCTTGCCGATCGGCAGATCCAGCGATACCGGATCGCGCGAAATGGTCCGCAGCTCCTCGATTTTGTGCGCTGACGTATTCAGCCGCTTGCCGATCTCTTCGTTGGTGGGAGTCCGATTCAGCTCTTTCTCCAGCTCGCGCAGCGTCCACACGAACTTGTTCAGGCTTTCATTCATATGTACCGGAATCCGAATCGTGCGCGATTTATCCGCGATCGCGCGCGTCACCGCCTGCCGGATCCACCACGTTGCATAAGTTGAGAACTTATATCCAAGCTTGTAATTGAACTTCTCCGCCGCGCGCATCAGACCGATATTGCCCTCCTGGATCAAATCCAGCAGATGCAATCCGCGATTCACGTATTTCTTGGCGATCGAAACCACCAGGCGAAGATTCGCTTCCACCAGCGCCTTCCGCGCCGCCCGCGCTTCCATCTCACCCTGCCGCGCAGCAGTGAGCCAGCGCCGCATTTGGCGCAGATCCGCACCCGCCGCAGCCTGCCGATCCCGAATCGTCCGCTTCAAATCACGCAGCTCCGCGACCGATCGATTCCGGCTGGACAATTTCCTTTCCAGTTCGCCGATTTCTTCGGCCGTGCGGTCCAGGGCGACGCGGAATTCTCCCCACTGGTCGGATTGAAAGGGGATTCTCCGCATCTCTTGCGAGCTCTTCACCGCCAGCCGCACTGTCTGTCTTCGCAATTTCGCGCGCAGCTCCCGCTTGCTTTTCGGCGCCGAATCCAATTTCGCTTCCAGCACCGCGAGTTCGCTCTCCGCCTCAACCAGCTTCTTGAAGCGCCGCGTAGCTTCTCCACGCGCCCGCTTTTTCCCGGCTTCATCGGCGCCACCCACGCTCGCCACATCTTCCAGGCGGACCTTCCCCGCCCCGATGTCTTCGAAAAGGATGACCGCCATCTTCCGAACCAGCGCCGAGCGCGAAATCGCCTTCAGCATCCGCTGGTTGCCGCGCTCCATGCGCCGCGCCAGGTCGATCTCGGCCTGCTTAGTCAGCAACCGGACCGATCCCATCTCCCGCAGGTACACGCGTACCGGATCGTCCGTATGCTCGGACCGCTCCTCCGCAAGCTCTTGTGCGGCTGGCTCGGCATCCTCTTGCGGCTCCGCTTCCAGGAAATCGGCATGCATGCCCAGCGTCAAGACATCCGCTGAATCTACCAGAATGTTTTCGTCAAATTGTTGCATTTAATGGTTTTAGGAGTGACTCAGACCCCGCCACTTTCGGGAACGTAGCACGGCCTACATCCGTTTGATGCAACCCAGGGGGATTTAGTTGCAACGGCTGAAAACCGGACCTATTCCTGCCGTAACGCGATGATTGGGTCCACGGACATGGCCCTTCGCGCCGGTACATAACATGCTACCATAGCGACCGCCCCGAGAAGCAATGCCGTCCCACCAAACGTAGCCGCATCGTTGGCCCCGACACCGTAAATCAGCCGCGAAAGCAAACGCGCCAACGGAATCGAAATCGCAAGCCCGATCCCGAGCCCTGTAAACGTCAACGTGAGCCCGTGCCGCGCCAGCATCCGAAGCACGTCCTTCCGCGCCGCCCCCAACGCCAGCCGGATCCCAATCTCGTGCGTCCGCTCGGTAACGGAATACGCCATCAACCCATAAATCCCTACTGCGGAGAACACCATCGCAATCGCGCCCAACACGCTCAGCATCACAGCGACATAGGAGAGCCCAATGATGCTATTCACGATCACTCGATCCAGAGCCTGGATCTCAAACAGCGGCCGATCGATATCCAGCGCCGCCACCACGCGCCGCACCGGTCCCGCCAGCGCCAGCGGATCTCCCTTGGTCCGGATCGCGATGTAGGTGTAGTAAAGCGGCGACTGGCGATACGGTTGATAAACGGCGGGCGCCACTTCCGTGATCCACGGCGTGTAACGCACATCCTTCACCACGCCCACCACAGTGATCCATGGACCCTCAACATTCCCCAGCCGGATATGCTGGCCAATAGGATTTTTGCCCGGCCAATTGCGCCGCACAAAGTTTTCCGTCACCACCGCTACGGGAGGCGCCGCGGCGCCGTCCGAATCCCGAAGCCCGCGCCCCTGCAGCAACGGAATGCCCACAGTATCCAGATAATTCGGGCTGACCGTTTGCACCTCGGCCGATCTCTGCTCGCTTCGATTAACGACAGGTTGGCCCTCCACGCTGTACTCACTCATTCTCTCGTTGACTCCATAGGGGACATTCGAGGCCAGCGTGGCGCCCTCCACGCCGGGCAACGCCGCTATCCGCTGCAGCACCTGGTCGTAGAAAGCAGCGCGCTGGTGCGCTTCCCTGTAATGTTTGTCCGTCAGCACAATCTGCATCGTCAGAATCGATTGCGGCCGCAAATCCTGGTTCACCTGGATCAACGATTGCGAGCCTTTCACCATCAGTCCTGCTCCAGCCAGTAGCACCATGGTGGCCGCAATCTCCGCAACTACTAGGGAACTGCGCAACCGCTGCCGGCTTCGCCCCGTGGATGTCCCGCGCCCACTTTCCTTCAATGTCTCATTGACATCGCCGCCAGTTCGCAGCGCCGGAACCAGGCCCGACAATATCCCGGCGAAAATCGCGATCGTAATCGTGAACGCAAGCGCGCGGCCGTCAATCTGGATGCTGTCCCATCCGGCGATCCATCGCGCCACGTCGGCCGGCATGTTGGACACGATCAAATCCAGACTCCAGGCCGAGAACAGCAAACTGGCCAGCGCGCCGGCCACCGACAAAATAACGCTCTCCGTGACAATTTGCCGCACAATGCGCCAGCGCGCGGCTCCCAACGCCGCCCGGATCGCGAATTCCTTCTGGCGTCCCGAAATCCGCGCAAACTGCAAATTCATGACATTCGCGCACGCAATCAGTAGCACAAAAAACACCGCGTAAAGCAGCAACAGCGTGTAATCGCGGGTGTAATCTCCGGTAATAAAACGCCGTAGCGGCTGCACGATGACACCCCAACCCTGATCCGTCCGGGGATACCTTTCCGCCAGGTGCGCGGCGATGGTTTGTAGCTCCGCCAGAGCTTGCGATTCAGAAACGCCGTTCTTGAGGCGCGCCACCAGCTTCAGGTAGCGGGAATCGCGCGTCACTCTATCTTGAGGCGACAACGTCAGCGGAACCCACATTCCCGACGCATTCGGGAATCGAAATTCCTTGCCCATGACTCCGATCACCGAATAAGCGGCGCCATTGAGCTTGATCTCGCGTCCAACGATTCCGGGATCTCCCGCAAAACGCCGTTGCCAGAGTCCGTAGCTCAGCACAATCACCTGATTCTTGCCCGCCTGATCTTCGCCCGCCGCGAAGCTACGCCCGAGCGCCGGCTTCATCCCCAGCGTGTCAAAAAAATTCGGCGTGACCAAACTCGAGAAAACCGGCTCCGGATCACCCCCGGTCGACAGATTGAAATCCACCGGCGCGTAAGCCGCGATTTGCTCATAAGAGGACGCCTGGCTTTGGAAATCCAGATAATCCGCCGGCGAAACTCCCGAGGGAAAACTCGTGACGGACGGCGCCCGTCCCTCGAGCATCACCAGCCGGTCGACATGTGGAAAAGGAACGGGCTTAAAAATAAATGCGTCCGCCACGCTAAAAATGGCCGTGTTCGCTCCAATCCCCAGCGCGAGCGTCAGGATTACGAACAGCGTGAAGCCAGGGCTACGCCCAAGGCTACGCAGAATAGATCGAATGTCAGACCACAAGCCGTCGAGCATATGCGATAAGCCGTGCACGTAGTATTCCCCCCATAAACTCAGCAAACTAAGCAAGTTGCACCGACGATATTGTTCGATCATGGGACTGCTCCGTTCCGAACTGGCGCAATTCCTGTAACCTTCCTTCGCCTGGATTGTATGCTGGCAGAGAGAAACGATGGACTTTTCCGAAGTCTACCAGCGATATGTTCATGACGTACACCGCTTCTCTCTGTTTATCTCAGGCGATCCGGCCCTCGCCGACGACTTGACCGCCGAAACTTTCGTCCACGCATTCTGGGGCGCTTCGGACCTTCGAGTAGACACGGTCAAAGCATATCTGCTCGCGATCGCACGCAATTTGTACCGCAACGTGATGGCTCGCGAGCGCCGCGCACTACCGATCGACAAAATGCCAGAGCCCGCCGCGCCCAACCCCAGCCCCGAACGAAGCGCCCTGGGCCGGCAAGCCCTTTCGAACACTCTGCGCGCAATCCAAAAGCTGCCGGATCAGCAACGCGAAGCGCTGGTACTCGCGATCGACCAGGATCTGCGGTACGAACAAATCGCCGCCATCCTCGGTTGCTCCGTCGCCGCCGTCAAAGTGCGCATTCACCGCGCGCGGCTCCAGCTCAAAAGGGATTTGGAATATAAGGAGAAAACATGGACAACCTGACACGTGCCGCTATTACAGATCTGTGGCCGCTATATGTTTCCGGCGATGTCAGCCAGGAAACCCGCCAATTTATCGAGTCCAATCTCAGCCAAGAGCCGGACCTCACGAGAGAATTAAGCCAAAATACAAGCGACTTCATGCCGCCAGTCTCCACGCCACCGCTTCAGCCCGATCACGAGCTAAAAACCCTCACTCGTCTCAAGCGCCGGCTGACAGGTCCCGTCTGGATACTACGGCTAGCGCTCATTTGCTCGGGCTTGGCCTTCGGCCGGATCGTAGCCGACACGTCGTTCGACGTATCGCCGCGCAATTTCATCATCACCGCCTCCATCGCGGCCGGCTTCTGGACCGCGTTCCTGGTGAAGCTCTGGCGCAGCCGGCGGGCATTCACTATTCGCCCGCGATAAACTCCGGACGGAGTTGTTTTTTCGGATGGAAAACACACTTTTGTTCTGGTTTCCGAACAAGCGTCCTCTAAGACATTGATTTATCGTCCAAGGCATCCATCAAAGCTAATAATGCATAATTACGTTCTGTTCGGAAAACCGAACAGCGATTTTTTACAATCGCACTACAAACATTTTCCTTGACTTTCGTCCTGACGCAGGATAAAACATCATAACGGGAAAAACTTAGGACCCAAGGAGAAAAACGATGCTGGGTGTTATCCGAGCAACCGTAGTCCTGGTGTGTCTTTATGCGTTCGTCGCGCCCGCAAAGGCGCAGCAGCGCGTCGATCCGCGGAATATGTACGAGCGCGTTCTCGCGATCGTGCCCCTCACCGGCAGCGGGACTGTGGAAGATCCCATCCGTCCCATGTACGCGCCGTCGCCGCGAACCACAAATCCGACCTCGCGCGCCGGAATCATCGCCTACACCTACGTTCTCAGCGATGACGGCAAGCTTGCGCTGGTAGAACTGGTGGCGCGCGACCGCGCGGCGTTCGGCCCCATACTCGCCGATACCACCGTGAAAGTTTTCGTCAAAGGCGTAAATCAACTCACGGACGCCATAGCGGCGTTCAAACTACTCAAGAAGGACTTCGACATTAATTCATTCGGCGCGAGAGTCCAATGAGGATCCGACGCCTGTTACTCGCTGCGGCATCGTGTCTCGGGCCTGCCTATGCTACGTATACATACGACTACGCTAACCTGCTGAATCCGTACAACGTCTCGCAGTGGACGTCCAACGGCTACAACAACGCCGCCAACGGCGAGTACTCGTCCTTGTCTTACATAGGCGGCTCACTGATCTTTAACTCTTCTGTGCCATACCCCAGCAACAGCTACGAGCTGCGCTACACCTTGAGGCTGCAAAATAACCCCGGTTCCTTTATCACCTACCTGCGCGCCACGCCCAACTCGCAGATGGTGAGCGGGAACACCGGGACCTTCTACGCAGTCGAGATCGTCAATGCGACCTTTTCAGGAGGCTCCTGCTCGGCCACGCTAAACATCCATAAACAAGATCAATAATACCCTCACAACCCCCTCTCACACCACGATTGCTTGTCACGACGGAATGGTCGTGCGAGCCGTCATCTTTGGCAGCACCTCCATCGTCGTTTACATCGACAACGTCTGGGTCTGGTATTTTAACGAGACCAGCAATGTCATATCGAGCGGACAGCCTGGCGTGGGCGCGATAAACTCGCAAAGTCTCTGCTATATGTCCACCATCGATATCGGCCACCTCGACACGGTAGCGCCCAACCCGATCAACACCCAGCTAGTGGGAGTCTCCGCCTTCCCTAACCGCGTGGATATCCAATTTCCTGGCGATTTGGACGACCCCATCGGGACCGGCGTGGCGTACTACAATTTTTCGCGCAACGGCACTTATTTGGGGTTCGCACCCACGCCGGAGTTTTCCGACACCGGCGTCTCACCCGGGACCACCTACACCTACGAAGTGCAGGCCGCGGATTTCCACTACAACACAGCCAGCGCGTACGTCACCGTCACGACGCCGCCCGCGGGCGCAATCGATCCGCGTGAGGTCGGCGTACGGCCCACCGGCACCTACTGGGGCTCTGCCGGCGAACAAATCGACATGCGCTCCGGAAACCTCAATTACACCATGCCCCTCGTCAAGGTCATGGGCCGCGGGGGTTGGAGCGCCAATTTTAGCCTCAACTACAATTCTCAGAACTGGCGCGAGGACCCAGGAGGCACCTGGCAGCTAGGCCGCGACATAGGGTACGGTTACGGCATGCGCCTTCAAGCTGGATCGCTAACGCCTGTCTATATCAGCTTCTGGGAGCTGGATCACTATCTTTTCATCGATTCAACAGGCGCCGAGTATCATCTGTACTACCAACCAAGCGGCGTCTGGACCTCCCAGGAGTCGATCTATCTCACCTTTGACACCACCGTCAGCCCACCCAGGCTGCATTTCCCCGACGGCAGTTTCTGGGAATTCGGCTCCCTCTCGGCCGGGACCGAGGAAGACGCCGGAACCATGTATCCGACCTTGATGGAGGACAGCAACGGCAACTGGTTATCGTGAGCTCGCGATAAGCGATATTATGCGCAGCATTAATTTATGCGCAGTAGAACCTCGTCGATGAAGCGCGCCGCCGTTTCCATCTGGATTTCCTGCGCATAATTCTGAGTCCTTTCGCTCGCCGCGCCATCCTATTGGCAGCCTCCCCCCGGAGACGCAAAATTCCCAGACAACAGATCGACCGTTGGCTGGTCGCGTTGCGCGAACACATGCGCGAAAGCGATTTCAGCCGGTGGGCCATCAAGCAGTACACGATTAGTGGCCGCCATTTTCTTGACCATATAGTAAGTCGCGGGATTCGCATGAAGAGTGTCCGCCCTGATGATGTTGAGGAGTATCTACGCACTCAGCGGCAGCGATACCGGCGCCGCCACGGACATCGACCAGCAGGCGAATCGCAATGGCGATCGCGGTACACATCCTCTGCCCATATGCTGCTGCGATTGGCCCAAGGTGCGTGGCCGCCGCTGACTCCATTGGAATCTCGCGTTCAGACGTTCAAAGAAACGCTTCAACAGGAGCAGCTTCGTCCGGACACCATCAGGCAGTACCTGGAACAGGCCCGCCTATTTCTGGCGTATCTGGAGCGACAGCAGTTATTGCTGGAACAAGCGACGCCGCGCGATCTCGAAGGGTTCATCACGGAGCGTCTGAGAATCTATCGACGTCAGTATGGCCATTTACCTCGCCGGCTTGTGCACTGGCGCTGCGAGTACACGAAGGCCATTCACCGGCTTCTGCGTGGAGCACAACAACAATGGCCACCTCCTTCGGCGGGCGATCCGGCCATTCAGCGGTTTCACACTCACCTGACCGAGCGCGTATTGGATCCGAGCTACATCCGGGATTATCTATGCCATGCTCGCCAGTTTGTCGATTACCTGAATCATCGTGGGATGAGCCTCACAGCGGTTCGGACTGAGGACGTTGATGCGTACTTCCGGGTCGCGCTGCGGATCTATCGAAGGCGAAAGCCGAATCTCCCGAACAGCCTGGACTATTGGCGCATGATCAGCCGGCGCGCGGTCCACAGCCTCTTGCGTTTCGCACAGGGCGAATGGCCTCCCGGATCAGGGCCCGACCCGATCTTGTCAGACTTCCGCGCGCATTTGGAGAAGTATCGCTACGGCCGCATCGGTATTCCCAGCTACCTGTCAGCGGCTCGCCAGTTCCTTCGTTATCTCAAGCAGCAGGGTGTTTCGGTAGAAGCGGCCCGCCCCGTTCACATCGAAAGTTTTCTGGAAACGAAGCTGGATCGCTTCAAGCAGCGCTATCGGTCCCTTCCCAGGCACCCACGCCAATGGCGAACCGGGTATACCGGCGCGATCCACCGATTGCTGCGGATGTTGAACCCGAACTGGCCTCCCCCGGAACCACCGGCTAACGAGTGCGAGCGATACCAGCGCGGGGTCCTCGACGGCTATGGCCGTTGGCTCGTCGATGTCCACGGTCTTTCGAAGGAGACGCTCCGCAAGAATAGCTATGCCGCGCGTGTGTTTCTTCACTGGCTTGGCCGTCGGGGTGACCGTGATACTCTTCCCCGACTTGGCCTTGCTGAGATCGACCAGTATTTGAGTTGGCGAATGCCCGGACTACGACGCGCGACGCGGCACGGCGTATCTCAGTGTTTGCGAAGTTTTCTGAGATATCTGCATGTGGAGAAGTTCGTCGCCCAAGATCTTTCGCCACTCGTTTCCGGGCCGATCATGTACAAGTTCGAAGACATCCCACGCGCCTTTACGGAACAACAGGTGAAGGCGCTGCTGGATATCACCCGGC
>JBEKJJ010000212.1:0-22585 GCA_050011295.1 Bryobacteraceae bacterium
AGCAAGAAGCTGTTTCGGGTAGACCTCTTCTACCGGCTGAACGTAATTCCAATCTGCCTGCCTCCGTTGCGTGAACGCGTTCAGGACATCCTGCCGCTGACCGAGTTCTACGTAGCAAAATTTGCTGCCCGCCTCAACAAGCCCATCGATTTGATTCCTGATGAAGTGGTGGCGGCCCTCCAAGCGCACGACTGGCCGGGTAATATTCGTGAACTACAGAATTTCATCGAGCGCGCGGTGCTCTTTTCGCCCGGATCGGTGCTGCGTCTGCCGCTGGACTTCAAGCAGACGGTGAAGCAGAGCTCGGAGAGCGCGTCGCGCACGCTTGCCGAAGCCGATCGGGCGCATATCCTGGAAACATTGCAGCAAACGGACTGGATGATCGGAGGGCAGGACGGGGCGGCCAATCGACTTGGATTGGCGCGTACTACGCTGATTTATAAGATGCGAAAGCTTGGAATTGAAACACGCCGATCCCTGGGGGCGCGCCCTATTCGGCAGTTGGCGTGCCGTGTCGCCGCGAACTGTTGAGGAAGCGCCGCTGACGAGGTTTCATCATGATCGACTCTTCTGATTTTCAGACGAAAAGCATATCGCTCAGCCACGGAGCCGGCCAAATGCCCGTGCTCGGCTTTGGCACTCTGATTCCTGATGCAGCCGCCACGATCAGTGCTACCAGAGACGCGCTGGAAGCTGGATTTCGACACTTTGATTGTGCGGAGCGATACCGGAATGAGCGTGAGGTGGGCGAGGCGTTGCAGGCAGGGCTTGCCGCTGGAGGGATTGCGCGTGAAGACATCTTTGTTACCACAAAGTTGTGGAACACCAATCATCGGCCCGAGCGCGTCAAACCGGCTTTCGACGCGAGTCTCGATAGACTCGGGCTCAACTATCTGGATCTCTATCTCATTCACACTCCATTTGCCTTTCAACCGGGGGACGACCAGGATCCGCGGGATCAAAACGGCAATATCATTTACGACCGCGGCGTGACTTTGCTCGAGACCTGGGGGGCCATGGAGAGCCTCGTGGACGGTGGCAGATGCCGGGCCATCGGGCTGTCTGATATCAGCTTGACCGAACTCGCGCCCATTTACGAATCGGCGAGAATCAAGCCGGCCGTGGTCCAAGTCGAAGCACATCCGTATCTGCCGCAAACAGAGCTTCTGGAATTTTGCAAGGAGAAGGACGTTGTGTTCTTGGCTTTCGCGCCATTGGGTCACGGAATGAGGCCGGGGCCGCTTGAAGATCCAGTCATTTCGGCAATTGCCGCACGAGTTGGCAAGACGCCGGCACAGGTGCTGTTGGCTTGGGCGGTCGAGCGTGGCACGGCCTTGCTTACCACTCCCAGAACCGCGGCTCGCGCGCGGGAGAATTTCGACATCTCCGCCCTTCCGGAAGACGCGCTCGACGAAATCAATCGAATTCAAACTAGACAAAGGTTCAATGAAGTAGTGAAGACCGGTAGCCCGGGTTTCATTCCACAAGGGAGATGATCGTGCAAGAAGAATAGATATGTGAAGCTTTGTAGTCGCCGACTCATTGAAGCCCTTCCGTGAGGTGCTGTTCCGCGATGCGATGTGAGTTGCCGCGGACCCCGCCTCAATGCGCTTTGGACCGCGATGCTCACCACAGCGCTCTTGGGCGCCGGTTCGTCGTCGTCACGTTGATTCGCCAAAGGACGATCACGCGTGAATCGCGCACTCGCACGGTGAGGGGCGTTTTCCTGCGCACTGGCCGTCTCCTGCTTACTGACCTCGCGGATGAGATTCGAGCTGGGGCCGATCACCCGCTAAATGCGGCCGGCAGCCTCCACAGGATTGCTTGCCGTTTGTGATAGCATGTGTTGCTTCCTTGAGGGAGGAAACCACTTATGAAAGTGATCACTTTACTGCTGGTTGCCGTTGTAATACTGGCAGGGATTTTCGCGTTTACGGCGCCCGCGCCTCTACACGCCGCTGACTCGGCCGCCCCGATCTTCGTAACAAAAATCCCCCCCGGATACCGGGACTGGAGGTGGATCTCCGTCTCCCACGAAGCTGGCAACCTGAACAGTATTGGCGCCGTTTTGGGCAACGACGTGGCGATCAAGGCCTACCGCGAGGGGAAGCTCCCTTTCCCGGACGGCACGATCATCGCCGCTTTGCACTACGGTCACGACCCGTCGGCGGAAAACAACAAAGTCTTTGGCAAAGCCCAATCCTTCGTCCCTGGCCCCCCCACGAACATTCAGTTTATGGTCAAGGACTCCACGAAGTACGCCGCGACGGGCGGCTGGGGGTTCGCTACCTTCATAGATGGCAAACCCGCCGCTGCGGCCTCAATGAAAAGCTGCTTCCCCTGCCATAATCAGGCCACGGCCAGTGACCTCGTCTTCACGCATTACGCACCCTAGATGACAACCCCTCTCGGAGACTAAATCAACGAAAAAGACGCCATTGTTGGCAAACCATCGAACGTTAGTCTTCGGAAAAGGGATCATTTCCGGTCAGCCGGGCCCAATCGACCGCATGGTCCCGGCGGCTAACCCTTATTGGATCATCCCTCCTATAATGCTGAGAATGGCCCTGGCACGCTTTGTCCTCGCCTTGTTCGTGCCAACCGCACTTTTCGCCGGGGTCGGGCTGTTGTATTGGTTTCGCGCTTCGGCCATGCGCGCTCTCGCTCTTAGAAGGGGTTTCCAATATACGAAAGGCGATCCCCCACTTTGGTTTGTGCCAAAAGACTACCGTCCAATACCAACTTCGTTCCGGCTGCGCGGCTCTCCAGTGAATATGATCAGCAGGACCTGGAATGTAATCGAAGGGGAGAAGAATGGAATCAGCATACTCATCCTTGACAGCATCTTGGACTTGGGAGTCAAGAAGGGCAGTTATTGCACTTTCATTGCTACTCGGACAGACCAAAATCCCTTCGGGAGTAAAGGCCCTCAAGAGAAGATCGCTCATTCCAACGGATGGACTGCCCTCTATCGCGTCGGCCTTTGGCAGATCATCCCTTGGACATTGGGCGTCCAACGAGTCGAGGAACACCTCAACAGCCTGAGCAACAAAGGGCACTTTTGTTAGACCAAGCAAATGTGTGCGCGTTTGCGCGAGCTCCGATTTCGCTAGGGTGCAATTACTGAAGGCCCGCGAGCGTAAGCGAATACCACTGCCGCGGATCCGTCCACGTCTGCTCAATCGTAAAGCCCGCATCAGCCAACAACGCGCAGAGCGTATTCCGGGTGAACTTGTAGCTGTTCTCGGTATGGATGGTTTCAAAGGCCGCGAATTGAACACTAAGTTGCGCCGCTGGGATATTTACACACTGATCGCGCGTACTCTCCAGGTGCATCTCGATGCGCGACTTGACACGATTCCAGCGCGCCCGATGCCGGAAGCAGCCGGTATCGAAGTCGGCGCCGAGTTCTCGATTGAGGCGATGCAGAATGTTCAAATTGAACGCCGCGGTGACGCCATCTTTGTCGTCATACGCCCGCACGAGAGTCGCTTCGTCTTTCACCATATCGGTACCTAAGAGCAGCGCATCGCCGGCTCTAAGCTCAGACCTCAGATTGCGGAGAATGGTGCGAGCCTCCTGCGGCGAGAAGTTGCCGATGCTCGAACCGATGTACATCGCGAGCGTGGTCCCATTGAACCGTTCCAACTTCGGCGGGTGAGTGACGTAGTTCGCCACCATCGGTTCTAGCTGCACATCCGGCAACAGGCTACCGATGCTGTCGCACGCCGCATCGAGCGCATCCGGCGAAACATCAACCGGGAAGTAAGTTACCTCGTTTCGCAAGCGCGTCGCGGCTTTGAGCAGAATACCGGTCTTGGCGGCTGTCCCCGCTCCCAACTCCAGCAGGCGCAAGGGCCGAGAGTGGTCAGAGCCAGTCGCCGTGATAATCGCTGCGGCATAGTTCGCCAAAATGTCGCGCTCCGTTCGCGTGGGATAGTATTCCGCGAGCGTTGTGATGCACTCGAAAAGACGGGAACCCTCGGAATCGTAGAACATCCACGGAACCAGGGATCGTGGACGTTTGCGCAGACCGCTCCAAACCTCATCGATGAGCGCCTCGCGCGTGTCCAGGGGGCAGAGGCTCTTCGCTTCGAATGTCGGAAAAACGGTGGTGATAGTCATATTTGAGAGTCCTTAAGTAGCCAAGCGTATTCCTGAGAATTGCCACCGCGTCCCCGGCTCAAAGAAATTACGGTAGGTTGCGCGTAAGTGACTCGCGGGCGTGACGCAGGAGCCTCCACGCAGAATCATCTGACCGGACATAAACTTGCCGTTGTATTCGCCGAGGGCGCCAGGAAGGGGTTTGTAACCCGGATAACCCGTGTAGGGGCTTGCTGTCCACTCCCAGGAGTCGCCGAAGAGTTGGAAAATGTCGGCGCGTCCTGACGGCCGCGAGCCATCGCCGGACGCGATTGCGGGATGTAGCCTTCCCGAGTCGAGCAAGTTCCCGTGAATCGGACTTCCATTCGCGGCAAGTTCCCATTCCGCTTCTGTAGGAAGGCGGCAGTGTCTCCAGCGTGCGAACGCATCAGCCTCAAAAAAGCTCACATGGCATACGGACGTATCCAGCAACGCGGAAAGCGGATACCAACCCCGAAGAGTGAAGATGCGCCAGCCAGTGCTGTCCGTGGCATCAGGTTCCCAATAGAGTGGCGCCCGCCACCCCTGTTTCCTCACCGCTTCCCAACCCTCGGAAAGCCAAAACTCGGGGCGCGCGTATGCGTCGTCGGACATAAACTCCAGATACTCTCGGCACGTGACGCTGCGGTTTGCGATCCCAAATGCTTCCAAGTACACCTTGTGGCGCGGAGTTTCGTTATCGAAGCAAAAGTCGAGGCAGTTCGTCGGATCTATCGGATAACCAATTTCAGTCACACCCTCATGGAAGCGATGCCACATGAACTCGGATGCTGGAGCGCCGCGGCCCCCCGCTAAAGGGGCGGCGTCGTACGCCGGACGCAGTGGATTCGAGAAGAAGGCATGCTTAATATCGGTCAGCATTAATTCCTGGTGTTGCTGCTCGTGGTTGAGGCCCAAAACGACGCGTCGCGCTGCCTCCTCTTGGATCTGCCCTGCGAAGAGCTTTTCCATCGCCTCGTCCACATGCGTGCGAAACGCGATGACTTCATCGAGCGACGGACGCGAAAACGCAGCGCGCAGGTGCTTCTCCGGAGGCGCCTCTCCAATCGAGTTGTAATAGCTATTGAATAGCCAGCGAAACTCCTCGCGAAAGGGTTTGTAATCCGAAAGAAAAGGACGCAGCACGAACGTCTCGAAAAACCAGGTTGTATGCGCCTGATGCCACTTCATCGGACTAGCCTCCGGGCAGGATTGCACCATCTGATCCTCAGCGGAGATTCGTGCCGCGAGCGAGCGGGTCACCGACCGCACGGCTCTATATCTGATGCCAAGACCGCCATTTGTTTGTTTCAAGTCCGCGGCGTCCGATGTCAACTCCCGATCGAGTAATGCGGTTTGCGAAGTCACGGGTTTGTTGGCATGCATTTCAAGAACCAGGACGCACTATCGTGCGGGAGAGAAGGTGATGTCCTCGAAATCAAGGGGTTTACGGTCCGTCGAAGGGCCCACTCAGTGCGCGGGCCGCCGGCAAAGCCATCCACCTGACACCGACAGTCGACTTTTGACAGAGCTGAACCGCAGCCGAGTGTCCGAAGAAAGGAAATCAAACGAATGCGCTATTGGAACTGCGAAAGCATAATCAGTCTATGTGGCTTAGATTATGGGCTTGACCGTACTTGGTCCGTACTTGGTCACTTGACCAAGTACCGTTGTCGACAGACCCTTGGTATTACCGGCCTGTCGGACGCTCCTTTTCAACGACAATATAACGATGGCGGGTGGCGTGCTCATGTAACAGAGCAAGGATAACCGACGCGGTGGATGCTGCGGGCGTTCCTGGACAGAGCCCGCGTCGGATCACCGGAGTTTACTTATGAAGATAACCGAACCGGAAAGGCTTTCCCTGGAGATGCTACGCGGTCTTGCGTCGGCTGCTCCACCATGTATCTCGATCGTTCTTCTTGAACGCGAGGCTCGCGATGCGCGAATTGCCTTCAAAGACGCGCTTGCTCAGGTTCGCGCCAAGCTGGCAGTATCGATCCCCTAGAGCTTGCGGCTACGAATGTGATCGATTCCTCGAAGGAGCCGGCGACGTTCATTTTTCTGCGCTCGCCCGACGTGTGCGAGTCATTCCGCACGCGATATCTCGTCGGCCAACCGGTCGCCGCCGTTGGTGAGTGCTTCCAGCTTCGCCCGCTGCTGGCGCTTGCCAGCAAACACCTCGAGTTCTACATTCTCGCTTTAAAGCTGAATGATACTCGCATCTTCAAATGCACCGATCAATTCTGTGAGGCCGCGAGATTTCCGAAAAACGCGGGCACCGAGGCCGCCGGCTTAGTTCCTGGCGCATCCCAATCCTCGCTTCGCGCGGAGCCAGTGCATGATCGCGATCACCCTGAAGACCATCTTGGCCGTTTTTATCGTGAGATTGATCGCGACGTAAACGCTCTCCTGAAGGATGGACATCCACCCCTGGTTGTTGTAGGCGTCGAACATGAAGTCGCGCTCTTCCATCGTTTGACGACCTATCCTGCGTGCGTGGAACCGGGAATACGCGGATTACCCGGACATCTTGGCCAGAACGAAATGTATCAGCAATCCTTGGAGCTGGTTCGGTCGTTGACCACCGGGCCGGCCCGTCGCGCCCTGCAGAGGTTCGACAAGCAGATCGGAACAGGCCACGCTTCGGCAGATGTACAGGAGATTGTGCGTGCCGCTTCCACAGGCAGAGTCGAACATCTATTCCTGCTTGAGAACGGGGCCATTCCGGGCGCGGTCGACGGCGGGGCCGACCTCCTGGACACAGCCGCCGTGCAAACGCTTCGCCACGGCGGCGACGTTCAAACCCTACTGGAGACCAGCATGCCTTCCGGGGGCCCTATTTGCGCGATCTTCCGCTATGCGTCAGACGGTTCCTAATAATGAAACGCGTAGGCGAGTCGATTCCCCTTGGTCGTCTTCGGCGTCTCCGTCGAGCGGAACTTCCGGTGGATACTGTCGAGTTGGCACGCTACCTTATTGGCAAAGTAGTGGTCCATGAGACTGATGGTGGCAGGCTCAGCGGGCGCATCGTCGAGACAGAGGCTTATCCGGTCGGTGATTCCGCCGGCCACGCATTCCGCGGAGAGACGCGGCGCAATGCCTCACTATTTCTTGAGCATGGCCATGCTTACGTATATTTCACCTACGGTTCGTCGTTCATGCTGAACGTGACGAGCGAGGCGGCCGGAGTCGGAGCGGGAGTCCTCTTGCGTGCCCTCGAACCACTCGAGGGAATCGATCTGATGCAAAGCTCCCGAGGCGGGGCAGGCCTGCTCGATTTAGCCCGGGGGCCAGGCCGGCTAGCCCAGGCCATGCAGATTGATTTCAAGCAAGATGGACTGGATCTATGCGCTGCCGGTCCGCTCTGGCTCGCGGCGAGCCGGCGGAAAACGGGCGCCATCGGGAAAAGTGTACGCATCGGTTTGACGCGCAACGTGGATCGCAAACTGCGCTTCTACGAGCGCGGCAATCCGTACGTGAGTGGTCCAAAACGGCTGACCCCATCGTAGATGACGATCCTTTACCCATCCGCCAATGGTTGCCGCGTTTTGCGCAATGGCTCAAGGCTCCGCCCGCACCTCCCGCTTCCGAGGAAGCGGCACGTGAGATCGCAGGCGAGGACGCCGCTTATTACAGTACGAAACTCCGCGGCGCATCCAACCGCGAATGCGAAGCGACAGCTAGGCTTCGCGCCGCGCCCTATGGAATTGACGACTAACGCTTGACCGCCAGAGAGGCCTCAAAGGCCGCGACTTTATAGAGCGCGCCGAGTGTGGGAACGTTGAAACAGGCCTCGTCGAAAAGGTCCGCCGAAGAGCTCGTCATCAACGCGATCATTCCGATATGAACCAGTTCCGTGGCTTGCTCCCCCATCGCGTGCACACCCAGCAGTCTCATATCGGACCGTCGAAAGAGTAGCTTCAAAAAACCGTCTGTGTCGCCGATAATTCGGCCCCGTGCGCTACGGGCATAAGGTGCGCGGCCTGCGACATATTCGACGCCGGCCTGTTGTAGAGCCTCTTCCGTCTCCCCGGCCATACTGACTTCCGGGATGGTGTAAACGCCAGTGGGAAGGAAGCGCGAGGGCTGAGTCAACTCGGCCGCATTGAAAGCCGCACGTATCGCGTACCGGGCCTGCTGCATGCTGGTGGAAGCGAGCGCGGGAAACCCGATCACATCTCCGGCGGCAAAGATGTGAGGAACGTTGGTCCGGTAACTGGCGTCGACCGGAATGATGCCGCGATCGCCAACGGTTACTCCCGCTGCAGCGAGATTCAGGGTTTCCGTATTGCTTTTCCTGCCGCTCGCGACGAGAACTGCGTCGACGCTCAACTGATCACCCGACTCAAGAGTGACGGTTACTTTTCCCGACTCCTCCTGACGATAGGAGCGGGGCCGGTCACCCCAATGAAAACGAATTCCGTTCTTCTCCATGACTGCTGTCAAAGCGCGGGAAAGTTCAGCATCCAGAAACGGAAGGAGGGCATTGTGCCCGTCAATCAAATGAATGCTGGCGCCCAGGGCGGCGAAGGTGGACGCGTACTCGCTGCCAATCACACCCGCACCCACCACTGCCATCGTTCCCGGAAGACGATCAAGATCGAGGATCGTATCGGAATCGTAGATCTCGCGGCATTCGAACGGGAAACCAGGCGGGCGAGCCGGGGCCGATCCTGTCGCGACCAAAATGTAGTCGCCTTGGAGTGAAATGGGTTTGTCACCGCCGACACACACTGTATGCGAGTCAGCGAAAGCCGCGCTGCCGCAGTAAACCTCTGTATTCCACGCATCCATGCGCTGCGAGAGCGAATGGTTCAATCCCGCTTTTACGTGCTGTTCGTGGCGAAGAAAGTCGGCGACCGTCGCTTCGCGCCGAAGCGATAAATCTACCCCGTACAGACCCCGGGACCGCACGCCCGACAAGGCGAGGGCCGTTTCGCGCAGCGTCTTGCTGGGAACCGTCCCCGTATTCGCGCCTGCACCGCCCAGCTCGGCGCGATATTCCACCAACGCTACCTTCTTGCCCATCGAGGCGGCGGTGGTGGCCCCGACAACTCCCGCCGGCCCGCCACCGATGACGATCAGATCGAACTTAAGTGTGTTTTCGCTCATTTGACGAATTCCGAATCCGTGCGGGATCGGCACCTGATGTCTTCAATGCCATGATAGTAGACCACACAACAAGAGGAGCGGAAGGAGCAGAAATGGTGTGCTCCGCCAGCAATTACAAGTCGATTTCGACATCGCCAGACGGCGTCGAACAACAGATCAACACATTCCCGGCGGCTGGTGGCTCCAGCGGATCAGGCTGATATTGGACAGTTCCGCCGATCAATGCGCATTCGCAGGTATGGCAGACGCCTGTACGGCACGACCACTGTGCGGGAACGTCGCACCCTTCTGCAAGCTCCAGCAAACTTGCAAACCTTGAATCCCACGAAACCGTAAGCCCGCTTCGTGTAAATGAAATCTGTGGGCCGGCGCCGGGTTTTCCCGCGGGAGGGTGAACGGGCGGGTGGGAGGATGGCGCAATTCCCGGTGTAATCGGCGTTTCCGGCCCAAACACCTCCGTGTGAATCCGTGTGGAATCGGCACCCCATGTCTTCAAGCCCGCAGTCAGGTCGCGGAGGAAGGTGTCCACATGCCCAACCGAGTCGTAATCGACGCCGAGTTTGTCCTCAGAAATGGGCTTACTGTAGACAATATGGCTTCGGCTGTTTACGAGCGTTTCGAGGAGTCCACGTGACTCTTTCGCAAACGGGTGCTCCGCTCGGTCACGTGCTCCATAGATCCACCAGATCTCACGACGCGACGCGGCCGAAGACAGCGAGTGCAACATGGCGAGTACGGGGGTTGCCCCGATGCCCGCGCTGAGCAAAACCACCGGCGCATCGCCGGACCGCAGAGTGAAACCTCCCCGAGGCGCGCTAACCTCCAAAATATCGCCCGCGTGTACGTGATCGTAAAGATACGAGCTGACAACCCCGTTCACCTCGCGTTTGACGCTCACGCGGTAAGTTCCAGCGCCGGTCGTGCCCGACATCGAGTAGTTCCGGAGCAGCATGGGGCCGTCCGGTGTTGTGCGCAACCGGAGCACCAGAAACTGTCCAGCTAGAGCAACCGGTAGAGATGTCCCGTCGGGTTGTTCGAAATATAGCGAGACCACGTTGGCAGTCTCGCGCTCCAGTCGGGTGACGTGCATTGGTCGAAAGCCCGGCCAGGCTGGCGGTGGCCCGGTTGAAGCCTTGAGCCCGGGGTTCCCTCCCTCCGAAGTCTTCTGCTCTGCAATTGCCCTTAAAGACGTTTTCCAACCCTCGCTGAGCGCCGGCACTCGCAACGAGCGTTCGAGTTGTTCGCGCGAAGGGTTTGGCAAATACAGCAGGGCATCAATGTTGGCCACTGTGATGTGCTCGGGGCCATCCGCCACTTTCGTGATTTCGTCGCCGGCGCCAACGTCACCCTCCTCCAGCACGCGAAAGTAGAAGCCAGGCCGATGATGTGACACGAGCAGAGCAGCCATTGCCGGCTCAGCCATTCTGATACCCACGCGATAGCATGTGACGCGCGGCTGAGTGACCTCGAAGAGCGCGCTTCCAATGCGGTATCGATCGCCGATCGAAACTTCATCATCGGCTAAGCCGGCTACTGTGAAGTTCTCACCAAACTGTCCGAATGAAAAATCCTTTCGGCCTAGCTGGGCCTCCCAGTAGTGATAAGCGTCCATTTGATACACCATCACCGCGCGGTGTTCGCCTCCATGTCCGGTGAGATCCCCTTGTCCATCGCCCTCCACATTCAGGCGACGGACTCGAATCCTGCCCTGCACTGGCTGCTTCCAAATCGCGGTGTGGACTTTCTCGCCCCTCCATGCGACGTCACGAGGAAGCCCGACATTGATTGAGAGAAGCTGTCCCATCAGGTGGTGCGCCGACGTCGATTGGCTGGCAAATCTGATTCCAAGCGTTCCGCGTGTAGTATCTCAAAGATACACGGGACATAAGCGGGAGGTGACGGCAATCGGTGTCGGGGCCTTGACGAAATCGTCGGCGGGCCGAGTCGGTCCGCGAACAATAGCGTACGCGACACGCGTGTACAACGCAGTCGACCGTAATACCAAAACAAAAGAGAACGAACATGAAAATACTGATGGTATTAACGTCACATGATCAATTGGGCAACACCGGACGCAAGACCGGCTTCTGGCTCGCCTGCAAGACTCTCGGTTCCTCCCAGGCGGGTCCGCCCGCACAATGTCTATCTCGATAGAATCCCGTCCATGCCCTCATTTAACCCAGCGGTCAGGTGCACGGAACCTTACATTCGCAGTTCGCTCAGGCATGTTCGGTCTGATCTCACCAACGGCCGTCTTTCTCACCCTCGGGGCAGTCCTGTCGAACCATCGACTCACATTGCGGACATGTGAGTATCGACCGGCGCGCGGGACTGCCGGTTTTCAGTAATTTAGCGATGGCCCCTCCATTGCTTCTCTCGCAGTGCAAGCAGCTCTGGCCGAAGACAATGCAGACAAAACGCAAGACAATGGTCGTGACCGGTGGGACCATGGTCACGAAAGGCGGACTCGAGGCGATCACGCGGATACGCAAGGGCCGACGCCTGCTCTCTAGCCAAATATCAAGGAAAGGATAGCAAAGACATGCCCGAAGCGACTTGGAAACCTCACGAGAAACACGGACGGCTCACGACGCAGAGCGACCTGCCAGACAGTGTCTACGCGTTTCCGAAGCAGCGTAAAGAACCACTGACCGACGCACAACATGTGCGCAACGCGGTCGCGCGGTTTGATCAAGTTATCGGCGTTTCCGATGCCGACCGTGCTTTTGCGTTCGCGAACATCGAGAAAGCTGCAAACTACTACGACGTCAACCTCGCGGAAACGTCGTGGCACGACCTGGGCATTCATCCTCAAAAGAGCAGAAGGGAGACTGCCACCAAAGGCGCTGTGAAGCGTGAACGCCGAGTGCAGAGCTAAGAATCCACTGGTCAGGCGCAAGAACTGATCGAAGTTATCAAGCGGGTGCAAATTCCGGGACGAGGCAGTGCATTATCTAGTTCCGAACTCCAGCGAAGACGAGCCAATGCTGAGCGCCAGAATCGGTGCATCTTTGTCACTAAATTATTTCGCCATGCCTATCCCGGCGGCTTCCAGTTTCGAATAAGATTTGTTAGTGACTGGGTGCGCACCGTACAAGGAGATGAAATATGAAAGCGATTGTTGTCCACCAATATGGCGGTCCGGAAGTACTGAAGTTTGAGGACTATCCTGATCCGGTGCCTGGTCCGGGCCAGGTGCTGGTGCGGGTCGCCGCCGCGAGCGTGAATCCGATCGACTACAAACGGCGTGCCGGGTTAACGAAGGATTTTTATCCCATGCATTTCCCGAGCCTCATAGGAGTCGATATGGCGGGAACTGTGATCAAGATTGGACCGGGAGTGGAAGGCTTTTCCGTCGGCGACCAGGTGTTCGCTATGGCGGACAATACTTACGCCGAACTTTGTGTCGTGAATGCAGCGGTCTTGGCCAAGATCCCCAAGGGGCTCGATTTGATTCAGGCGGCGGCGCTGCCGCTGGTGACGACCACCGGCAACCAGCTCCTTTCAGCTACGGGAGTCAAAGCGGGCCAGACGGTCATGGTCGTCGGCGCCGTAGGAAATGTCGGGCGTTCGGCGGTATTCACTGCGAAGGAACGCGGGGCGACTGCGATCGCGGGGGTTTTGAAGAAGCAGATGGATGAGGCGAAGACTGTGGGCGCGGATCAGGTCGTCGCAACCGACGACGACACCGCGATTGCAAATCTCCCGCCGCTCGATGCGGTGGCGGATACGGTCGGCGGAAGAACCGCCGAAAAGCTGATCGCCAAGGTCAAGCCGGGAGGAGTGTTTGCTTCGGTCGCCGGGACACCGCAGAACGCCGCGAAGTACCCGTCCGTAAAGGTCGAGTTCGTATTCTCGAAATTCGACAGGAAAACGCTCGAGTTCATGGCGGAAGCGGTGCGAGATGGCAAGCTCGTAATCCCGATTAGCCAGAAACTGCCACTCAGTCAAGCGGCCGAGGCTCAAGCAGCGGCAGAAAAGGGTGGCATCGGGAAGATCTTGCTGGTGCCTTGAACTCTTTGCTGGAGATACAACGTCTAAAGGAAAAATCGCAATGAAGAAAGATCACCGCGGATTTAATCCCGCTTCGAAACCAAGCGGCGACGGGTGTGTGGAGTGCCTGGCGTCACCGAAAGGTTGGTGGTTTCATCTCCGCCGGTGTGCGGAGTGTGGGCACATCGGATGTTGTGACAGTTCTCCGAGTCAGCATGCCTCAAAGCATGCGGCGGCGACAGGGCATCCGATCATAGCCAGCTTTGAGCCGGGTGAGGACTGGTTCTACGATTACGATAAGCGGGGGATGATCAAAGGTGTGGAATTGGTTCCGCCGCACGCGCATCCCGAAAGTCAGCCCGTACCTGGACCCGCAGGAAGGGTGCCAGCCAACTGGGAATCGCTCCTAAACTAGCTGCCCGTTATAGGGTGGCCAGCAGCAGCGACTGGGCTTTTGATGCTCATTGTAGTTGCTGACACCAGCCCGCTTCATTACCTGGTGCAGATCGATCATATCCAACTCCTGCCAAGATTGTTCGGGAAGATCCTCATTCCCTCGGTTGTGTCCGACGAGCTGCGGCACCCTTCCGCACCCGAGGTGGTACGAAACTGGATGAGCAAGAAGCCCGACTGGCTCGAAGTATCGAACGGACCCGAGTGATGATCCGTCGTTGCGTGCCTTGGATGACGGCGAGAGGTCTGCGATCTCGCTCGGGCTATCCTGTCTCAGCGGACCTTATTCTCATCGATGATCGCAGAGGTGCGATGGCGGCTCGCGACAAAGGATTAGAGGTCACTGGGACGCTCGGTATTCTCGATCTCGCTGCCCGCCGCGGCATGATCGACTTTGCTAACGCACTCGCGCGGCTGCGGACTACGAATTTCCGCGGGCGCGAAGAGCTTTTCGATGCACTGCTCAGGCAACATAAGCGCGGCAGCCAGCCGTGAACGCCGTTACCACTGTCAACCGAGAACCTCAGAGTTGGAAATGATTTTCCTGGGCGCCCAGACGTTGGCTCCCCGGCATCGACACGTTTCGAACTTTTGCGGTCCAATTCGCTGCGGGATAGAACGTGGTCAAAGAGTAATGTTTTCATTCTGATCCGCGCTTTATGGCGCACGCTGTCCATAAGCGGGCACCCACCTTGGATACGTCTCGAACTCGGGTGAACAGTCTTTTGCAGGGCCCACCCATCCATTTGTGACCTGAACCTCCAACAGCCCGACCTGAGCCGATGCAAGTTAAGGCGCACCCGGGTGACCGTCCGACTCATCGGGGTGCTGCCATATGCTGCTAATTTCTGTGGTAGGCCGTGTTCCGAGCGAACGGCTGCAATTGCAGCGATTACACTCGATGTGCTCTTGCGAATCAATCGGACGATGGTATTGGTGATAACTTGGTATTGGGATTTTTGAAAAGAGTACGCGCCGCTCTTTGCGAATATGTCCAATCCATACTGTGCTATTCGTCGATACCTTCGTCCGATAGACTCGTCGTCGCGCTTCTGCGAATCTCGCCTTGAACGGCCACTCGCTCTAACATCGAAAGGACTACCAAATGGACGGCACAAATGGACCGAAAGAGACCAAGCGCGTGACCGCGCCTGTCGCCTCGAACCCGCTTGGTGTGAACGTTTTTTCCGTCCGGGAAAGGCTATGGTCGCTGAGCGGGCTGGACTCTTCGGCGAGGCGCTCGGCTTTGACCCGATCAACTCGACTTTAATCTTCAGCGAGTACGACGCGCTGCTGGTAGACGCAATGACGACGGTGGCTGAATCCGAGGCTCCCGCAAATTCGGTTGCTCCACGCAAGCTAAGATCCCGGGAAACAGATTCGATTTCAGAAAGGGGAACAAATGACAACAAAAGGAAAAGTCTTGGTGCTGGTCTCGAGCGGTCACGGCTTGCCCTTGAAAGATGGCAAGGTTTATGCCGGCGCCGGCTATTACCTCAATGAGCTGACGGTTCCGGTTCGCGCCCTGATGAAGGAAGGCTACGAAATCACTTTCGCCAACCCCAAAGGCAACACGCCCCAAATGGATGTCAATTCAGCTATAGCCCAGTTCTTCGGTGGGGACGAGGCTAAGCTTCAGGACTATTTAAAATTCCGCGACAGCCTGACTGGGCTCAAAAATCCAACTCGCATCTCGGATGTCATCGCGTCCGGCCTCGATCAATATGACGCTGTCTTCGTCCCCGGCGGCCATGGGCCGATGATGGATCTGCTTGATGATCCCGACGCTGGCACCGTGATGAGACACTTTCATAAAACATCCAAGCCTACGGCGGTGCTCTGCCATGGCCCGATTTCACTACTCTCGGCTCTTCCGAATTCGACGGAGGTGGTCCGCGCGCTGGCGGCGGGCGATGCCGCTGGAGCGCATGCAAAGGCTCAAGGTTGGATCTATTCCGGATATAAGATGACAATCTTTTCCACAGCGGAAGAGCAACAGCGGGAGCCGCTTGAGATTGGTGGTAAGGTTCTCTTCTACCCGGACTTCGCCTTGCGTACGGCGGGCGGTGACGTAAGCGTGGTCGCTCCATGGCAGAGCTACGTCCTTCAAGATCGCGAGGTGATCTCAGGTCAGAACCCCTTCTCTGATGAAGCGCTTCTGAAACTTCTTCTACCGGCACTCAATGGGAAGAAGAAGTGAGCCGGTAGGAGAGGGCTGTTCGAACCGTTCGAAATCTTGCGCCGGTCTAACCCGGAAAGTTGTGGAAAAGAAAAGGAGAAGGGCAGCTCAGGACGCGGATAGAATTGGCTCCCTGGCATGGATTCGAACCACGATTAAACGACCCCTTGGAGATTACAAGCTTCAACATCTCAAGAATCGTCGAAAATAGGGGCTCTTGTACGTAGTTTGTACACGGGTAGTTTGTGGAAGATCAAGGGCTCGGTACACTCCCGACCTACGTGTCTCGTGGAATCACCGAGACAGACCACTGGTTGGCGCAGCGCTCGCCGTTAGCGGACATGAGGCATCGGGTATGAGGGATCAGGGCAACCCGTACGGACCAGCAATTGCCGCTACGTCCTCAGAATCGGAGGCGTTCGTTTGTGCCAATCCGTGGATTGCTGGTAGGCATAGGCAACCGACAGAACCACCGACTCGTGCCAGGCCGGGGCAACAATCTGTAAGCCGATTGGTAATCCGTCTGAAGAGAACCCGCACGGCAGCGTAATTGCCGGTGTGCCGAAATGGTTGAAGGCGGTCGTGTTGCTTGGGGGCCGCCGGTGCGTCTCGTTAACCGTCTCGGAAATCAGGGGAGCAGGTTCCCTCATGGTCGGTAAAACCAGGACATCTACCTGCTCGAAGACGCGCCGGATATCACGCCGGCACTCACGGATTCGCTTCAGTGTCTCGATGTAGCCGACCGACTCGACCTTCTTGACCTCATTCAATAAGCGTTGTGACCGCGGATGATACAGATCGGGAGATTTGTCGAAGAACGGTTTCTGATAATGGTACAACTCGACATCGTAGTCGCCGTTTTCTGCTAACCGGAGGCGGGGCAGAGTTACGTCGCGGGTTTCCCGGACCTTGGTGCGTAGATGCCTTATGGCTTCTTCGACCGCCGTAGAGACGTCGGGATGAAGTTGTTCAAAGAAGTATTCACGTGCCACACCCAATCGCAAGTCTGCGATTGAACTCCCAATTGCGTGCAAGTAGTCTGGTACAGGTTCAGGCTGAGTGATCGCATCCAGCGGATCGTAGCCGGCCAGCACTTGGAGAAGGGCGGCAGAATCCTCCACGGTCCGCGTGATGGGACCGATGGTGTCCATGGAATAGGCGGAAGGTACCACGCCTCGAGTGCTCACGCGGCCATACGACGTCTTGAGTCCAACCACGCCACAGTGCGCGCCGGGAATGCGGACCGAGCCACCGTCGTCACTGCCGACCGACGCAAAGCAGAGTCCGGCGGATACCGCGGCAGCGGACCCGGCGGAAGAACCACCAGTGATTCTGTCCGGATTCCAAGGATTATGCACGGGCCCGAAACAACCCGTCGTCCCGGTACCCGCGAACGCCATTTCATCTAGGTTTAACTTACCCAACAACACTACGCCGGCAGCCTTCAGCCGCCTAGCGACCTCCGCATCTTCAGCAGGGATGCGGTCCTTGAAAACCTGTGCCGCTGCGGTGGTCCGTATGCCCGCCGTGTCGATGTTGTCCTTTAGTGCGATAGGGATGCCCAGCAGCCGGCTCGAAACGCGACCGGCTTTTTGCTGGCGGTCGCATTCGCGCGCCTGTTTCAAGGCGGAATCTGCATCCAGGGTGATGAATGAACTCAGTAGACGGTCGAGTTTGCCGATGCGCGCCAGGCACAGTTTTGTCAGTTCTTCCGAAGAAATGCTACGCCGCGAGAGAGCCGCCGCGGCCTCGTTGAGAGTCCACCCGAGCGGGTCCGACCCTGCTTTCGCGACAGACGGCGTTCCCATTTGCGCCACAATTGCGGTCGCGCCCGTCAGCCAGCCGCGGCGCGTGATCTCGTTAAAACCCATGTTGTTCACCGCATTCGTAAGTTGCAAGATTTGCCATTGCCGTACCGGCTCCTAATCAGGATACATCGGGCTCAGCGGATGATCGGCCATAGGTGCTCCGATTCCACTTCGGCGCTCAGCCGGGTTGGAGTGCCGCAGCTAAAACGCGAGAGGGGCGTTCGGGGAACTTACTCGTGTCTCCTCGCGTTCGAGAGAGACAAGAGCTTGTGCTTTCCGTATCACCCGACCCGAATTCTGAACGCGTGCCGACGGGCAATTTCTATTCGCCAGACCCCTCGCGCTGCGGTGAAAAAGGGACGCCACTGGTAGCCGCTGCTCCCTCTTCGACAGTCGCATTAAAGAGATACAAAGGGAATCTTCTCATCTTTACCTTCGTAGGCCCGGTCCTGGCTGTGGCGCATCCGCAAAAACATTAGATCATTCCCGGCGGCAAGAGCAACGATCTGAGGTGGGTTATTGGGGGCTACTGGCCACTAGCGGTCGCGAAAAACTCGATCGCGCGGGGAAGGTCCGCAAATTGATAGAGAATATAGTCCGGCTCCGCCGCTCCGGGAGATTCACCATGGGTGCCGTTCGGGCAGAACAAGATAGTTTTCATCCCAACCTGTCGGGCTCCCAGCACGTCGCGAAAGCGGTCGTTTCCAACGAAAATCGCTTCTTCTGGGCGGATCTGCAATTTGCTCAAGGCTGTTTGAAACAGGCGGGGGTCCGGTTTGCGATAGCCGTAGTCGCCCGAAATAATGATAGGCGCGAAGTAGTCGGCCAAACCGACGGCCCGAAGCTCGGGCAAACCGTAGGCGCTCTGCGCATCAGATACCACGGCAAGGTGATGGCGCGTTTTCAACTCAGCTAGAATCTCCTGTGTTTGAGGAAATGCCACCAACCGCTTGCGGCTAATCCCGCGCTGCATTTCGGCCAAGAACACAGGCATCTCGCGAAGCTTCTCCGGCGCGAGAGACCGCGTGTAATCTGTGGCGTAGCGGCGCAACACTTCGCGCCAAACAGCGACAACGTCGAACTCGGGATAAGTTTCGGAACTCACCGCAAACTGCTCTTTCATGATCTGGAAGTACAAGTCTCGCACTTCGCCACGGTGCAGCGAGATGCCCTGATAGGTGAGAAAGTGCGCGATGGCGCGATAGACCTGTTCCATCCATTCGTCGGTTTCGATGTCGATCAGGGTTCCGTTGACGTCGAATAGCAACGCGCGAATTTCCATCACGGCGTCCGCAAGATGATTTTGGCTTCTTGCACCAGCCGCCAGCGTTGGGGAGAGCTGACCCAAGAGTTTCGCGCGATGCGCAGGAGTGTGAGGGCCATCTGGAAAGGCAACCGGCCGGTAATGGAGCGGAATGCTCGATCGCGATCGGGGAAGTGGCAGGCATATTCCCAGAGAAAATGCCCGATGAAGGGCTCGGCGGAATGCTTGTTCCCTGTGGCCTGCAAGAAATAGTGCTGCAACTCTCCGGCAATCCGCCCGAGATCGAAAGTGCGATCCGCTCGTTTCATCCGTTCCAAGTCAATCGCGATCACGTTGAGGCCACGGCCGAACAATAAATTGCTGGGTGTGGCATCGCCATGCACCAGCACCTGGTTATCCTCCCACATGCGCGGCTTCTCTCGCCAGCGGTCGCGCAACCAAGAAAATTCGTTCGCGTCCCAGGCGCCGATCACCTGCTTGGCTTGCAGCTTCCGGACTAGCCGGTCCAGATAGGCGCAGTCTTGGTGGAAATCCACCCCTTGCCCGTTCGCGGTGCGGTTGTGCAGAGTCGCCAGGAAGTATGCCAAAGCGGTCAACTTTTCGAAAAGTGGTTGGGAACGCTCATTATGAATCGCATGATTGACGAAGGAGCTAAGCGGGACGCCTTTGGCATATTCTTCTACCAAAATGCTATTGAGCCACGCGTTCGTGCCCAGTGGGCGGACGACGTGATGCGGATAACCAGCCAGCCCGTAGGCGCGCAGGAGCCGGAGATTGTCGAACTCCTGGTCCATGCGCTGGACGGCGTTGGCCGAATGGTTGCCCTCGCTCATGAAAAACTTGCCGACAATTTGCGCGGAGCTGTGGCGCTCCTCGTAGAGATAGACCTTGCCGTCCTTCATGCTAAAGACGCGGAACTCAGCCGCACCGCTATTCACGCCTATTTGCGGCAGGACGTCTCGCACCAGATAGGGATGCAGAGGATCGCGCGAAGAGAGATGTCCAAGATACTGTTTTGGCACGGAATGCCATCGAAAGGAGGCGTCTGGCCTGCAGAGTCTGACTGCAGTATCTTGCCCTATGCCCAAATTTCAGCTTACAGTGCTGAGTCTGGATTGTAACACGATTGACACACGGAAAGCGCTTCACGAAGAAAGTGATCGCAAGGAAGATTCGGAACAAATCGTCGGACACAGGGAATCTACGCCCGGGAATGTTTGCGACGACAACGACGGTGACTTGTGAGTGCTATCGCCAAGGTCGCGCTCAAATTGTAATCGTAAGTTTGTCTTTCGTGTAACCCTCGTGCCGGCAGTTGTAGGGCAAATCGGTGAACACCAAGTCTGCGGCTTCGCCTGCCATGAGTCGATTCGCGTCAGCAGCATTAGTTGCGTCTCCGCAAAGCACGCGATGCTTTCCGAGCAACCACAGATCACCGAGCCGGCTAACAGGTGCTTCAGGTGGCTCCGGCGCATCGTCCTCATCGGTGAGCCCCGGCTTGACGTCGAGGTCAGCGAGGTAGCGCTCCAGCTCGGCGGAATCGAATCCCCTTAGGTCCGGATCGAAGTCGAGATCTTTCAGCTCTAGAAGTTCCAGCCCAAGTAGCTCGGCGTCCCACTCAGCCCAGCCGACCGATGTTAACCATCAATCGAAACGCCTTCACTTGCGTCTCGGTCCATTCGTCGCAAAGAATCACAGGGACTTCGGTTATGCCGAGCTTCCCTGGCTGCTTTCAGCCGAAGGTGGCCATCCACAACCTCACCACTGCTGCGGGCGAGCATGGGAATCTTAAAGCCGAATTCGCGGATTGACGCAGCCATGCGATCCACGGCAGCATCGTTCCGGCGCGGGTTGCGAGCTTACGGGACGAGGCGCTCGATTTGCCAATACAGGACTCCAGACGCGTCGATCACGGCGCTTGGGATCAAAGGCTGTGAGTGCCCTCGCGAAGAAGTGGCACCGGGCATATTTCTATTTCTCGGCCTGCGCTTACTCTAATACAAAAACGCGGTCGTTTCCAGAATTAATTATTAGATTTATTCGTGACTTACTAAGTGGATATCACTATTACCAAATGCGTATCAGAGTTACTAGTCGACTACCGTCGATTCGGTCTTTCTGATCGTGTCTGGCGAAGCTTGCGCCTGCCGGATTGAACTAGGCCTCGCTGTCGCTCCGGACATCTCATACTCCCGATTCTGGAATGGTACGCTCAGACGAGGGAGCAAGAAACAATCACAGTGATCCCATGCGGCATGGGCAAGCTAAGAATTACTGAATTTCCATTCATGCTTGAGGAACGTGGGGGAGCTGCGAAATGAAATTCTGCATGTTGTTCACGGGCGTTGTGTTCTTAGTAACCGCACAGACCCCCCCTTTGCCGCCGATGCGGCCTCCCGCCGTTCCGCTGATCGCGCACGATCCGTATTTCAGCATCTGGTCGGCGGCCGATCGATTGACTGATTCCATCACAACGCACTGGACCGGCAAGCCCAACAGTCTGACTGCGCTGGCTCGAATTGATTCCAAGACGTACGCCTTGACGGGCGGCAGCAAATTTCCCGCTATGGATCAGGCCGGGCTGGAAGTCTTGCCTACGCGCACCATCTACCAGTTCTTGGACGGCGGGGTGCGTCTCCAACTCACATTCTTCACACCTGCGTTGCCAGACGATCTGGATGTATTGTCGCGGCCGCTCAGCTATGTCGAATGGGAAGTCCGCTCGGCCGACGGCAAGCAACATGACGTCGCGCTGTATTTTGACGCGTCATCCGAATTAGTTGTCAATACCCGCGATCAGCCGGTTTCGGCGACGCGTGTTCTACTGGATGGCGAAACCGCCCTGCGGATCGGCTCGCGCGAACAGCCGATTCTCGCCAAACGCGGTGACGACCTACGGATCGATTGGGGATATTTGTATCTCGAGGCCGACCGTCCGGACGGCGTAACGCCCTCCATTGGATTGAGGAGGCAGGAGACTAATTCATTTTCGAACAACGGCCGCTTGCCCGATTCCGATGATTTGCCAGACAATGGCGCGGTGCTCGCGTTCGCGATCAATTTGGGTACGATCGATTCCCAGCCTGCATCCCGCTACATGATGATCGGTTACGACGACATCTACGCCATTGAATATCTGGAGAGGCGTGAACGGGCTTGGTGGAGGCGCAACGGCGCGAACGCGACAATGTTGCTTCGCATGGCCCGGCGCGATCACGATACGTTACTCGAAAAAAGTAAAGCTTTCGACGCACGGCTGATGGGTGACTTGCGAAGTGTCGGCGGCGAGAAATATGCGCGCCTGGCTACGTTGGCTTACCGCCAGACGCTGGCCGCGCACAAGCTGGTTTCGGACGCCGATGGAACCCCGATGTTCTTCCCTAAGGAGAATTTCAGCAACGGTTGCATCGCCACAGTGGACGTCATTTATCCTAGTGCTCCGTTCACGCTCCTGTTCAATCCGCGGCTACTGGAAGCGCAGCTTTATCCAGTGATGGAATACGCGCGCTTAGAGCGGTGGCGCTGGCCGTTCGCGCCGCATGATCTGGGAACGTACCCGCTGGCGAACGGGCAGGTATACGGCGGCGGCGAGCTTACCGAAGAGAATCAGATGCCGGTAGAGGAAAGTGGCAATATGCTGATCCTGACGGC
>JBEKJJ010000213.1:0-12984 GCA_050011295.1 Bryobacteraceae bacterium
TCGCTCGGTCTACCTTCGCTAGTCGACGAGTAACAGCGTAACTTCTCGAACCGCCGTATACGGACCCGTACGTACGGTGGTGTGGCAGGGGTCAGTGGGCAACCGCTGCCCCTATGCCGATCAAACGGCGCAGTGTTTAGCGACTGCTCCGAGCGGATCGTTGGCCATTCGAAGAATCCACGGGCGGCGGAAGCATCGGTCCTGGTAAGTCGCCTACACGTCACGTGGCCGGTTTGGCTTCGCCGTCCGAACGTTACCGTTCGTCTGAAGGACCCGAACCACGGTCCCAACGCCGATGCCAATCTGGCCCGCGATTCGCTCGATCGAGAGCCCTGTTTCACGAAGCCGTACCACTTCGTCGCGATTGAAAATCCGGCGCGGGCGCCCAATTGCGTTGCCCGTCTTTGTGCCGTGTGCCCTGGCGGCGCGCATGCCGGCGCTGACGCGCTCGCGGATCAATTCCCGCTCGAACTGAGCCACGGCAGCGAGGATGTGCATAAGGAGCTTGCTGGCAGGATTGGATTCGTCCGTGTCGAGGCCTTGCGAAGTGGCAACGAGGTAAAAAAAACTTCTGAGTGGACCCTGCCGAGGACGCGACGTGAGATTCAATACATCTTGTTCACTTGGACTGGCGTTTGCGCTTACTGCGGTGCCACAGCGAGAGGCGCTCGCAGTCCTTAACACTTAACGTAGTAATATTAAGGCGGCGTGGGAGAACCTTCGCGATAAGGCAGGGGTGTCTTGCCGAATGCACGATCTGAGGCACACGGTCGCCACCAAACTGGCAGAAGCGGGAGTTCCTGAAAGCACCATGCTTTCGCTGATGGGGCACATGAGCCGGGCGATGTTGGAGCGTTACTCTCATATCCGGATGGCCGCAAAGCGGGTCGACCGTTGAGGCCCTTTCTACGAAGCCAGAAGTGGCAAAAAGAGGTGCGGTCTCTGCAGTTCCCACTACACTAGAGCACTTGGAGCAGGTTCAGTGATCCGCAAATTATTGGTTTAATTGGTAGGCGCGGCTGGACTCGAACCAGCGACCCTCAGCTTAGAAGGCTGATGCTCTATCCACCTGAGCTACGCGCCCGCGATTAACAAGGCTTTCAAAATCGAGTTTACCGCACGGACGGCGGTCGAAAGATCAGTGGGCAGCTAATGCCGTCCACGCGGGTGGGTCGCTGGCGGGAAACGATTCTTCGCCAGCCTCGTCCACGGGATCCTCGGGTTGATCCTCCTCGGAGCTTAGCCTGGGGGTCGTCGGCAGTATGGCGTGGCGAGAGATTAAGCTGAGGACGTGGTTTCGTTATAGGGATTCTTCCGATTCACGAGACGCGTTTCATCTTCGCAATCTTTCCACGTTGGCAACCAGAGCTTTACCTTGCGGACCTTATTCCTGCAGCCCCTACAGCTAGTTTTGTAATTTTGCCAAGTAGACGCTCCAGAGTAGTAGAGCGTAAATTGGTCCCCGTGCGATAGTTCGCCTAGCGGAGCTTCATCACCTGGTCCAATCGGATCGAGAAAGTAGCGCTTATATTTGCCATCGGATTTCCTGTCTTCGAATTGAATGTCGTATGCTGTTCCTCGTCCAACGTTCCTTATCTTCCAGTTCCAGTCGGGGCGTCGCATGAACACTAGCGTTGGAACAGTCGCTCGCAAATGCGTGATCCACGCTACCGTAGCAGAGACGACCGCAGAAATTACGACGGTCAACAACGATGGGTTAACGGTTGTCAGCCCATTGGTGAATAATTCCAACATGGACCTCAGTATAATCCATCTGCGATTAACCTCATTGACGCCGTTCCGCCGGCTTTATCGAGTTACTCAAAAGCATTTGAATCCAGCGGCAACACTATTAACTTAGGCAGGCTAGAAATTTGCAAGGTCAGTTAGCGTAGAGACCCGCTTATAGGATGGCGAGAGCTACTTTGGCGTGTAGAGCCTCTCGGAATCCATAGGCATGGATGCAAATGTGGAAGGCTGATGCTCCATCTACGCGAGGAACGCGCGCGCGAGATCAGTGGGCAGCTAATGCCGTCCACGCGGGTGGGTCGCTAGCGGGAAACGATTCTTCGCCGGCCTCATCCACGGGATCCTCGGGTTCATCCTCGTCAGGGCTCGGCGCCGGTAGCTTTTCTTCGGGATCCACAACGCCTCCACCCTACTGGATTACCCGCGTCCAGGAAAAGTTTCATGGCTTCGCGATTTCCACCGCCTGGAACAGCCCCTCGGCCATCCAGTCGCGGAACCACTCAAATAACTGCTTCTCCTTGACGGCCCTGCGGAACTTGCGCGTCATCACGCTGACGATGGCATCCCCGACCGTCTCGCCTGAGGCCAGAGCAGAGAGCAGTTCATAGGCTGGCTGGGTCAGGTCCATGCGATGGACGCTATAGTTGCTGCGGTAGGCCACCACCCAGGTCTTTTTCCTTGCCAGGCGCGGTACTGGATTCTCTTCGTCCACAAATCCAAGATACCGGCTCACGGGATAATTGAATTCGAGCAACCGAAAAGCCTCAATCGGCTTCAGCCGCACGGTTTCCCAGGCATCCTGCGGAACCGCTTGCACGGCCTGCGCAGTCAATGGCGCGGTTTCGCCTGCATCGAAAACGCCGGTCAGCGCGAGTTCCAGGCGCGCCAGATCGCGACAGAAATCCGGCTTGGGAAGATCACCAATAGTCGCCAGGAATTCCAGAAGGTGATCACCCAGCCGGTTCAATGTATAGCTGCGCGATGGGTAAACCTCCACATAGCGCGCCACCATGCGCATGAACTCTTCGTCGCCCAAATAGTGTTTGAGCGCCGGATAGTCGCTCGCGAGCGCCTCTTCCATACGCAGCAGATACATTTCGCGATAAATGTCCAGGCGTTCGAACGAAGAAAGTGTTTTGGAGGGAAGCACCACGGTGCGCGCCTGATCCGCGGGGATCTCAACCTGCGCGCGTTCGGAGGCGATGGCTTCTGCGCAGGTACCCTGGTCCTGGATCAGGGCTTGCATCCAGCGCTGAACGCGGTCGAGACCCGGAGGCGCTAGCCGATCTCCCTGGCGCTCAGTCGCCATACGCGGGAATCTCTTCCAGTTCCGGCGCCGGCATTTGCTTGTCTTCTTGCTCGCGGAACTGGCGGGCCTTCAATGCCTCACCGTGGACCACATCGAAACCGGGAATATTGGCATCCCATTCCAGCAGCGTCGCCACGCCGCCCAACCGGCGATGGGCATAACGGTACAATTCCCACACGGTGTTGATGACGTAGTCGCTGTGAGTATCCAGAATATGTGTGCCTTTGTTGGTGTGCCCGGCCAGATGCATCTGCACCACGCGATCTTTGGGAATGTTGTCGATATATTTTTTCGGATCGAATCCGTGGTTGAACGAGCTTACATACACGTTATTGACGTCCAGCAGAATGCCGCAATCGGCCTCCTCCGCCAGCGCGGCGATGAACTCGCTCTCCGGCCATTTGGAAGCGCTGAATTCCAGATAGGTGGATGCGTTTTCAAGCGCGATGGGCCGCTCCAGAAAATCCTGGATGTTGCGCACGCGCTCAATGGTGTGGCGCAGCGCTTGATCGGTATAGGGCATGGGCAGCAGATCGTGCGTGTTGAGGCCAGTGACGCCGGTCCAACATAAATGATCGGATACCCAGCGCGCGTTGGTCCGATTGCCCAGCGCTTTGAGCTTCTTGAGGTAATCGAAATCGATGGGGTCGGTGCTGCCCACCGATAGCGACACGCCGTGCAGCACCACCGGATACCGTTCCGCAACCTGATCCAGGACGTGCAGGGGACGGCCGCCCGTGTCCATGTAGTTTTCCGAGAGTACTTCAAACCAATCGATGACGGGATTGTTCTTGAGGATGTGCTCGAAATGCACCGAACGCAGTCCGATGCCGAATCCAAGGTCCGGATATCCCCACCGATTGTTCGCCATCTACTTCGACTCTCCGGTCTTGCCGTTTAGCCCCAGCCACTTGCTCAAGAAGTAGTCGATGCTAATGGGGCCGGGTCCGTAAAGGACCAACCATATTAAGAATAGCAAGTACGTGAATGAGGCGATGTCGGTGAGGTCGCCCGGGAACTTTTCAATGAACGTGGGGCGGTCGGCGGTCAGGACAGCGACCAGCATAGTGCAGGAGAGCAGCGCCGCGAAGATGCGCGTTCCGAGACCAAACACCAGACAGAGACCACCGATGAATTCCAGCCCGGCGATGAAGGCGGCGTTGGCGCCGGGGAACGGAATTCCGAGGTCGGTGAAGAAGCTGGTGACTTTGTCGAGGTGATGGAGCTTGCCAAGGCCGTCTTCGCGGAGACCCATTCCAACCACCAGGCGCGTCACGAGCGGCGCCAGGAACGCGAGTGCGCCCGTGATGCGCAGTCCGAGGGCTGCCAGACGCTGAATTGGTCCTGCGTTCGCTTGTGGCATTCGACCAGTATAACCGGGCTGCGGGCTTGGGACTCGGGACTCGCGGAAAACGCTGTGGCATTCTGGACATAAGAAGTAATGCGTACAACGGGGAAGGCTTCCGCGCGTCCAAGGATTGTGACGCGCCGGCGTTTCGCAAGCACTGGGATCTGGGCGTGTGCGTTACTAGCGTGCGTGGCTTTTGGGCAGCGCCAATTCCGCGATTATCCAGGTTGGGAATACAACGATTTTCCGAAACCGTCCGATTGGAAAGTGCCCGGAGAATGGACTTTCGCGCGGTTGATGTATCCCGACGTCCGGTTCAGCAACCGGCCGTTTGGGAACTGGCTAGCCGGTGGCACGAATTGGACCATCGATTATCCGCGTTCGGACCGGCATCTCTCGGCCGCGCTTCGCCGGCTGACGCGCGTGCACGCTCGCTCTATCGAGCAGCCGGTGAATCTGGATGACGGCGACGATGTCTACAACTGGCCGTGGCTATACGGCGTGGAAGTCGGGCATTGGGCTCTGACCGATGAGCAAGCGGCCAAGATGCGCGATTTTTTGCTGCGCGGCGGCTTTTTCATGTGCGACGATTTCCACGGCACGCATGAATGGGACGTTTTCATTTCCGGCATGAGCCGCGTGTTTCCAGATCGGCCGATTGTGGAGATCGACAACAAAGACTCGATCTTCCACACCATCTTCGACCTTGACGATCGCTACCAAGTGCCCGGCGAACAAGTGCTGTATCCTCCCTACCAGGTTTGGGAGCATGATGGCTACGAGGCTCGCTGGCGCGGCATTTATGACGACAAGGGACGGTTGATGGTAGCCATCTGCCACAACATGGACCTGGGCGATTCCTGGGAGCACGCCGACAATCCGCTGTATCCGGAACGGTACTCCGCGCTAGGGATTCGGATCGGAGTGAACTACATTGTGTACGCGATGACGCACTAGGGAGAAGCCAGGCGGCAGGCGGCAGGGGGCAGAAACCAGCCACCAGTAACCAGCCACCAGCAACCGGCCACCAGCCACCAGCAGCACGGTCGCATTTATGCGCCGCGTGCGGATGTCCGGCAAATCCGAAGAGAAGGCCGTGGAACTGGTGTCCACTATCGACGAGGAACGCGCCACCTTTATCCAGAAATACTTCGGCAAGCAAATGAGCCCACCTCTATCAATTGATGATCAATTCCAAGATTGGAGACGATCTTGTGGTGCGGGCGATTCTGAATCAAATTTCGGCTTTGTAGCGCCACCGAATGACGAATACAGCGCCACACTCGCAACCACGAGATTCGCCACCACTACAGGGAAAGCGTGGATGATCAATCCGTAGATCACCCACAACAACGCCGCCCCGGCCTGCACTTTACGAAGAGCATTCGGCTGCTTGAAGAAATAGGAGCTCGCGAAGAACGCGGTCGCTACCCAACCAATCCATTCCAGCTTCACTGGATCTCCAAGCTGGCTTCGGCATGCGCGTGGCTCGATACCTTCGAGATGGTCAGCGAATCGGTGCGGACCTTGTCCCATTCCTGCAGCAGGAATCCATGCGCTTCAAAGAAGGCCCGGATCTGGGTAGAGTTCCAGCCGAGGATATCTTCCAAAATCGGGATCAGCACGCTCAATCCATCCTCGCTAAGGATGGTCCGCCGAGCGATCTGCGTGATGTATTTGTTTTCCGACACCGCGATGGTAAGCCCATCCAGCCGGTTCACGTGCAGCATCACATGGACGTCGGAGCTTCCGTCGCCCACATACACAATGCGATCGTGGCTGATGGGAAGCTTTGAGCGAAGTTCCTCCAGAACGGCCACCTTGCCGTAGCCCGCCGAAACACTATCGATGGACTCAATCTCGCCGCTGGTTGAGTGATAGCGGAAGCGCGCTCCGAAAATATGGTCCGGCGGGACAATTCCTTCGAGCGCCGATTGGATCACTTCCTCCGGCGCCGCCGAAACAACATAGAAAGTGAAGTGATGACCATCCAGGTCGTCCAAAAGCCGCGACAACTGGCGTATGTTCTGCTTCAGGCGAATGCGCTTTCCCACTTCCGTGAGATCATGCTTTCTGACGCGCCTGAATTCCGGATCGTGTAACAGCAGGTACGCCAGCTCTCCGCCTTGTTGCACAAGGTGGATGTTCGAGAGTCCGGCGATCTTTTCCTGAAAGCCGGGGATGCCGAGCATCTCGGCGAGGACAATTCCCGAATCATTGAAGCTGAGCGTTTTATCGAAATCACTGATTAACAAATACTGTTTCATAGAGACACTAATCCTTTCGATTTCGGACTTGCTTGACCAACGGGGAATGCCCGGCAGACTCGGCCGAACTCAAGAGGAGCTATCTACTAGTATAGATGGTTTCGAGGCGCGGTAGTTGCGCTTAACAACAAACCTACGCAGATTCAATAAGATATCTTGGTTGATCGAGGTATGATTCTGATTTGACGCCACCGCGATTCATCGCCAGACCTTGCTTTGAGCCCGAAAGCGAGGAGCTGCGCTTTCTCCCGGAGGGGCCTCGTTTGCTGAGGAATCATCCTGCCGGGGGTGTGCTGTTAGGGTGGGTTGCCATCCAGTATGGGGCCGCCGCCGAGACAGGCAGTATCAATGTGTTGGACCTCGCATCCGGCGAGAACACGACGTTTCCTCTACCCGGCCGCCCGGGTTTTTTCGCCGAGACGACTAAGCCGGGTGTCGTCCTGGTTGGACTCGAACGGCAGCTGGCATATTTCGACTTGTTGACCGGTGTCCTCGAAGAAACGGGGCCGACAGTTACCAGCGACAAACGCGTGATCATCAACGATGGCTTGGCTATCGATGGCGGCGTCCTGTTCGGCACGAAGCATCTCGAGTTCAATCAGCCTCTGGCCGCGCTCTATTTCTTCGATTGCGCTACCGGAACCGTGAGGACCGTTATCGGCGGACAGTTCTGCTCGAATGGCAAGTTTCTAAGCCGCGATGCAGAGGGTCTGACGCTGATCGACATCGACTCTATTCCCAAAACCATTACTGCGTACCGGTTCGACTCCAAGCTCGAACGGGTGCTGGGAAGTTCGCTCATCACCTCGCCGGATTCGCTGCCCGGCTTTCCTGACGGTTTGCGCCCCGCACCTGCGAATGCCGGCGGCGGCGAAGGCGAAAGTGTGATTGTGGCGTTTTACAATCCGGAGTCCGTTGCTGACGGGGTAGCACAGCAAATTCGGCTGGCTGATGGGAAGGTTTTATGTGAGTGGCAGATTCCGGGTGCTCCACGGGTGACGTGTCCGGAGTTCGTCCAGCTGGATGGCGAAGTGAAGCTCGTCTTCACTACCGCTGTTGAGGGAATGCCGGCCGAGACCAGGCGGTTGGCTCCGGGCTCAGGTTTCCTATATGTTGCAGATACTCCGTTTCGAGACCTGCCCGCGCCGCCGCCTTTGATCCCATTGTAGCTTTTTCAACGCGCAACTTTCCGGTTGCATAACGAGCGGCGTTTCGGTTATCATGCAACCTGGAGGTTGCATATGACTACTACCGCGGAATTGACCCGCATCGATCGAACGATTGAGATCAAGGCGCCCCCCGAACGTGTGTGGCGTGCGCTGACCAACGCCAAAGAGCTATCCACATGGTTCCAGGTGACCATCGAAGGCGATATCGCGCCTGGCAACGAAGTCTGGATGACATCCGTGTGTCAGGGCAAGACGGTGCGCTTCCGCGTCCGATTTGTGGAGATGACGCCGCCCACGCGCTTCGTCTGGCAATGGCACCCAGGCGCAGTGGACCCGACTGTCGACTACTCGAAGGAGCCTCGAACAACGGTGACGTTAACGCTTCATCCCATGGAGGGCGGGACGCGCGTGAGCCTGGCCGAGACCGGCTTCAACGAAGTATCGTTGGCACGGCGGGCGAAGGTGTTTGGAGACAACAACCAGGGCTGGACCGAGGTGCTGGTCTGGCTGTCGAACTATGCCAAAGCCGCGGTCTAACCTCCGGCTGGCGGAAGCTGCGCTGCTGTTCGCGGCGTTGGGCGATGAGACGCGTCTGGCTCTGCTTCGGCAATTGTCCGAAGCGGGGCCGGCTTCGATTTCGGCGCTGGCCCACAATTTCCAAGTGTCGCGGCAGGCCGTTACCAAGCATCTTCAGTTCCTAGCGGCCGCCAGTATTATCCAGGGAAAACGCGAGGGCCGGGAACATGTCTGGACACTTAATCCGGCTCGTCTTTCCGAAGCCCAGCGCTGTCTGGAAGTGATCGCCCGTGGTTGGGACGATGCTCTCGGCCGGTTGAAGGCGCACCTCGAAGACGGAATATAATAATGACCGAAAGCTAGTGAGAGAAGACACTGACTTAGTTTTCAGAGATTCGCAGGTTTTGAGGGCTGGTGGGGCAGGGCCATGCCCTGCCTGTGGTCTATTGAGCGAGACTGACGCAGCAGGTGGAAGAACTGGGTTTTGTTGCCAACTGCAAAACAACTCGCCAAGGAACCTGGCAGGGCATGGCCCTGCCCCACTTGCGCCGATTACCAATCGGCGCGCAGGTTACCATTACCAACCTGCCCCACGCTGGCGCTAATGGTTTCGGCGAAAGGCAGCAAGATTTAGCAGGCTCGTTAGCTCCCGATGCAGCGCTCTTTCGATACGGCCCACGTGAACATCATGGATCTGCAGGTGGTGGTGGTCTTTCTGCCTCAACGCCCTCCGCTCGAACTATACGGCGCTCTCGAGAATTCGGCCAAGCAGGCCGGACTCACCGGCGAGGTAGTGGCAGTCTGGCCGGATGAAATGGGCCGGACACGGTTTCTCGCGCCGCCGCAGATGCACGCGTTCTTTCGAATGGTGGGCTACGATCAGCTTCGCGCGCAGATCAACACAACATTGCAGTGTCGGTGCTAGGACGGCGGAACGCAGCGGAAACGGCGCGCAACCTCCGCGCGAGCCAGATCCACCAGCTTCAAATCCATGGCATTCAACCGCAGCAGCTCAGAATAAGTATTGGAGTCGCAGGCCTCGCGCAACAGCGCTTTTCGCTTTTCCAAAGTAGATCCCACGCCGGCAGTGGTATTGACGGGCTCTCCCCAGCAGGCCAGTTCCCCGAACGCGGGCTGCAGGAAATACTGACCGGCGATTAGGCTCTCCTCAAACCGATCCACCACGCCTAAGAAAGATGTTCGCAGCATCTTGGCTACGGCCCGGTCAAAATCCTGAGTGCTGGGAAAATCGTTTACGATGCCGTTGGCCAGCAGGTTCACCTGAGAGTCATTGATGTACCAAGGCATTTCCTTGATCAGCCACGCCATGAATTGACCTAGCGGAAGGGTATTGGCGGATTCGCTCACGGGATCTCCCACGCCAGGCTTGTCGCGAAAATAATCATAGATGGAACGGATACGGTCGATCGGGTCACGCAGGAAGCAGAGATCGAAGAAAAAAAATCCGCGCACTTGCGGGACGGGGTAGTGGAACTGGTGGCTGGATACGGCCTTCAAATGCGGATTTGTATTGAGCAGTTCGATGAGCGCTTCGGTGGAAAAGTGCCCATCGCGGTCCGGCGTGTCGACGGAGACAAAGTTTTCCTCGAAGCTGCGGCGCAGCATGTCCTCGATGGCCATGCCCGCACTTTTCAGGAAGTGGTAATGCAGGATTACGAATCGCACGAGAACTGGGCGCCTTCTGTCACCGAGCCGGTTTCACGCGCGCCGTCGATTAACGGATGCGGGCTCGAATTCGCCTTCGCGCCATGCTTCAGGAAATCGCCAAACGGATCGCCCCCGCGCGCGCGGGCCTCTTCGTACCGCGCCAGATAGTAGATTGGCTCGAACCACGGATTCGGCTTGCGGCCTTCGGGGGCTCCGTGCAGCAGGTAATGCGCGAACGGATGCATGCGCGACGCGCCGACGTCCGGATACCGCTCCAAATAAAATGGGGTGTCGAAGTGTTTCTTGCGCAGAAAGAGCCGCCGTATGGAAGTCTTGAATCGTCGCACTTAGAACCCGATCTTCTTTAAAACCCGCCGGTATGTCTCCTCGTGGCGGACGCCATCGAAAATCGGGTCCCACTGCACGGAGATGACGTCCGAATCGCGCTCATCAGCGGCCTGATCGAGAAGCTTCAAGGCGGCGCGGACGTCGCCAAGATGCATGGAGTACCAGGCGGTCACCCACGGTGAAACGTAAGTGGTGGTTTTCTGCGATTCCACGATGATCCGCTGTAGTGGCGCAACGTCTCCATTTGCCGCCTGGTAAACCGCGAGCCGTGTCTTTACATCCCGGTTGTCCGGGCGGGCATCCAGCATGCGTCGCCATTCTGCAAGCGCCTCTTTGGGACGCGCAGTTTGGACGAGGGAATCGGCGATCACCATATGGGCGATAAAATCGCCGGGATCTAGTTTGAGTAACCGCTGGCTGAATGCGATCGCGACATCGTATCGGCGCCAATAATAGTAAATTTGCGCCAGGCCGCGGGCGCTCACCAATGATCCCGGCTCCATTATTTCGGCTCGCTCAAAAGCCTGTTTCGCGTCCGAGAATCGTCCGTAAGCGAAATCCACGTAGGCCCATTGACGCCAGGCAGTCGAGTCGTTGGGTGCAAGTTGAGTAGCCAGACGAAATTCTTGATCCGCCTCGCTCCAACGCCACTGGCAATAACGCAGGAACCCGAGCGCGGCGTGTGCTTCGCCCAGTTCGGGATCCGTCTGGAGGGCAAGCCGTGCCGCGCGCTCCGCCATCGGAAGCACTTGCCACGCCGGTTTCAGCCCTCTTTGTACCAATGAACCATACGATTCCGACAGTGCCACTTCCGCCAGAGTAAAATTCCGATCGGCGGCAACGGCTTGTTCCAACAGCGGGACCGCCTCCCTTACATCGCCGTTCTCCCACATATAGCGGCCGCGATAATACAAATCGTAGGATGCGGATTCGGGAACGCGGCTGAGCGTGGCCTGCCTGAGGCCAAGTGCTCGCGCGGCTTGTTCGGAGATAAGGCGATCCGTCATCGGAATCTGGCTGCGCAGGCAGTCGAACGTTTGCGTCCAGAAGAGATAGCCGGTCCGGACGTCGGTGAGGTCGGCTGTGATTTCCACTCGTTCGCCGGCGGTGGAAATCTTACCTTCGAGGACCGCCGTGAGGCCGAACTTTCGGGCCCAGCTCAATACATCCAGATGATCCTTCACGACTTTTTCCATCGAGATGCGCGACGCGACGCGCACTCTTTCCATGTGGGCCATTCTGGTGGTCAAGTCGTCCCGGATTGAGTACCCCAGCCCCTGGTCTCCGGAAGGATCGCGAAAGGGCAGCACCGCAATCGCCGGCATCCTGGAACCGGGGGATTGCGCTTGCCGGTGAAAGGCCCAATAGCCGAGAAGAGCGCAACAGACAACACCTGCGGCCATCAACCCTGCGTGGGCGACCAGTCGGAAAGCGGGACTCACGCCCTGTGGCGCCGGCGAGACAGGGGTGACGGCGGTCGAAAGAAACGAAAAAACGGGCACATAAGCGCCCTTCGGTATCGTGATCCGGACGGATTCCCGACCATTGGCCCGTTCGTAGTATTCGTCGAGTCTCTCCCTCAGGCGCCGTGCTGTACCCCGAACCACGGAATCCAGGTTGCCGTCGTAGGTTTCGCGTCCGAAAATCTCGCGGGCAATGACGGCTTCTTTGAGGCGTTCGGGCTGATTTCGAAGCGCGTTCTCGACGGCGAATTTCAGAAAGGCGCTGAGACGTTCGCTGCCGGAGAACTGCGGGGAAGCGAGCAGTCGCTCCAATTGCGACAGAACCAGCTCGGCTGAGACAGGCGCGCCGCTCTCCGGTGTACTCATAGTACTTAAACGGGTCAGAATTCCAACGTTAAATACCGTTTCGCAACGGCCATCCCACGTTGTTGGGCCATTGATGCCTGGGTACCATTATAAACGCGCTGGAATGTTATGCGACTTTTTTGCAGGAGAAAATCTTATGAATGTTTCAAAACGAACGATCGCGGCTGCGGGCGCGATCCTACTATGCTCTTTCTTTAACGGAAGAGCGCTCGCGGACGTAGTCGTTTCTAATCTAGGCTCTGGTGGGTCATTTGATACGACGCTTCACGACTCTTACGCGATAGGGTCCGTGAGTAGCGTTGAACAAGTGCTCGCGATTCCCTTCAGCGCTTCAGAGACCGCGAATCTTACGGATGTTCAACTTGCGTTGGTGCAAGACGTGAGAAGCTCTCCTGTGAACGTATTTATCGAGGCGGATAGCGGCGGCACGCCCGGTTCGATCCTGGCCACGCTGACGCAGGTCGGAACATTCACCTCAACCACCACTCCTGCGTTGGTGGAGTTCGCCTGTTCCGCATGCCTGGGGCTGGTGAGTGGAACCAACTATTTCGTGGTTGCGCAGCAAAGCAACCAGAGCAGTGACGAGTCGGCGTGGCAAAGAACTCAACGGGCGACACCGGAACAATTATATTCAACTTAATCGGAAGCAACACGGGGCCATGGTCCTCGAGCGGCGGCCTTACGCTTCCCGCGTTCGAAGTGGATGGAACAGCGGCGGTGCCGGAGCCGTCGAGCATTGTGCTGCTTGCCAGTGTCCTTGGTGGGCTATCGTCGCTAGCCG
>JBEKJJ010000214.1:0-12980 GCA_050011295.1 Bryobacteraceae bacterium
GTCGCTACTGCTTTGGGCGCGCCGCTCACATGGGAGACGCTCGCGGAAGCGGCGCTGTTTGGCTGGCTCACCATGCTGCTGTCCACTTATGTTCTCGCGCCGCTGCTCTATCGCAAGACCACCGGCCATTGGCTGCTGCCGCTCGCCCCGGTGCTGCGGATGAGCGCGAAGCTGGTGCGTCCGCTCACGGCCGTCCTCGGATTCTTCCAATCTCTCGTGGAACTCGCGGAGACGGAAAAAGCTCCCGTGGAAGCTCCCGGCCCAGCCAACGATATTGAAGCGCTCATCACCGCCGGCGAGGAAGAAGGAATTATAGAGGAGCAGGACCGGCGGCTTATCCAGAGCGTGGTTGCGTTCGGCGACAAAACTGTTCGCGAGGTGATGACTCCCCGGCCCAAGATCGTCGCCGTCGAAGCCAATCGCTCGCTCGAGGATATGCGCCAGTTGGTCATCCACGAGCAATTTTCGCGCGTCCCTGTGTATGCAGAGACCATCGACAACATCATCGGCTTCGTCCACGTGCGCGATATGTTTGAACTGGATCCCGCGGAACGGCGCGGACGCCTGGTGAAGGAATTAGTGCGGCCTATTCGTTTCGTGCCGGAAACCAAGCCCGTGAATCTTCTGTTGCGCGAAATGCAGACCGATGGCGCGCACATGGCTATTGTGATCGACGAATATGGAAACACCGCCGGTCTCGCAACAATGGAAGATATGGTGGAGGAGATCGTGGGTGAGATCCACGATGAGCACGAGCCGGAGCGCGACGTCCAAAAAGAAACTGAGGGAAGTTTCGTCGTGTCGGGCAGCCTCGATCTTGATCGTCTGCATGAGCTGCTCGGATTCCGCCCGCGCGAAGAAACCGAATCCACTACCATTGGAGGTCTGGTAACAGAATGGCTGGGGCGCGTTCCACGCGTGGGCGAAACGCTGGAGCGCGAAGGGATTCGCATCGACGTACTTGCCGGCGACGAGCTGAAAGTGGAGCGCGTGCGGGTATCTAAAGCCGAGCCCGAAACCGTAACCCAGAGCCACGCATGAGCGAGGCCGAAGCAACTACGTTCCGCTCCGGCTTTGTCTCCATCCTGGGACGGCCCAATGCCGGCAAATCCACGCTGCTGAATGCGCTGGTGGGCGGCAAGTTGGCCATTGTTTCCGAGAAGCCGCAAACCACTCGCACCGCCATCGAAGGCGTCGTGAACCTTCCCGGCAGCGCTCAGATCGTTTTTCTAGATACGCCGGGCATTCACGAGTCCGGCTCGCTCCTGAACCGGCGCATGATGGATACTGTCCGAACGTCGTTGGCCGATCGCGATCTGCTGCTTTATCTTTCCGATTCCACCGCGCGCTTCGGCCGCGACGACGTGCAGGCGCTCGAAGTTGTTAAGGACCTGTCCACTCCAGCCTTCCTGTTGCTGACCAAGGTCGACCGGTTGTCCGACAAAAGATTGCTGCTTCCACGCATCGAAGAGATCAAAGCGGTGCGTGAATTTGCGGACTATATTCCGATCTCCGCCGTCACGGGCGAAGGGTTAGACCAACTTCGGAAAGCCATCGTCGATCGCCTGCCCGAGGGTCCCGCCTATTTTCCGCCGGATTATCTCACCGATCAGCCGGAGCGATTTCTCGCCGCGGAATTGATCCGCGAAAGGATCCTGCGCGAAACTAGCCAGGAGGTTCCTCACGCAGTCGCCGTGGTTGTAGACGAATGGAAAGATCAACCGAAGCTGCTCCGAATTTCGGCCACCATCTACGTCGAGCGGCCTGGCCAGAAGGCCATCGTCATCGGCGCCGCAGGCGCAACGCTCAAAAAAATAGGAACGCTGGCCCGCCAGGAAATGGAGACCATGTTCTCTCGCAAAATCTTTTTGGAGCTCTTCGTCAAGGTTCGTAAAGATTGGCGCCAGAGTCCGGAATTTCTAAATGCCATTGACTGGCGCGCCATGCGGGGGCGAGAATCAGAATAGGCATGCGACTTTTATCGCTCACAGTTTTGTTCGCTCTCCTGGTAGCGCCGCTGATCGCGCAGAAGAATCCTACCGATGATGAAATCACTGACCAGGTAATGGTGAAGCTCTCGAGTGATCCGGACCTTGGAGGTATGAAATTTGATATCACGGTCCATCAGGGAGCTGTCACGCTCAAAGGCAAGGTCCGAAACGAAAAGCAAAAAGCCAAGGCCGAGAAGATAACCAAGAAAGTAAAGGGCGTCACCAGCGTGGTGAACGAACTGGTGATCAGTCCACTGGATTGTGATACTAGGCCTATGCGTAGGGAACCCCACCTAGCCGCGGTTTACGTTTCTTGACAGATCGTACGTAACCCTTGTAACTTCTTCAGCGCCAAGTAAATTAGTGAAACTGTTCGCGATCTTTCTTTCGCTTGCGCTGGCCTACGCGCAAACCGCCCCACCGGCTTTGAAATCCGTAGTTGGTGAGGTGGCTTCGCTCGATCCCGCCGCCAAGCAAATCAAAGTGAAGGCGGATGACGGCGCCGTTTATACCATCGAGCTCGAAGATAACACCTCCTATCTCCACATTCCTCCTGGCGAGAAGGATCTGAAGAAAGCCACCAAGATCGCCCTATCGGATGTCGCCGTTGGGGACAGACTGCTCGCCCGGGGACCGTTCACGGAGGAGACCAAATCCATCGCCGCTAAGACCATCGTGGTCATGACCAAGGCCGATCTGGCCAAGAAACAGGAACGCGACCGGGCCGAATGGCAGAAACGTGGGACAGCCGGCACGGTGACCGCCGTGAACGCCGACACCAAGGAAGTAACCATAAACACCCATGTGCGGGATTCGAAGCCGTTAGTCATCGACGTATCTGCGGCAGTATTCCGGCGCTACGCTCTCGATTCGGTTCGTTTCACTGACGCCAAGCCCAGTACTTTCGCCGAATTACAAATTGGTGACATCCTCCGCGCCCTCGGCGACAAGAATGAGGACGGCACGCGCTTAAAAGCCGAAGAGCTAATTTTCGGATCGTTCCAAACTATTGCGGCAACCGTTGACTCGGTGAATGCCGCCACGGGTGAAGTGGTGGTCACGGATCTCAAGACCAAGAAGCCCGTGACAATTCAGACCAATCAGAACACCATGCTGCGCAAGTTGGATGAGCGGATGGCCAGGTTTATGGCACTGCGTATGCATCCGGATGCCGCGGCTGCTGCGGGCGCCGGCGGTGCCCCTGGCGCGGGTGGTGCTCCCGCAGGTGGTGCTGCGCCCGCGCGTCCGCCCCAAGCCCAACCCGGCGGGTCTGGCGGCGCCGATAGCGGCCGGCCATCTTCTGGCGGATACGGCGGCCAACGTGGTCCGGGAGGCGCGTTCGATCTCCAACAAATGCTCGAGCGCTCGCCGGTCTTAGCGCTGGCCGATCTCAAAAAAGGTGATGCCCTTATTATCTCGAGTTCGAAGAGCGCCGACGGCTCTTCCATGACGGCTTTTTCTCTGGTCGCGGGCGTTGAGCCATTTCTCGCAGCGGCTCCGCGGACGGCCGGCCAAGTGGATCTGGGCTCCTGGAGCATCGGTGCGGGCATGCCGGAGCAATAAACCATGGCATGCATCTCTAAATAAAACAGGAACGGAATGTCTAAGAAATTACTTGCACTATTACTGCCCCTTACCCTTTCACTCGCGCTCCACGCCCAGCAGCTCGGAATTCTGCACGGCACTGTGATGGATGAATCCGGAGCGCTGGTTCCCGGAGCGAAGGTCACTGTTTCCACCGCCGCCGGACCGGTTAAATCCGCCACTGCGGGCGATGACGGAAGTTATTCCATCGCCGGCCTTCCATCGGGCAAGTACTCGGTACAAGCCGCGTCTCCCGGGTTGGTACAGTTTCAACCTGCCACGGTGGACATCGCCGCCGGCGGAACAGCCACCTTGGATATCAAACTGCGCGTCGCACTCGAAAAACAGGAAGTCACCGTCCAGGAAAACGTAGGACCAACCGTGAGTACGGATCCTTCTCAAAACGCCGGCGCCTTGGTGCTGCGTGGCGCTGATTTGGACGCGCTGTCGGACGATCCCGACGATTTGCAATCCGATCTCGAAGCTCTGGCTGGCCCATCCGCCGGGCCGAGCGGTGGCCAAATCTACATAGACGGATTCACCGGTGGAACATTGCCCTCCAAGGATTCCATTCGCGAGATCCGCATCAACCAAAACCCCTTCTCGCCGGAATTCGACAAGCTGGGCTACGGCCGCATCGAGATCTTCACCAAGCCCGGCTCGGATAAGTTCCACGGGAACGTGAACTTTAATTTTGGTGACGATGCCTTAAATTCGCGCAATCCCTACGCTGCTGAAAAAGCCCCGCTGCTGTTGAAGGATTTCCAGGGCACGCTCAGCGGCCCCATCAACAAGCGGACATCTTTCTTCATCGATATCTCCGATCGCGATATAAATAGCGGAACCGTCTTCAACGCCGTTACGCTGGGAGGCGCGCAATTCATCAATCCCATCGCCATCACACCCGGCGGCGTGTCTCCGAGCGACCTGGCTATCACGCCGTACACTTCAGTGTTCAAAGCGCCTCAGAACCGCCTGCGCATCAGCCCCCGCGTCGATTATCAACTTAACCAGAACAACACCTTGACCATCCGCTATGGTTACACGCGGAATGATGCCCAGGATCAAGGCATCGGAACCACTGCACTGCTTACGCGTGGCTATCAAAGCCTGGGCACCGATCAAACTGTTCAGCTCGTCGAGACCGCCGTTCTGAGCACTAAGGTCATCAATGAAACCCACTTCCAGCTCTATCACACCGATAGCGTCGAAACCGCGAACAGTATGGCCCCGGGACTGATCGTCTCAGGCGCCTTTAGCGGAGGCGGCGCGCAGATCGGCAAGACCATCGATACCGAAAATCACTACGAGCTGCAGAACTACACGTCAATCGCCAGTGGGGCGCACAGTTGGAAGTTCGGCGTGCGCGTGCGCGCCGTCACCATCAACAATATCTCTCCCACCAATTTCGGCGGCTCGTTCACTTTCGCGGGAGGCTATGCGCCTATTCTCGACTCCGACAATCAACCGGTAGATCCCGGAGTGGTGTGCAACCAAGCCAGCCCGAACTCGGCGGCTTGCGAAACCATTACCTCAATCCAGCGTTATCAGCGAACGTTGACCGCCCTGTCGCTAGGCATAAATCCGCTGTTGATCGGCGGTGGCGCCTCGCAATTCACCATCGCGGGCGGAATCCCTCTGGTAAACGTCAACCAAGTCGACGTAGGAACCTTCGTGGGAGACGATTGGCGGGTGAAGCCCAACCTGACTCTAAGTTTGGGCCTGCGCTACGAGATCCAAACCAACATCAGCGACAAGCGCGATTGGGCGCCCCGCTTCGGTTTTGCCTGGGCTCCTGGACAGACCAAGAACAACCCACGGCCCAAAACAGTTTTCCGTGGCGGGTTCGGCATGTTTTACGACCGCTTCAGCGAACAAAACGTAGAAACTGCCGAACGCTACAACGGCACTACCGAGCAGCAGTACACTGTGACCAATCCGAATTTTTATCCGAACATCCCATCCATCTCGGATCTGAATCAAGTGGCGCCCACAACCTATGAAATCTACAAAAATCTGCGCGCGCCCTACATCCTGCAATCCGCCATTACGGTGGAGCGGCAGTTGCCCAAGAACACCACCATCTCGGAATCCTATCTGCACTCGCACGGCCTGCATGAATTGCGCGAGCAGGATATTAACGCTCCACTGCCTGGAACGTACACCGGCCCCGGTACGGGAATCTATCCGTATGGCGGCACCAACCCGATATTGCTGATGGAATCCGACGGAATATTCAATCAGAACCAGTTGATCACTAACGTCCGCACCCAGCCCACCAGCAAAATATCGCTGAACGGTTTTTACATGTACGGTCACGCGAATAGCAATACTGACGGCATTGGCACCCTCCAAGCTAATCCTTATAGCACGGCGGGAGAATATGGCCCGTCTTCGCTCGATGTGCATCATCGCGCCTTCTTAGGTGGAACCATCGACACCAAGTGGGGCTTCCGCCTGGCTCCATTCGTAGTCATTAATTCCGGAGCGCCATTTAACATCACCACCGGTACCGACCCGTTTGGCACCACAATCTATACGTCGCGCCCCGGAATCGCACCGAAGGGGAGCACCCCCTATACGTACGATGGTCTCACCTTGACTCCAAACCCGACGCCGGACGAAGAGATCCTTCCGCGCAACTTCGGCCGCAGTCCCGGATCGGTCTCGGTAAACCTGCGCCTGGCGAAGACCTTCGGATTCGGTCCGTCTCGCGAAAGCTCATACAACGGTGCGCAAGGCGGCGGTGCAGGTGGCGGCCGCGGCGGTGATCACGGCGGCGGTGGGCGCGGCGGACCGCCCGGAGGAGGCATGATGGGTCCTATGGGTGGAATGTTCGGGGGCCCCAGCACCGGCAAGCGCTACAACCTGACCCTCTCCGTCCAGGCTCGCAACCTTTTGAATCACGTCAACCCCGGCCCCATCAACGGCATTGTCACTTCGCCGCTTTTTGGCGAATCGAACTCGTTAGCGGGCGGCTTCGGCGCCTTCTCTCAAAGCGGGAACAATCGCCGCCTCGAATTGCAAGCCCGCTTCCAGTTCTAGAGCTGTAGGGCAGGATGCCATCCTGCGGCGGGTTGCCAACCCGCCTGTTTTGTCGCGACGCAGCCCGCGCGTGAGCAAGGGGACGATGCCCGTCCCACAACCCTGCTAAGATTAATCGAACCATGCCGATTAGCAAGGATCTGCTGGACATCCTGGTCTGTCCTCAATGCAAGGCAACCGTCGAATTGAAGCCGGATCAGAGTGGTTTGAAGTGCGTTCAATGCAAGCGCGTGTACCCCATTCGTGACGACATCCCCGTGATGCTGATCGACGAAGCTAAAATCGAAGAATAAGCGCACGATTATCAAAAATGAGCACCGTCTTCGAGCGCCTCGCCCCCGGAGCGCGGGTTGCAGTGATTCGCTTGCGCTCGCTAGGCGATTGTGTGCTTACCACCCCTTCACTATCACTCCTGAAACAAGCCCGGCCGGACTTGCGGATCGCGATCGTCGTGGAAGACGCCTTCGCCCCGATTTTCAGCGGCAATCCCGATGTCGAATGCATACTTCGTCCGCGAGCAGCCGAGATCTCCCGTTGGCGCCCGCAACTTTCGCTCAACCTTCATGGAGGCGCCACCAGCGTCCGGCTGACGCTAGCCTCGCGAGCTTCTCTGCGCGCCGGCTTCGGCCACTTCCGTTTTAGGACCATCTACAACATCCGCATCCCGCGCGCCCAAGAGATCCTCAACGTCGATCGCAAAGTTCACACCGCGGAGCACCTGGCCTCGGCGATCTTCTTTCTAGGCGCGCCTGTAAGCCAAATCCCGCGCGCCCGCCTGTTCGCGAAACCTGCGGCGCGTCCGCTTTCATATGCCGTGCTGCATCCCATGGCCTCCGCGCCGGATAAAATCTGGCCGCATTCCAACTTCCTCGCCCTTGCCGATCACATCCAGCGCCGTCTCCAGCTCGAGCCCGTCTTCATCTCAGGCCCTGGCGAAAGCTTAGACGCGTTCCATCCCTATACCCGCATAGAAGGTGCGTCACTGGAAGAAATAAAATCTCTGCTGGCCGGCGCCTCTCTCTTCATCGGCAACGACAGCGGGCCGGCCCACATGGCCGCGGCATGCGGGATACCCGTAGTCGCGTTATTCGGGTCCTCTGACCCGGATATCTGGCGCCCCTGGCAAACCGAATCGTCCGTGCTTACCAACCCAGCCGGCATCCAATCCATCGGAATACCCGAAGCGCTCCGGGCCATCGAGACGGTGCGAGTCCCCGACCCCCAGCCCCTAGTCCCTCACCTCTGCCAATGACCCGGCTCCTCCGCTTCGTCCGCCCCCATCTCGCACCGCTCCTGCTGTCCGTAGTCTTAATGGCCGCCGTCGGCGCCGCGCAGGGATTCATGGCCCTGCTGATCGGCCCCATCTTCGACCGCGTTCTACGCCCTGAAACGCCGGACACGCCAGTGGTGTTGTTCACCATCCCCGGCTTCAATCACAAAATCTATCTGCAGCAGTTCCTCCCCGCTTACATCCATAACATCTGGAATATGGTGGCCATCGCCATCCTGGGCGTGTTTCTGGTCAAAGGCCTGTGCGATTATTTCGGCAATTATTTTGTGAACTACGTCGGGCTCTCCGCGGTCACCGACCTCCGGCAAAAAGTGTTCGACCGCGTCTTGCGCCAGGACGCGCACTTCTTCGAATCCAATTCCACCGGCCGCGTGATGTCGTCCATCATGAACGATCTGGAAAAGATTCAGGTAGCCACTTCACACATGCTGGCGGATTGGCTGCGGCAATCCTTTTCCGTCATCTTCTTGTTATGTGTAGTGCTGCAGAAGGATTGGAAGCTGGCCCTCGCCAGCCTCACCGTGTTGCCCTTCGTGCTGGTCCCTACCCTGCGCATCGGCCGCCGCATTCGCCGGACCACCAGACGCGCCCAGGACGACGCCGCCGAGCTCAACCAAATCCTGCAGGAGACCATCAGTGGCCACCAGGTGGTAAAGTCGTTCGGCACCGAAGATCTCGAGTCCAATCGATTCCTCGTGGCTGCGAATCGCTTGAAAGCCAGCAATCTGCGCTACGTGGCTCTCCAAGCCCTCTCCAGCCCGTTGATCGAATTCTTCGCCGCCATAACAATCGTGATATTGCTGACCTACGCGCGCATCCAGATCAAGAATCACACACTCACGCCCGGCGAATTCACCAGCTTCGTAATCGCCCTGCTCATGCTGTACGAACCCGTCAAACGGCTCACCGGCATCCACAATATTTTCCAGCAGGCCCTGGGAGCGTCTCAAAAAGTCTTCGAATATCTGGATCGCGACCAGCAGATTGTCGAGAAGCCCGGCGCCGCGAAGCTCACCAGGTTCCAGCACAGCATCGTATTGGACGACATCAGTTTCCGCTATTCCAACGCGCCCAACGGCTTCCATCTCGAAGGCGTGAAGTTGGAAGTGCGCGCCGGCGAAGTAGTGGCTCTGGTGGGCCCGAGCGGCGCCGGAAAAACTACGCTAGCTAATCTTGTGCCGCGCTTCTACGACGTCACCTCCGGCGCCGTGCGCATCGATGGAAAAGATGTGCGCGATTTGCAGCTCGTGTCCCTGCGCGACAAAATCGGAATGGTCGCGCAGGAAACTTTTCTCTTCAACGACACCGTGGCGAATAATATCCGCTACGGCAAACCCAAAGCCAAGGACGACGAGATCCGCGACGCCGCACGCAACGCCATGGCTGAAGAGTTCATTGAGCGCATGGCCCAGGGCTTCGACACCATGATCGGTGAACGCGGCGTAAAGCTGAGCGGCGGACAGCGCCAGCGTCTGGCCATCGCGCGAGCCTTGCTGAAAAATGCCCCCATCCTGATTTTGGACGAAGCTACTTCGCATCTGGATAGCGAATCAGAAGTCCTGGTGCAGCGCGCGCTCCAAACATTAATTACCAACCGCACAGTAATCGTAATCGCGCACCGCCTGTCCACTATCCGGCGCGCTGACAAGATTGTGGTCCTCGATCAAGGACGCATCTCGGAATTCGGAACGCACGAAGAGCTGGTCAGCCACGGCGGCATCTACCAGCGGCTGCACGATCTGCAGTATCTCGAACCCGATCCGCTTGTGAATCCATGAGTGTGAATCCATGAGTGTCAATCCATGAGCGCTCCCATTCGCAGCATGACCGGCTTTGCCCGCGTCCAACGCTCCACCCCTTACGGCGAAATCTCCGTCAGTCTCAAGAGCGTCAATCACAAGGGCCTGGATCCCCACTTTCATCTCGAAGCCGATCTGGACGCTCTCGAAGGCGTCCTGCGCACAGCATTGAAGAAATCCGTGCTGCGCGGCCACGTGGACATCCGCTGCTCGCTGGTCCGCTCGGGCGACGCCGCAGCCGGTGGCTTGAATGCACCTCTGTTGCACGCCGCCCTGGCAGCCTTCCGAAAGCTGGCTCGGGAAGAAGGTCTCGACAATGCCCAGCCCGACTTAAACCAGCTCATGCGTCTTCCCGGAATGTTCGGCGCTGGCGTAGAACCTGCGCCTGATCCCAACCTGGAACGGCCGATCCTGCAGGCATTTGAAGAGGCACTCCAAGTTTTGAACCAGTTCCGCTCGCGCGAAGGCGCGGAGCTGGCCGCTCTCATGCGGGATCTTAACCGCGCCATTGCGGCCGGCGCAGCCGAGATGGCGGACATCCGGTCGCGCGCCATACCCGCGTTCCAAAGTCGCCTTAGCGAGAAACTGAACGAGCTCCTCGGCAACTCCGCGCTAGACCCGCAGCGCATCGCCCAGGAGGCCGCTCTTCTAGCCGACCGCAGCGATATCGGCGAAGAGATTTCCCGCCTTCAGATCCACTCCCGGCAATTGGATGAGATCCTGGACGCAGGCGGCGAAGTGGGCAAGAAGCTGGATTTTCTTTTGCAGGAGATGAATCGCGAAACCAATACGGTTTTGTCCAAAACCAGCGGCATCGGCGAGTTGGGCCTGCGAATCACAGACCTGGCCCTGGCCGCCAAAGCCGGCATAGAAAAAATCCGCGAACAGGCGCTAAATCTCGAATGAAAACGCCCCGCCGCTCCCACCCCCAGCCCCCAGTCCCCAGCCCCGAACAATGATCACCGTCTTCATCATCTCCGCCCCCTCCGGCTCCGGAAAGTCCACGCTAGTCCACCGGCTCATGCAGTCCGTCACGCAACTCACTTTCTCTATCTCCTACACCACCCGCGCCCCGCGCCCCTCGGAAACCCCGGGCGTCGACTATATTTTTATCTCCCGCGCCGAGTTTGAGGAGCGTCTGGCCAAGGCGGAATTCCTCGAATACGCCCAGGTTTTCGAGAATTACTACGGCACCCACCGCAGCACCTTCGAACAGGCTGCCCACGAAGGCCGCGACTTGGTACTCGACATCGACGTCCAGGGTGCGAGACAATTGAAAGTAGCGATTCCGGAAGCCATTAGTATCTTTGTGCTTCCACCGTCCCGGGAAGTTCTGGAGCAAAGGCTCCGTGCCCGGTCGCAGGATAGCGAGGAAGTGATCCAGCGGCGCTTGAAAGGTGCGGCGGAGGAAGTTCGAAACTACACGCAGTATGATTACGTGCTGATCAACCGGGAAATCGATGAGTCGGCTGCGCGCCTGGTGTCCATCGTAAGAGCCGAGCGCCTGCGCAAGGCCCGCATGGAAGAAGAGGTCCGGCCGATTCTCGAAAGTTTTGAGTTTTGAAAAAGAATTGAGGTAATGCATGGCTGAGAGATTAAGAAATAACGCGATGTACGCCATTCCCGACGACATCGAACAAAGCACCTACCGGTTCATCATCGTCGCCGCTAAACGTGCGCGGCAGTTGCAGAATGGCGCTCGTCCGTTTCTCCCCACTACATCCAAGAAGCCCACCGTCACTTCCATGGAAGAGGTCCGCCGTGGCCTAGTGAAATACACGGATACGGTCAAAGGGCAACCCCAGGAATTCGCGCCGACCGAATGATGTGAGGAACGCCTGACGCCATGGGGCCTGACGCATGAATGTCGTGCTGGGCGTGGGCGGCGGCATAGCCGCCTATAAATCCGCGGAGCTGGCCCGAGCTCTCATGGAACGCGGGCTGCGCGTTCAGGTTGTGCTTACCGACGCCGCGCAACGCTTCATCACACCTCTAACCTTCGCCGCCCTCACCGGCCGCAAAGTCATCACGAATCTGTTCGCCACCTCGAGCTCGGAAGAAACGCTGTCCAGTGCCATCGAGCACATCTCCGTGGCCCAGGACAACGACGTAATGGTGCTGGCGCCCGCCACCGCGGACCTGCTCGCGCGTCTTGCCCACGGCCACGCGGATGATTTTTTGACCACTACCTATCTGGCATTTACCGGTCCGGTAGTCCTGGCCCCGGCCATGAACAGCAACATGTGGGCGCATCCGGCCACTCAGGAAAACGTGAATATCCTCAGGAAGCGCGGCCACATCATCGTCGAACCCGACCATGGCCTCCTGGCCTGCGGGATGAACGGACCGGGCCGGCTCGCCGAACCCGATCAGATCGCCGATGTAGTTGCAGGTTTGGCTCTCACGTCCACTTCAGCAAAGTCCTCGAAAGATCTCGAAGGCGAAACCGTTCTCATCACCGCCGGACCCACGCAGGAGCCGCTCGATCCCGTGCGTTTCATCTCCAACCGCTCCAGCGGCAAGATGGGCTACGCGCTAGCCGAAGCTGCGGCAGAACGTGGCGCGCGCGTGATCCTGATTTCCGGCCCCGTGCATCTCCCCGCCCCTCAGGGCGTCACACTAATTCGCGTCCACACCGCCATTGAAATGCGAAACGCAGTCTTCGACCATCTGGCGGACGCGACCATCATCGTCAAATCCGCGGCCGTCGCGGATTACCACCTATCGCGCGTCCCACAACACAAAGTGAAGAAGACCGCTACCCGAATGTCGCTCGAGCTGGACCCCACCCCGGACATTCTCGCCGAGCTCGGCCAGAAAAAAGGCGACCGCCTTCTAATCGGATTCGCCGCCGAGACCGAAAATCTCACCGAAGGCGCCCGCAGCAAACTGCAATCCAAGAACTGCGATATGGTGGTAGCCAATCTGGTGGGCCACGACGGGACCGGCTTCGAGTCCGACGAAAACGAAGCCGTGCTCGTTCTCAGCACCGGCGAAACCATCCCCCTTCCGCGCGCCCCCAAACGCGAAATGGCCGACCGCATCTTCGACCAGGTCATGAAACTCCGCCTAGCCCTCCACGCAGCCCAATGACGAAGGACGAAGTCCGGAATCGCCTCCTCTTCTACCAAGACCTAGGCGTGAAAACCATCTACCGCCGCACGCCAGCCCCCAACCCCCAACAACCAGAAACCAGAAACCAAGAACCAGCAACCAGCCACCAGCCACCAGAAACCAGAAACCAGAAACCAGAAACCGCCCCGCCGCCCC
>JBEKJJ010000215.1:0-13830 GCA_050011295.1 Bryobacteraceae bacterium
CGGACCCGTTCGTCTTTGCCGTGCGCGCGGATGTCATCGTGATCGATCGCAATGCCCGAGATCCCATAGCTCGGCATTCCCGCGGCAACCGTGTAGATACTGTCGGAAGCGCCACTCTCCATATCGGGTACCACGGGAGCCCCAGGCCACATTTCATCAGCTACATGTTCCAGCGGTTTGAAAACTTCGGGCGGCGGTGCAATGGGAGAAAACGACTGTCTGTCGGGAGCGCGTTCAACCGGCTCGCCAGTGGCCGGATCGAGAAAACGAACCGCTACCTTGGAATCCGCAAACGTGCGAACCAGTTGCTGCCGGATCTCTTCCGCCGAATGCCCCGGCAGGATCCGGCAGTTGACCACGGCCTGCGCGGTCTGCGGCAGCGCGTTGTTGGCGTGACCGGCATTGAGCCGCGTGGCGACGCAGGTGGTGCGCACCATCGCGTTGTAGTGCGGATCTTGCGAAAGACGCGCGAGCGCTTCCGTATCCGGCGGCGTCTGCAGGATGGCCAGCATAGCAGCGGCGGTTTGTTTGCTCTCCACTTTCGACAACTGCTCGAAATACGCGCGTGTCACTGGATTCAGCTCGAAGGGAAAGGGCGAGCGCTCCAGGCGTCCCAGTGCATCGGCGATATGGTAAATGGCGTTATCCGGAATCGGCAATGAGCTGTGGCCGCCCGGATTCTTCGCAGTAAGCTGGAAATCCGCATAGAGTTTCTCAGTGGCTTCCACTTCCACATCGATCGGCTTTCCCTTTTCAGTCAGGATGCCCCCGGCATCGGCGTTCAGAACGAATCCGGCGTCGATCAGATCGCGGTGATTCTTCAAAAGCCAATCGACGCCATTGAAGGACCCTCCCTCTTCGTCGGCGGTTAGAGCGAGAATGATGTCGCGATTGGGCCGGTAACCTTCCCGTTGGAACCGGATCAGTGTGACCACCAGGATGGCATCGTTCACCTTCATGTCCTGAGTGCCGCGGCCGTAGAAGTAGCCGTCTTTCTCGACGAACTGGAACGGATCGGTAGTCCAATCCTCGCGGCGCAGATGCCCGATGATCAGGATCGGCTTCGCGGCGCCGGTTCCATGCAGCCGGACAACCATGTTGCCTTTGCGATCGTTCGGCCCCAGAACTTTTACGTCGGCGGCCGGGAATCCCGCATCCAGCAGCCGTTTGGCCATGGCTTGGGCGGCGACGGTGGTGCTTCCGACCGAATCCGTGGTGTTGATCTCGATCAACTGTTGAAAAACGTCTCGCGCCAGCGAGCGGGTTGCGGCGTCCGGCTGGGCCGCGCTCAAATGTGAAAAAAGTACTAAGACGCCGATCCCGGCTGGTATTCGATATCGCATAGTCCCATCCATGATCGCAAAGATGCGGCTTGGACCTGTAGAACGGGGACACTTGGGCCGATAGATTTGGCAGCAGCCATTTGAGTGGGGGGCTGCTTAGCGCCCGATCCGATGTTCCTCCTAACCCATCGGTTCGGGCTTTCACCGCGAGACAAAGTCATGACGACGATCCTCCTTGTGGCCTTGGCAAGTCTCGCGGTGTGTTACGCGGTAGCGAACCGGCATCAATGTGTCCACAAGAACCCGCTCTGCCGGCGGCAGCGGCCCTGCATCCATTGCTATCGTGACTTATTCAATAGCGTCGAGTTCTCCGTGGGGCAAGCCTCCGGCTTGCCAAGAGAGACAAGCCCGAGGCTTGTCCTACTGCGCTGGCGGAAGTTGTAGTTGGAGCTTACGTTCCCGGTTCAAACGTCCAGTGGCTTCGCGATCCACGGCGTCTAGCGAAACCAAGCGATGTGCGCCGTCAGGTTCCACGTAATAGAGTCCGCGATTCTGCACAGTCACAGCGACGGCGGAATGCACCGAGCCATCTTTCAGCACAATGGCAAACGCCTGTTCTTGATCCCGCGCGGCTGGTGGCTGGTATTCGTGAATCTCCGACTTAGGGGGAACACTCGGCGCTGGCGGTAACAAGACATACAAAGGCGGTTGCTGCACAACCACTACATTCGGCGCGGGCGCATAGTTCTCATAGCCATAGCCATAGTCGTAATCTCCGAGAAACAAGGGAAATGCGCCCGGGAAAAAGCGCTGAGGCTGCGCAGCGTGCATGCGCGAATCGCCGGGCCGTGGGCCGAACTGGGCGAAAGCGCTGCTTGTTCCAACGAGAATGACAACGGCCAGAATTTGAGCCTTCACCTGCAGCCTCTCCTAAGATGATAACTCCGCGCCGGACGCTGTATTATCGTTACATGAAGCTCACCCTTGCCGCGCTGCTTTCAATTTCGGCCACGTTTGGCGCAACTTCCGGTCTCGAAACGGTAGTGAAGATCGATTCCGGCTGGGTTTCCGGCAGCGGTACCGCCGTCCGTTCCTATAAAGGCATCCCCTTCGCCGAACCGCCCGTTGGCAACCTGCGCTGGAAACCACCGCAGCCGGTGAAACCCTGGAAGGGCATTCGGATCGCCAAAAGCTTTCCCGCCATGTGCCCGCAATTCCAGTTCGTCCCCGGCCCGCAAAGCGAGGATTGTCTGGGGCTGAACGTGTGGACTCCCGCGCACTCGGCTTCCGAAAAACTCCCCGTCATGGTGTGGATCCACGGCGGCGGATTCGTACTCGGCGCAAGCTCGCAGAGCGCTTTCGATGGGGAAACGCTGGCTACAGAGGGCGTGGTGGTGGTCAGCATTAATTACAGGTTGGGAATTTTCGGATTCCTAGGCCATCCCGAGCTCAGCAAAGAGTCGCCGCAGGGCGTCTCCGGCAATTACGGGCTGCTGGACATGGTAGCCGGGCTCGATTGGGTGAAGCGCAATATCGCGGCGTTCGGCGGCGACCCGAACAACGTAACCATTTTTGGCGAATCCGCGGGCGGCACCGCGGTTTGCCTGTTGATGGTGGTGCCACAGGCGCAGGGCCTTTTCCAAAAGGTAATCGCCGAAAGCGCCTGGGGAATGTTCAACCCGATCAGCCATCTCAAAGAGTCCTGGTATGGGCGGATTCCGATGGAGAAATTGGGCGAGGCTCAGGGCGACCTGGCCACGCTGAGATCGAAAAGTATGGCTGACATTGTCAAGATGTTGGGAACGCCATCGATTGGGGACGATAAAGCCGAGAAGGGCGAAGCTTACGTACCGGTGGTGGATGGCGTGGTGCTGCCGGATGATCCGGCGCGGCTGTTTGCGACAGGCAAGTATGCCCACGTAGGCTTGATCGCCGGGACCAACGCTGACGAGGGCACACTGCTGGGCGGGCCTCCGGTCCACAATCTGGCCGATCTTCGCAAGTATGCCCAGAAGACTTTCGGCTCCCAGACCGATGGCCTGCTAGCCCTTTACCCGGCATCCACGGATGCCGAGGCTTACGCTGCCGCGGCGCTGGTTTCCGGCGATTATTCGTTCCTGCATGGGACGCGATCCGTGCTCCGCGCAGCCGCGAAAGGACAGCATAAAGTGTTCCAATATCAGTTCACCCGCGTGAACGGCGTGGGGCGCCGGCTGAAATGGGGCTGCTTCCACGCGTCTGAAATCCCCTACGTTTTTGGGACGCTCCCGGATTCTCTCTACGGAACCACCGCGAGCTTCATTGGTGACTTTTCCGTGGATGCCGATACCTATAACGACGTGGACGCGCGCCTTTCGAAGGCGATGAGCCCGGCCTGGGTTCGCTTTGCGAAAACGGGAGATCCGAACGGCCCCGGCCTGACCACCTGGCCGGTCTTCACCGAAGACAAGGAGAACTATCTGGAATTCGGCGACAGTATTGTGGCCAAAAACGCGCTGCACAAAAAACAGCTCGACTTCCTGACCGATTTCACCGCCAGCCACCGCAGCCAGGGAGCAGCCACCAGCAGTCGCTAAGAACCAAGAGCCTCCAAAAGGCCGAACCGAATAACCGAACAACCGAATAACTGAATAGCGGCGCCGCCTGAAGGGGCGGCGCCTAGAATGTGATAGAGTTGTTAGCGCCTGTCGCACCTAAACGTTCCTGAATTGCCCAGGTGGTTGTGCTCTAAAGAAGTTCGACCGTGACGCCGATCACTACCTATATCGGAATCTGTCAGACAGCTTAAGAAATTAAGGAGTCCCCCATGTCTGCTGCCGCAGCCAGCGCATCACAACCGGCCGTGAAGGCCATTCTTGGAAAAAGTGTCGTCTTCAAAGGACAGATCGAGAGCCGCGAAGATCTGACCATCGAAGGCGAAGTGGAAGGAACCATCGAGATGATTGAACATCGTCTCACCATCGCCGCCAATGGAGAAGTAAAAGCCAACGTGATCGCGCGTGAGGTGGAAGTGCTGGGTTCCATTGAAGGCAAAGTGGAAGCAGTGGACAAGGTCTACATCCGCAAGGGCGCCAGGTTTATCGGCGACGTCCACTCAGCCGGAATCGTCATCGAAGACGGCGGATTCATCAAAGGAAACATTGACCTGTCGCGTCAGCCCAACGAAATCCCGAGCCAGGCCGATTTATACTCCGGTAATTCGGAACCGCACGAATTGTCAGATACGGTTTTTGCCGGCTAGAGCGCGCCCGCAGGCGTGCTACGATGGCCTGTCAGAAACGGCATGCCGCGAAATCCCTCGTCGATTCTAATTGCGTTCGCGCTTTTGTGCGAATCGCAAACGACCCTTCCTGAAGGAAGGCTGGGATTCTCCAGCACGGCGTTGATCCAGGAACGTAAGGACGAAGCGGCATTTACCGCCGAGCTTTCGACAGAGTCCATTTCAGCACTGCATCTTGCGCTGACCAGGCGGCCGCACATTGCCGGATCACCCGCTTCGAATGCCGTAGCGGAGATGCTTCGCAAGAGGCTGGCAGAGGCTGGCCTCGAGACTGAAGTCCATCAATTCGAGGTGTATCTTTCCACACCTGAGTCCATCGCGATTGAGCTGCTGGAACCGTCCAAGGAAGCGCTAAGCGTTCGGGAGCCGGCCAATCCGGTGGATCCCGATTCGGCCAACCCGGAGCTGGGGCCGGCATTCGTGGCCTATTCGGCTTCCGGCACAGTCACAGCACCGGTGGTCTACGTCAACTACGGTTTGCCGCCGGATTACGACCAACTGGCCGCGGCGGGCGTCGACGTAAAAGGCAAGATTGTCGTGGCCCGTTATGCACGGAGCCATCGTGCCGTGAAGATCCACACTGCCGAGGAGCGCGGCGCCGCGGCCATCATCATTTACAGCGACCCGGCTGATGATGGCTACGCCAAGGGGTTGGTGTGGCCCGAGGGCCCATGGCGCGCCGATTTCATGGTGCAGCGCGGCAACGGCAAGTACAGTTGGTTCTGGCATGGCGATCCGTTGTCACCAGGTATTGCTGCGCGATCGGGCGCCGCGGTGTTGGAACCAGCCACGGCGCCGACATTGCCGCGCATCCCGGCCGTGGTTCTTTCGTCCAAAGAAGCTACGAAAATCCTGGCGCAGTTGCGCGGTCCGGCGGTTCCCGCTGGATTTCAGGGCGCTCTGCCGTTCACTTATCGCTTGGGCCCGGGGCCGGCGCTGGTTAAGTTAGATGTTCGGATGGATGCTGGATGGCGCACCATCTACGACGTGATCGGCCGGTTGCGTGGACGCAACCCCGAGCGCTGGGTGGTGCTCGGCACCCATCATGACGCGTGGACTTTCGGTGGCATGGATCCGGGCAGTGGGACATCGGCGGTGTATGAAACGGCCCGGGCACTGGGGGCGCTGCACAAGCGCGGCTGGGTTCCGGACCGGTCTATTGTGTTCGCGTTCTGGGACGCCGAGGAGTTCGGCTTGGTGGGGTCCACTGAATATGCGGAGGCTTTTGAGAAGCAGTTGCGCGAGAAGGCGGTAGCCTACATCAATACCGATCTTTTCATGCGCGGGCAGTTCGGAGGAGGCGGCACGCCGTCGCTGCGCGATTTCCTGGTGCAAGTGGCCAAGGATGTTCCTGGGCTTACCGGAAAGGGCAGCGTCTATGACGATTGGCGCACCGGCCAATGGCAGAAACAGCCCGCGGAGCGGAGGCGCCGGGGTTCTCAGGATTTCGAGGTAGAGCTCTCGGCGCTCGGAAGCGGCGCCGATTTTGTGGCGTTTCAGGATTACCTGGGCCTTCCCACGCTCTCTATGCAGTTCGATTTCGACGGGAGCTACGGGACCTACCACTCCAATTACGACTCGCGCTACTTTGTCGAGCATTTCAGCGATCCGGGATTCTTGGTAGCGCGCACCATGGTGCAGATGTTCGGCGTGGCCGTGATGCGGTTGGCGGATGCGCAGTTGCTGCCCTTCCGATATTCCCATTACGCCAGGAAGATATCGGAGTATCTGGATAGCGCGGCGGGCTGGACGCGGGACCAGGATGGCAACGAAATCGCCAAGCTGGATCTCGGTACCGCGAAGGCCCTCGCGGGGGAGATAGCGGCTCGGGCGGAAGCGCTGGAACATAGCGCGGATGCCGAATTGGAGGCCGGAGGGGGAACGGATGCGGATCGGGCCGCGCTGAACGATCGACTGGCGCACCTGGAGCAGACGCTGCTGGATGAGAGCGCGAGTCCGGCCGAACGCTGGTATCGGCATGTAATCTATGGCTGGAACATCTATTCCTTATATGAGGGTCAGCCGCTGCCGGGGTTAGCGGAGGCCATCCGGTTGAGAGATCCGGCGCGGATCGCCAAGGAGACGGCGCGCATTGAAGCTGCCCTGCGGCGCATGCGGGATGGCCTGGGGCATTAAAAATAGCTTGCTACGCAGCGGAAGCGGCATTATTATTGGTCGAGACTCAAAATAACTCTTCAAGGAGAAACGCATGACACAGTCGCAGTTAGTGAAGCACCTTGCCGAAGAGTGCGAAGTAAGTAATAAATTGGCGAAGCTGATGCTTGAAACTCTCGCCGGCACCGCTGTCAAAGAGGTGAAGAAGACCGGCGTGTTTGTTGTGCCGGGACTGGGCAAGCTGGTTCGCGTGGATCGAAAAGCCCGCATGGGACGGAATCCAGCCACGGGCGAGGCTATCAGTATTCCCGCCAAAAAGGTAGTGAAATTCCGCGTCGCCAAAGCAGTGAAGGATGCGATTGTGCCTGGCAAGGGTAAGAAGGCCACGACGGCTTCCTAGGGACGTTTTTCCGCCTCAGTGGATCGTCGTGTTTTCATCCTCGGATCCGTCGCGGCCCGCGCCTTGGCCGCGCAGACGCCCGCTCCCTCTGCTGCTGATCCGGATCGCCGCGTTTACGCGCTGAACCGCGGATGGCTATACGGTGATTCCACTGAAAAGATCACGCTGCCACATGCCAATGTGCGGCTACCGTGGCATAGCTTCGACGAGAGAGCTTTTCAATTTGTATCCGCCTACCGGCGGCATTTCACGGCGCTGGCCAGCTGGAAGGGCAAACGCGTGTTCGTGGATTTCGCGGGCGCGATGACGGCCGCGACGGTGGGGATAAACGGCCACAAGTTTCCCGAATACAAAGGCGGATACACTCCCTTCTCGCTCGAACTCACGCCGCACATCAACTTCGGTGGTGACAATCTGCTGGCGGTGGAACTGGATTCGCGGGAACGCAACGATATCCCGCCGTTCGGCGGCAACATCGACTATTTGACCTTCGGCGGCATTTATCGCGATGTGCAACTTCGCGTGGTGCCGCAGACTTTTATCGAGAACGTCTATGCGAAGCCGGTGCGGCCGCTCGAGGACAATCGCGCGCTGGTGGTGCGATGTTATCTGAATGGTCCCGTGGAACGGCCAATCAAGATCACGGCGGAACTTCGGGATGGTGGGACCGTTCTCAAAACAGCCAGCACCACGGCCGCGAGCTCTGCACCGTATTACGACGTTCAGATCGAATCGCTAGGCGCGATTCAGCTTTGGGATCTGAAGAATCCGAAATTGTATGAAGTAGTTGTGCGGACGGATTCGGGAGATGAATATCACACGCGGATCGGATTTCGGGAGGCGAAGTTCACTCCGGCGGGGTTTCGGCTGAACGGCGGACACGTTAAGCTACGCGGGCTGAACCGGCATCAGACGTTTCCGTACGTAGGAGGCGCCATGCCGGCCCGAGTCCAGCGCCGCGATGCGTGGATCCTTAAGCACGAGCTCCACTGCAACATCGTCCGCACTTCGCATTATCCGCAGTCGCCCGATTTTTTGGATGCGTGCGATGAATTGGGGCTGCTGGTTCTCGAAGAGATCCCCGGCTGGCAGCATATCGGGGACTTGGAATGGCAGAACATCGCGGTCCGCAATGTGGGCGAGATGATCCGGCGCGATTGGAATCATCCTTCCATCGTTCTGTGGGGCGTGCGCATCAACGAATCGCAGGATAATCACGATTTCTATACCCGGACCAACGAGCTGGCGCACTCACTCGACGACGCGCGGCAGACTGGAGGCATCCGCTACCTGCGAAATTCAGAAATACTCGAAGACGTTTTCACGCTGAACGATTTTGGCTTTCCGCTGCAATTGCCGAATCATCCGCTGTACCTCAACACGGAATTCAATGGCCACATGTACTCGACCAAGCGGTTCGACAACGTTACGGTGGTAGCGGAGCATGTCAGGCGGCATGCCCGCGTGCACAATCAACTGGCTGGGGATGACCGCTATGCCGGCGGCATCGGCTGGTGCGCCTTCGACTACAACACGCACGCAAATTTTGGTTCCGGGGACCATATCTGCTATCACGGGGTCAGCGATATTTTTCGCATTCCGAAACCGGCCGCGTACTTCTACAAATCTCAATGCGATCCCGAGGAGGAGGTGGTTCTCGAAGCCGGATTCTTCTGGTCGGACGGCGACAAGCCAGAGGCGGGCGGGCCGGGCCCGGTGCCGATCCTTTCCAACTGCGATCATTTGAAAATCTATGCGTCCGGCCAACTCATGCAGGAGATAGATCCCGATCGCCGTGCGTTTCCGAATCTGAAGTATCCGCCTTTCACCATGGACCTGGGAACGTTCTGGGACCCATGGGGCGATCTGAAAATCGAAGGTTATCTCAAAGGGAAGCTCGCGAAAACGCTCACGCTTTCCGGGTCGGGCAAGGATGCCGACTTTAAGCTGCTGGCGGACGATCGGGAACTTTCGGGCGACGGCCGCGATGCAACGCGCGTGGTGTTCCTGGTGACGGACGAGTTTGGTAACATCCGGCCCTTGGCGACCGGTGCGATTGCGTTGACGTTGGATGGTCCGGGAGAGATTATCGGCGAGAATCCGTTCGCGCTGGCCGGCGGCGCGGGCGCGGTTTGGATAAAGGCGGCCGCATCGGCTGGTACCGTGCATCTGACCGCGCGGCATCCTTATCTGGGTGTGCGGTCGATTGAGATTGAAGTTCGGCCGGCGGCGGGGGAGTTGATTTGAATTGGCAGGCGAAAGCGCCCGCCCCACGTTACTTCGGGATTTGGCGCAATTGCGCGTGCAGCGAATACGGCTGGTTGGTGGAGAAACTTTGGACCGTCCACTTCATATAGCCGCTTTTGGTCACCGTCACTGTAAAACCCAACCCCACGGGAGAAATTTGCAAAGTGATGGGGGTGACGCCGGCTGGGATCGCGTTGATCTCAACTCGGGCTCCGCTGGGCTCTGAAGTGATGGTCACTACGCCCTCGTTCGGCCGGCCGTTGGGGGTCTCCACGGCGGCGCCAGGATTCAACCTCGCGGCCGTGGAAGAGGCGGGTGGCCCTGGGGCGGTAACGGCATTCGGACGGATCAGCGCGGGGTCGAGCGCAAGGCCTGAGACAACTTCCACAACAATGTTGGGAGGATCCGGCATCATGGAATCGTGCGGGGCGCCGGCAGCGCGGACGGATTTTGGCGGAACGAATCTGCGGTTGGCCGCTCTCAGCGATCTGGCCAATGGTGCGGGCGGCGGAGTTGCCGGCGTTGCACGTCCCCCTAACTGAGGCGGAAGATTTTCCGCTGCGGGAGGCGCTGGATTCGCCGGCAGAACCGATCGCTCAGCAGCGGGACTTGCGATGGAGAGCGGCGAGACCGACACCATGGATTCGCTGACGGCCTCGCCGGATGGTCCGATGGTATCCAGCCGAAACTTCACCTTCTCGGTGAACGCGAAGGACGTGTAGGATACGGTGCCCGAGCGCAGTTGGCCGGACGTCAAGGGCATATACAGAGGATCGTTGCTGCCATCCCAAGCTTGGCGGCTACTATCCCAAATCACCAAGTTCGCGTCCTTGGCATTGGCTATCGCAGGCGTCGATGGATTCCACGCCACCAGGAACTTGGTGCCGTCGCGTTTCACTTGCAGCCCCAGGCTGGGTGAAGCAACTACCTTCGAGTGGCTCGCGGTGCGGTTCCAAGTGAACACCCGAAGTCCGATCACCGAAGCGAACAGGGCGCTGACGATCCCCAGCTTAACTGGGATGCTCATTCGCTGCAGGATTTCGGTAATCCTCAAAAAAAGACCGGTAATCGTCGTGAACCGTTCTTTTTCCACGGGCTCGGCCTCTGTGGGCCAGCCCTCGGAGACCAGTTTCGCGGCATCAAAAGGAAATGTCAGGCTGGGATTGGTGGCCACGGAACCGTTTTCCCAGAAGAAGAATCCGGCGGTGGAGTGTGCCTGATCCCCGGATGCGATGACTAGGAAAACGCTGGCCGGATCCTTGAACCATTGTTCGATGGTTTCCAGATCCTCGGGCCGAAGATGGACGCGCTGATCCGCGTCGGTGCGATAGTAGCCGACGATTTTCGAATCGGAGGGGCACCTGGCAATGGCCTCGGCCAGAGACTCGGAGGGTAGCTTGAAGCGCGGATCGGGTGCCTTTTGGGCGCCCGGCAGTGGGATGAAGTCGACGATCCTAATGCTTCCGGGATCGGATTTCTTGCTGCGGATCAGCAATCCACCGGCTTCCCCACGCCAGGGAGCGGATTGGGAGACCTCAGCCTGCAATTGGTCGATCACATGCAGGCTAAGCAGAATGCGAACGAGGCAACCTGGATATGCCCAAACATAAGATTCCGAAGATGTTTGATTCAGGGATGGAACCACAACACTTCTCCACCTGTATTACAGCATAAAATTTGACGGACTCAAGCGAGGTGGTAGTGAGGTCATGGCTAGGAGACAAAGCTCAACCTACGATTTCGCTTACCATCGAAGATGGCGCTATATGAAACTATGAATGTGCTGGCAAGAGCGAAGCATGCTCGTGATACCGTAGTCTTTCCTTCGTGGAATTCAAAGGACAGGAAAACGCCCATACCCTGCCTTAAATGTCGTGTGTCTGTCGCTGTTCCGTTGGACCTGTGGCGAAAGCGCCGAAAACATCCGTTCGTGGTGCTTTGTAAGAAGTGTGACCGTCTGATCCGATCTGGAATCGGTCAGACCCGGATGATCTTTCGGAATTCGATGCGCAGATGTGGAGCCGCCCGTGAAGCCACGCTACCAGCGAGGTGGTGGGCGTGAAGTGAAGTTGCCGAGGATTGCCGAAGGGGTGGGGCCGCGGAACGGTGCGGCCCCTGGTTTCAATTGCAATTACCAGCGATTGTTACGGCGTCCGCCGCCGCCACCGCCAGCATGGGAACCGCCGCGGTCCGTTTTCGGGCGCGCTTCGTTGACATTGAGGGCTCTTCCGTCCAGCTCTCTGCCGTTCAGCTCGGCGATCGCGCGATCGGCATCCGCGTTGACGCTCATCTCCACGAATCCGAACCCTCTGGCCTGGCCGGTGTCGCGGTCCGTGATGAGATTCACTTTCTCAACCGTTCCGTACGCCTCAAACATCGATCGAACTGCATCTTCGGTAGCCCCAAAGTTGAGGTTCCCTACGAAAATATTCTTCATCTCTTTTTCCTTTTGTTGGTTTGTATATCGGGGCAGGATCGGACGAGAGCGGACGGGCCGGACTAATGCGAAGATGCCAAATTAGTATCATTAGTACTATAACATGAAGTGAATAAATTGCCAAGGCTAGTCTGGGGGAGATCCTGCCTATTCTTTCCTGGCGCTTCTGTCGATGTAAGGACGGAATGTCCTCTTGGCCTGAAGATTTCTCGACGTGCAGCTTGAAAGAAGTTCTGGGATGGCAGGCGGAGAATCGTGCTTGGAACAAAGAGCTCCGTCTCAAAACCAACTCACTAGTGAACAGTCGATTGGCCAAGGACATAAGTCAGGACGACTACCTGGCGACTCGGAAAGTGGTGCACGCGGAGGCTGCAGAATGCCGGCGGCGCGCCAACATAATTGACGCGCAAATCGCGCGGCATAGGGTGGGCCCTATGTCTCGGGAGAATTAGAGGGATAAGGCGAAACACTGGAAAAGTTAGATTGCGCGGTAGCCCGATTCCTGCCATACTTGAGACACCTCGATCAAGAGCCTCGTCGGATCCGCAAGCGCTGGGCGGTTCTCTTCGTTCCAGGTAGAAGGTATCAGGTGCGTGACTACCAACACCCCGGAAGTGCGGAAAGGTGAATCCAAGCTGCTGAACTCAACCGACGTGCTCGCGTCCATCCGCGATTTAATCCTGCACTTGCATCGGAACAACGCTACCCAGGCGGAATCGATTGTGACGGATGTTGCCGGATATCTGAAAGGCGTCATGCAATCGGGTGCCGATCCAGCCAGCGTCGACATGTTACGAACTCAACAAACCATGTTTGCGATCGACGAAGTCCGCATGCTTCTATCGCAGCGTGATTTTGACGGCGCGGCAGTGGCGGCGCGAGATGCCGCCAAAGAGTGGAGGCAGCAGCCGTCGCAGACGTAGGTTACAACCCGGCAGCAGTTTTACGATGTGGACAGGCGGGTGGTATTTTGATATGTTCGTGTCGTAGAGGCGGGCGGGAGTAATTCAGTGGTAGAATGCCAGCTTCCCAAGCTGGACGTCGCGGGTTCGACCCCCGTCTCCCGCTCCAACTTTTCAATAGCTTAGGCGAAACCAACAACTTCCTTCACTCCATTTCACTCAGTTAAGCGGTGAGAACTGCATTTTCGAGCTGTTCTGCCGCTTCGGCGCGCCTGGACAGGGCCGCCTTGGTGTACACATCAATCGCTACGCCGATGCCATGCCCACGCTGGTCGGCCGCGACCTTCGGATCGATCCCAGCATCATGGCCGAGACTGGCATGGGTCCTCCTTAGAACTTGAAAGGTCGCCCATCCGAGTCCGATTTTCTCAAGCTGCGGCTCCATATGCCGGCGCCATAGGTTGTCCCTCCACACTGGGGTGGAAGGGTTCTCTGAAGCGAAGACCCAGGCCTCCGGGTTCTCGGGCACCAGTTCCATCCATTCCCTAAACTGCATCGCTGTCTTTGGAGGAATGGCGACGGTACGGGTGGAGTTGGTCGTCTTCGGTGTGTCGATGTCTCCGCGGTAGAGGCGTTGCTCGATCCTGGCCTTGGTACAGTCGCCGCTCACATGGCGGCGCTTCAGGGCTAGAATCTCGCCGGGACGCATCCCCGCAAATATCGCGAGCAATGCGATAACGCGCTCGCGCTTGTCTAATGCATTGATGTAATGTTCCACCTCCTCTTTGTTCAATGATGGGGACGGGGAGGGGGCTGCTTCCTTCGGCGTAAATAGCGCCGCCGTCGGGTCGCGGTCGGTGTAGCCTTCCGCGAGTGCCAGCCGGAAGACGCTGCGCAGATCCCAGCGCAGATGCGCCACGACACTGCGAGACAGCGTCTCCGCCTTAGCCTTCAGGAACGATTGGAGTTCCTTTAAGCCCAGATCGGTGATCCGTCTCTCGCCGAACTCCCTGCGCAAGTGATGCTTGATTCGGCTCTCTGTGGTTGATGCGGTCGATTTTTTCCACTTCGACCGCAGGAAGGGTAGGGCGGTGCCTTCGAGAAATTCCCCGAAGGTGATGTGAGTGTCGGGCGCTTTGGCGTTGCGGGCGTTCGCTTCCGCTATC
>JBEKJJ010000216.1:0-12924 GCA_050011295.1 Bryobacteraceae bacterium
CACGGCTTCATGAACGCGAGGTACTTGCCGTCGGGCGAAACTTCGGCCGCGGTAATCTCTGGATCGCCGAACAGCAGTTCGCGGTCGATCAACGGAGGCAACCCTTGTGAGTCGGAATGATTCTTTTGTGCGGTTAACATGGACGATAGCAGCAAGCCTGCGGAGGCGATATAAAACAGTCGGAACATACGCGGGGACAGCCTTTCTTTCTCACTAATAACGATTGTAGCGAGTGCGAGTTCAGAGAATTGTATTCAGCTTCGGGATTCGGAGCACAATCTGCGCCGTCAGCCAGCTCAGCAACACCGTGGTGAGAAAGACGAAAAGAAACTTGATACTGGCGTGAATGGATAGATCCAGCATCAGGCGCTGGGTCCACGTGACGTAGACGTAATGCACCAGGTACATCACGTAGGCGCTTCTGGTCAGCGAATTCATCCACGGACGCGATGTCAGCTCGATGCCGCGAAACAGAGCCAGGAATCCGAAGCAACTAGCCACGCAGCTTATCACCCAAAGCACGGCTTCCAGAGGTCCCTTCGTTGAGGACGGGATCAGCGGCCAGCGCGGGATGAACACCAGAGCGTTGTAGGCCAGAATGCAGCCCCAAATCCAGATCCGCCAGTGGCGAGCCAAGCTGCCATCGCGGGATAGAAGGCCTTTCGCAATTCCTGGCGCGCCTACAAGAAAGCCGAACACAAACCACAGCGCGTAGAGGCCGATGCGTGAAATCTGAAACGAAAATGGCGAAGTCAGAAAATCCGTCCAAGCTCCGAACCCGTAGCGGGAAAGCAGCGGCAGATACACCAGCGCCGCTAGACACAAGACGCTAACGAATGCCGCGATGGCATGCTCGCGTAACGCCGCGATGGCGCGCTCTGCCAGCGGCATCCAACGTTGAAGAGGAATTAGAACCAAGGCCAATATCAAATCGAAGAACAGCAGGAGCCAGACGAACCAGGGCGGACCAGCCGCAAATCCATCCTGGGCCAAGCGCTCATAGAAGTCCACAAACCCGGTGCTGCGTCCAGTAAGCTGCCAGGATGCGTAGTAGGCAATCGGCATCAGGAACACGACGGCGAACGCGAACGGCAAGCCGAGGCGAAGCAATCGGTCGCGCATGAAGCCAAAAGTGCCGTGCCTGCGGAGCGCCGGATAAACGAAGAGTCCCGAAGCGAAAAACATCAGCGACATGAAGAACACGTCGTTGAAGTTTTCGGCATAGTCGAAAAACAACCAGCGCGTTGAGTCGACAACGGGTGCTGTCGAACGGAACATGTGTTGTTTGTCGAAGTGGGCGAAGGTAGTGTAGGCCAGCGAGCTGTGATGGCCCAGAACCATCAGAGTCAGCGTGGTGCGAAGATAATTGATCGAAAGATCGCGTTTGGCTGATTCTTTCACTTGACCTCTATGGTAGACGACTATGCCGATGCGTCTCTCCCGCACGCCCAACCATCTTTTGGCCCGGCCATGAATTTCGCGGCGTGTTGATTTAACGGTGCATCTCGAAGTATTATTCGTCAGAAGGAGAGAAGCTTGGCCAAATTCGCTACTTTTCTCACGGTTTGCATCTTCATAGTCAATGGCGTACTTCTTTGGCTACGTGACGGCGTAAAGATCCGGTTCCCAACCGTCCCGCAGCAGATAGGATTTCACATCGTCCTTTCGGTCGCAGTTGTTGTAATTGTGTCCTTCGGCAATGCGCTTTACATCTGGTTTTTTCGGGGTGAGATGTTGGACCGAAAGGTGACGTCTGTTTGGACTGAACGGATGTCAGCCATCTTCGTGAGCCACGCCACATTTGAGGAGTTTGAGGGGCCGTTAGGTAGGCTGGCTCAACTGTGCATAAATGCATCACGACCAAATGCAGTGTTGGAGGCAACAAAGCGTGTCCACTCTGATACGCAGAATCGAGTCCAAGCCCTTAGCGCCCAAATAGAATCGCAGCGGGCCCGACTCGCGGACTACGAGAAGTCGGCCGTGCCAAACATTGCGTTGCACCTGGCCAACCACTGGAGACTCAAAAGTGTGATGCCGAGGGCGCAGCCCATAAGCATCGATGATCCCGTTTACGGACGGATCTATCTCGACGAGGAGCTGGCTACCGTGCTTTCCCATCCTATCTTGCAGCGCCTCAATCGGGTGAAACAGCTGTCGTTCAGCTACGCGCGATTTCCATCGGCGACGCATACTCGCCTTGCACACTCGCTCGGGGTGGCCAAAAACGCAGAGCTGGCATTGAGCGGGATTATTGATCGAGGAGTGTGCTATCGGACGGACTCCGACGCGCCAAGGGCGTTAGAGCCCCAAATCTTCGAAAGGAGAGTGGAACACATTCGGAAGGCTAAGCTCGCAGCGCTCTTGCACGACATCGGACACGGGCCGTTTGGCCATGCGCTCGATAATTATACGATTGCCAAGGACAGTCAAGCCGCAAATTCAGCGCCTGATAAGATGTATGGTACGGACTATATCCTGGAGTATCTAAGCCCGACGCTCGAATCGCTGGGATTCGATCCGGCGGTTATCTCGAATATTCTTGGCTTGGACACCTCTGGGTTGACGGGAATCGACAGCCTCATTTCTGAGATCATCGATTCCCCTCTCGACGCTGACAGGATGGACTACCTGATACGAGACGCCGACATGACCGGCCTAAAGATGGGGTTCACGAATACGATGGCCTTACTGGACTTCATGAGACCGCTTGAGGACCGGGGTGTGCTTTTCTTGACCTTTGATGAAGCTGCAATCAGCTACATCGAACATTTCTTGTACGCCCGCGAGGCGATGTACACCAACTGCTACGAGGAGCCAGGAAAAATGGCTGCTGAGAGGCTCTTCTCGAGAGTTGTCGCTCTGGCGATCGCCGAGAAGTTAATGAAGAAAGAGGATCTTCTACTTCTGACTGACGAAGAGATAATCGCTGTTCTCAAGCAGGTTGCCGGTTCAACAGAATGCTCAAACCTACTTGGTGAGCTGACGTCGAGCCTGCGATATCAGGTGGTGCACGAAGTTGATCCGCTAGACAAAGCCGCGCCGCCAAATGTCAGACATTTCGCGCAAGCCTACGGAGATGGAGACGACCTTGAGCTCGTGTACGTGACGCTACCAAATCATTGGGAGACCAGAATAGCTGAAAGAACCATTGGTACTGCGCGCAGTTATCAGATCCAAGTCTTAGTGCCATCTCAGAAGGCAAATCTGCAGCGCCACAGCCAAGTCCGTATCCTTTCGAGCAGCCATGAGGGTAGCTTCAAGATTGAGAAACTCTTTAACAGGTCCAAGGTGATGCAAAACGTTCTTAGAGACCTGAATCCACTCAGGGTGAAGATAAGGGTGGCGTGCCCCTTGGGATTGCCGGCTGAAGAGGTGCAGTCAATCAGGCAGGAGGCTAAGCTCCAATTTGGGGAGTGATGACCGACATGTCGAATCCTAGCGCTTGAGCAACCTCTTTCATCTCATGCGGATGACGTGCAAGTTCGTTAGTGAGGATTCGCCTGCAAGCTTCAATTCCACTTTCATAGAACTCGACAGGATTTTGGGCGTCGGCGTTCCCAATAGCCGCCTGGCGGCCCACGAAGGCTTCGATGTCCTCCGAGTAGTAGCCGCCGGGGATTCTTCTGAGCCTGATTGGAGGAATCGGTACGCCCTTCTCCTTCAGTCGAACAAAGTGCTCGGCGATTTGTTCGATCTCCAACTTGTGGGTTCCCGACCCAAGTACGGCGATAGCCATGATTGCTTCCGGCGAAACTGAGCATTGCGTTAGCATTTCAAGCATCCCTCCTGCTTAGCGTCAGAGTTTATCATTCTCGGCCAGCCACTACAATGTGTTTTTTCAGAGCGAAAATTCTCTGCTAAAAGTTTACGGCAAATTGATGTAAGTGTCAACACAAATCCTTTTGAATCAAGAGATCGTATATAATAGAAGCGGCAAAACAATAGGGCGACGATGCAGGAGCCTTGGTCCAGTATCATCAAAGACAACAAGGTCTATCTTCCCAAGGGGTTGACGGATCGTCTTCAATGGATGACCGGCAAAGACGTGATTCCCTGTTGGATACTCACCCTTGATCTTGGCCGGTATCGCATCCTTACGAGAGCCCAACTTGAAGCCCGTCCCTTGCTTCAGGAGCTACTCACGCCGCCTGAGGAATCGGATACCATGGATGCTCAGCAGATACAGTCCAGCGAGCGAGCGCTCCTTCCCTTTAGGATCAGGGAAAGCCAAGTGTCGCCCAAGAGCGCGCCAGGCTGGCGTCTATCCCTTCCTACCGATCTGCTTCCTCACGGCGCGACGGAAGACGGCCAGACCGTGTATCTATTGATCTCTCAAGGTTACCTTGAGATCTGGACTCCACAGTGCATTGCGGAGAACTTGAGAAAACGGGTAGGCTAGCCGTCTAGTTGCGCTAAAAATCCTTCCGCGCGCGCTCGTACGGTGTCTTCAAGTACTTGGCTGCTTCTTCCTGCGCGCCCTGCGTATTGTCCTTGGTGCGAATGGCCTGGTTGTAATCGTTGACCGCGCGGTCGCGTTGGCCATGCAGGTCGTAGATCATCCCCAAATGAATGTGCGACCACACCTCCGTCCATTTCGGATCCAGGTCGCCGTTCAGAGCTTCCCGAAATTCGTTGGCAGCGGTTTGATCGTTGTTCTGGAGGAAAAACACCTCGCCGACACGGTAATGCGCCAGCGAGCTATTGCGATTCACCTCCAGCGCCTTCTGGAATTCCTTCAAGGCCCCGCCGTAATCGCTCACTTCGACGAACTGCTCGCCGCGTTTGATGGACACGGCGACGCGAGTGGCAGGACTCCAGCGCAGTACGTCACTGTTGGGATCGATAGTTACCGATTTCGGCTTTCCAAAAGTATCTACCGTGAATTCAGAAGATGTACCAACAACATCGATGCGCTTAGTCTCGGGATTGCCTTCGGTCTCGATCTTCAAATCCACGGGCATGTGGAAGGTGTCCAGATCCTGCGAGATCTTGCCCATGACGCGGAAACCCTTCTGGGTGCGGAATACGGTGTACTCCAGCTTGAACTCGGGAGCGCCGCTCGATTCCAGCCATTGCAGGAAGAAATACTGCAGGTTCTGACCCGAGATCTGTTCGGCCGCCTTCCGGAAATCGGCCGTGCTCACCGATTGCCAGCCGTACTGTCCTGGAAAAGTGGCCATCAGCTTCGAGAAATTATCGTTGCCCATCACGCTGCGCAACATGTTCAGCATGGCGGCGCCTTTGCCCGCAGTGGTGGCCCAAAATTCGGGTGAATAGTCTTCCAGACGCCCGGCTTGGATGACCGGTGGATTGTCCACTGTCAGGGCTTCAATGTAGGTTTCATGCAGCGCGTCTTCGAATGCGGCAGGCCCGTTGGCGTGCTCTTCCCACAACAATTCGGCATAACGCGCGTTGCCGTTCTCAAGCCACAGGTGATCCCGGTTGATGGGCGACACCAGCGTGCTCCACCACTGGCGCGCGAGTTGGTTCGCCAGCAGACGCGATCCCACCGTGGTGCCGATTCCGTGGGGCGACAGAAAGATTACGCCGGGCGCGGAATAGCCGTTGGGCGTGCCGTCTTCAGTCTCCACCAGTGTCAGATTGGCCTGCGGCGCCAGGCCATACTCGCCGGTTAGAAAGGTCATCACTTTCCCGGTCTCTTCGCCGTAGGCGCCAGCCATGGATTGTTTGGTCCGGAAATACACAGTTGTGGTTACGCCTTCGGAGGTGACGCGCTGCGGATCGCCCTGGACCAACGCAATGCTGCCCGGGAAAGACGGCTTGGAGTACTGGAAATTGTAGACCGTTTTGTCGCCGGCGGCCTTCTCGGTTTCCAGGCCCCCCGCGATTACCTTAAATCCGGATGGCACCGTAATGTGCAGATCCGCAGTGTAGCGATCGATAGTGTAATCGTTAACGGGGAACCAGCGCGCTGGATACATCAGGTACGCAAAATCATTTTGAATCGCGGCGAATTTGATGCCGTAGATGGGTGAATCCTCCGCGCCCGTGAGCCGGCCGTCATATTTGAAGGTCAGCGTGGTGGGTTTTCCTTTCGCCAAAGGCGCCGGAAAGTTGAGGCGCAGGCTGAAGTCCTGGCCGGACCGCGACGCCGGGATCTGGTGGCCGGTATCGTCCATGACGCTCGAAACAGTCAGCGCATTGTTCAGCTCGAAAGATACGGAAGAAATGTCGTTGTCCAATGGCAGGAAACGCACCTTGACGTTGGCGTTGAGGGCCTGGGTATGCGGGTTGACTTCGGCGTCGATGACGTAATTTTCCACGTCGATGCGCGACTTTTTGGCGGCGGCCTTATCCTGCGCGGTTGCGGGCGCGGAAAGGAGCGCGGGGATTACGATCACTGCCAACGCCCAAAGTAGGATCTTCCTATGCATGCACCATTTCCTCTTTCAAATACTCTTCGACCGTGGAAGCGGCCACCTCCAGCGGATCGTGGGGTCCGGCGAGCTTCTGAGCCACCAGTTCGAGCTCACTCCGCATGGACTCGCGCGCGGAACCGTCACTGAGCAATCTCAATGCCTCATCGGCCAGACGTGCGGCGGTCATATCGCTCTGCATGAGCTCGGGCACAATGCGGCGGCCGGCCACCAGGTTCACCATCGAATAGAACGGCACTCGTACCAGAAATTTGCCCATCAACCAACTCAGCTTGTTAACTCGATAAAAGGTGACCATGGGGATTCCTACCAGCGTCGCCTCAATGGTTACGGTGCCACTGGCGGCGAGCGCCAACTCCGCGCAGGCAAGGACGTCCCAGGTCTGCCCCTCTAGTACTTGGATGGACGTCTCGGAAATGCGTTCCCTAAAATTTGCCCCTAGTAAATTCGCCGAAGGCACCGCCAGGATGAACCGTGGGGCAAGCCTCTGGCTTGCCTGGCTGATCTTCTTCGCCGCCTCAATCAGAACCGGCAAATGGCGCTCGATTTCGCCTTTCCTACTCCCCGGCAATAGCGCCACGACTTGAGACTCATCGGAAATCCCGTACCGGCTTCGAAGCTCCTCGCGGCTGGCGGACGGTTTCACCAGCCTGGTCAACGGATGGCCGATATACCGGGCGTCGATCCCGTGCGCGGCGAAGAATTCCGGCTCGAACGGGAAAATCGAGAGCAATTGATCGATGTTTTGCCGCATGGCGGGCAAACGGCCTTTTCGCCAGGCCCAAACCTGCGGGGCTACGAAGTAGATCACCGGAATGCCCAGGCGCTTGAGACGCCGCGCCAGCCGCAGATGAAAATCCGGGCTATCGGTGAGGATAGCGACATCGGGCCGCTCCTGCTCGGCCGCCCGGATCAGCTTGCGATACTCGGCATAAATGCGCGGGATGTGGGTTACCACTTCCACCAAGCCAACGACGGCGAGGCTTGCGGAGTCCACGACGGCGCGAACTCCGGCGCGCTGCATGCGCGGGCCGGCGCAGCCAAAAAATTCCAGGCTGGAATTGCGGCGGCGCAGCGCTTCCACCAGGCCGGCCGCGTACAGGTCGCCCGAAGCTTCGCCGGCGGAGATTAGAACTTTCTGCGCCACTATAATTTAGTCTAACGCGGCGGGGATTGGGCAGGCGCAGCTTACCAGCCTCGCCTCTGGAGTTATCTGGCCGATTGCTAGTGATTACCTCGTTTCGTCCGCGGGCGACTTGCTCAGTCTGCGGGTTTGCGCGGGGACATTTAACGCCAGCCACAGGACCACACTGCAGCCAGCGCCGATCTCAGCGATTCTGTCTTGTAGCGTCCAAAACGAAAGCAATCATGCTGGCCGTGAGTCCCCATTTCGACGCAGCAACGCGGAAGGCTGATCCCCAGGAAACACGGGCGTATTGCTATGGAAGCGCGGCGCCCTCATCACCGCGTAGGAAGAGGCGCAGAATAAGGATCGTCTCACCCGTCAATAGAATGACGGCGCCCGGCAAAGGTAAGAGCAAGCCGACCGCGAGGACCAAGAGCACTCGCGCAAGGCGCATTTGTTGCTGACTGTAACCCGCTGATCCGGGAGAAACCTGCGCAGGAGCATTTGCGCAAGTTTCGAGTACCGCGGACCCGAGCAGCATCAATGCGCCGAATCCGAAAACCAGGCGCTCCCAGGATGCGCTATCGGAATGATGCCGCACCAGCGCCCACACAATATCCACGCGGTCGCGAAGGTAGCTTAGGGACGCGAGCCAAACCAGCAGCAAATGCAGCAAAGTCTGGTGCCGGTATTCAAAGCTGGTAGCCTTCATTCTGGCTCGAATATAGCGAATTCCACATCAGGGCTGAGGTCGGAAGGTCTGTCATCTGCAGGGCAGCTTGGCATTCAGCTCCTCGAGGGCGCGGACGCCGGAAGCGATGTTCCATGTTCTTGAAACGGTTCTATCGCCGAGACGTTTTTCACGTGTCCGGCGGCTGCGACGAATGTTGGGATGGATGACCGGCCCAGGCTCGCCGGATTGGTGTGGACTTGCGGCCGAGTACGGCTACGCGGATCAGGCCCACTTGATTCGCGATTTTCGCGATCTCACTGGACTCACGACTACCGAGTATCGCCCACGTTCGGCCGAGGTGCAGAACCACGTCCCGGTGGAATCCTCGGCGGCTGACACTTTTCTACAATACAGCGGCGGCTGGGTCATTTTATGATGGACGCATGATCGAGAATCGGTCCGCGCCTCCGGGTCCACTTGTTCCCAGCCTAAGCTACGATGACGTGCCCAAAGCTGTTGAATGGTTGTGCGGTGCTTTCGGGTTCAAAGAGCGCCTGCATACGCCTCCAGAAGCCGACGGCACCATCCACCACACGCAATTGTTGGTTGGCGAGGGCTGCATGATTTTGACGGGCGTGCCGGTCGCGGAGCGCGGAGGGGCCGCTTCGAAAGCGGCCCATGGTCCCATGGTGTACATCGCGGACGTGGATGCACACTGCGAACGCGCCAAGAAGTTTGGCGCGAAAATTCTGAATCCGCCCGCCACTCACGTATTCGGCGAGAGACAGTATTCGGCCCTTGATCTGGCCGGATACCGCTGGGCATTTTCTCAACATGTGGCCGATGTGAATCCGGTGGAGTGGGGCGCACAGGTGGTGGAGATCAAGAGTAGTCTGGAGCTGCTTCCGCGCCCGCGGCTGTGTTATCTGGAGATTCCCGCGATTGACGTTCACCGATCCGCTGCGTTCTACGAAAGAGTGTTCGGCTGTAATATCCGGAACCGGGACAGTAACAGGCCCAGCTTCGATTTGGGCAGCGTGAGTGGAGCTTGGGTAACAGGCCGGCCCATCAGCTGCGAGCCCGGCCTGTTGCCCTACATTTGGGTGGACGGCATCGACGACGTTTTGGCTCGCGCCGCATCTCACGGTGGCGAAGTAGTGGAGGGGGTGCATCACGACCATCCGGATGGTACGTCCTGGATCGCAACGTTTCGCGATCCGGCGGGGAATGTGATCGGGCTGTATCAGGAAGCCCAGCGCTGAGCTCAGGCACCGGCTCCCTTGAAGACACCCGTGGCGCACGCACTCTTCGGTGCTGCATCGACACTGGTGTCGATGTCCGCCAACGCCGAGACGAGTCTCGGCGCAGCACGCAAGAGTGCGTGCGCCACGGACTGTCTTTCCGGCCTTTGGTGGGCCAGCGGGACCATCGGAACTCCTTAGAAACCGTGATTCCGTGGCTTCGATGCGCTCCGCCGCGATATAATTCTGAGTCTGACACGCAAGCTTCTCCTTCTGTACTACGCCCCTCTCGCCGTGGTGTTCGCGGGATTGCTGGTTTATTCTCAGACCATAGCCGTGGCCTGGGATGAAGGCTTTCACCTATTAGCAGCCCAGTTGATCAGCGCCGGCAAGCGGCCCTACTTGGATTTCCTTTTCCCGCAAACGGCGCTCAACGCCTACTGGGTGGCCATGTGGATGCGAGTGCTTCCGCAAACCTGGCACATGGTCCATGCACTGGCCGCCATCATGACCACCGGCGCTATTTTGCTGACTGGCGATTATGTCCGGCGCCGATTCCCCGTGTCCAATTGGCAAGTTCCCGCGGCGCTGGCTGCCGCACTCGCTACCGGCCTGAATTCGATGGTGTTTCAATTTGGATCTATCGGGCAAGCGTACGGTCTGGCCCTGTTCCTGATTGTGGCTGCGTTCCGGATGTCGATCCTGACGGTGGAGGGCAACGCCCTGTTGTGGCCGGCGCTGGCTGGTGTAGCTGCCGGAGGCGCTGCCGCTTCCACTCTCTTGACGGCGCCGGTAGCACCGGTGCTGCTGCTTTGGATCCTAATCCAGAGCCGAACCGGAAAACGCTGGCTGCAGAGCGCCGTCTTCGTGCTTGGCGCGCTGCTTCCGTTTCTACCGCTGCTGTGGCTGTACCTGCAGTCTCCGCGCGTAGTGCGCTTTAACATCGTCGATTATCATTTGTTCTTCCGGCAGGTGGAATGGGAAGGCGCGATCCAGCATGACGTGGGGGTCCTGTTTTCCTGGATCGATTCGGCGCAAGCCACACTGCTGGGACTGTTAGCGCTGGCCGGTTTGCTTTTCATCGCCCGGCGACGCGAGTGGGATCGTCGTCTCAGAGCGGAGTTCTATTTGTGTGGTTGGCTGGCTCTAGCGTTGAGCATCCATCTTTCTACTGCCCACCCTACGTTCGAGCGTTACTTCCTGTTCACCGTGCCGTTTCTCGCGATTCTAGCGTCGGTGGGTTTATATTACATCGGATCGCGGCTCGATTCGGCGGAAAGACCGTGGCGGTCCGTAGTGCTTTTCGCCTTCCTGCTTTCTCTGGGACTGATCAAACCGATTTGCGATAGACACGACAATATGAACTGGCACGATTTCCAGCAGGTGGCCCAGAAAGTGAAGGATGTCACGCCTCCGGGCGAACCGTTGGTAGCCGACGAATTCGTTTATTTCCTGTTAAGGCGCGTGCCACCCTCCGGGATGGAACTGGAGGATTCTCATAAACTCAACAACCTTTCGCCGGATCTTGCCGCCCGGCTGCACGTCCTGCCGCGAAGTGAGCTAGAAAAGCAGCTCAAGCTCGGCAAATACAGCACTGTGGAGACTTGCGACGATGACGACGAACGGGTGCAAGAATTCAATTTGCCGAAGCTTTATTCAAGATGGGAAGATGTTTCCGGTTGCGTCGTGTATTGGGCCAAGCGGCCCTCCGTGACCAAGGCCAAAAACTAATCGCGCATGCGCCTCTTTACGAGGCCAACATGCGCGACGAAGAACTGTTAACTGGTTAGCTCTTGGTGGTTTTGTCGGTGGTGGTCGGCTTGGCCTTCTTGGCTTTCTTGGCCTTCTTGGTCGTGGTGCTGGTGGTGTCGGCCGGCTTATCCTGCGCGAACATCGCGGTGGCGCCTACCAGCAACGACAGGCCAAGCATCAAACTCATAATATTTTTCATGGGGTGGTCTCCTTAGTTTTCTGAAGCCATATGCCTGGCTCCAGTATCAGGATGACAGCCTCACATGAACTGGTCCTGAATCCGGAGTTAAATCTGCTTCACGGCAGCCCCAAAAAAAACTTATCGCGCATGGGCCACGTTTTACGGGCGACCCATGCGCGACAAAAATCGTTTTAGACCGACTTAGCTCTTGGTGGTCGTGGTCGGCTTTGCCTTCTTGGCTTTCTTGGCTTTCTTGGTCTTGGTGGTGCTGTCCGTCTTGTCCTGGGCGAACACGGCGGTGGTACCCACCAACATCGACAAGCCAAGCATCAAAGTCATCAGTTTCTTCATTGAGGTCTCCTTAAGGTTTTGGGAAGTAGATTGCGCTCTTCAGTCACGATCATTGCAGCCCCAGATGAACTTCACCTTAAGGCGTTATTAAAATAGTTTCATTCGTAACAGCGGTCACAAAGCGGTTCAGTTTCAGGAAAGCAGCCTATCTAGCTAATAACAAGCAGTATACGGACCAGGGAGCTACTTGATAGGCCTGGAAGCGCTACGTAGGCGTAATATGATTTAGCCGGCATGAAGAGGAAGCAATTAGCACGCAGGCTGGCCAAAGAGTCCCACATGACGGCGGGTGCGGCGGCAGATCAGGTAGACCGCATCCTGAGCGATCTCCACAAACGGATGCGCCAGGGACAGAGCGCCTCGCTTCCGGGCCTGGGAACTTTTCGTTCCGGCCGCCAGCAGGACTTTCAGTTCGATCCCCCGAAACCCAAGAAGGAAACCCGGTGAAGCGCAGCCCCAATCTCACGCGCCGCGTGGCCCGGATTGTGCGACACGCGTTGGAGCACGGCACCGCGGTAGAGATCGACGGGCTGGGCACGTTCCTGCCGGGCCGCACCCGGGGATTCCGGTTCCTTGAGCAAACCAAAGCGCGCGTTTTTATCGCCTACGTGGAGGAGGATCTCGCGGCTGCCAAGAAACTGTATGCAGCCTTTGAGCAGGACGGCTTTCGTCCCTGGCTCGACCGCAAGAAGCTGCTGCCCGGACAGAACTGGCCGAGAGCGATTGAGACCGCCATCCAAGCATCCAACTTCTTCGTAGCCTGCTTTTCCCAGCGGTCTACGTGCAAGCGCGGGAGCTTCCACAGCGAGCTCCGTTTCGCGCTGAATTGCGCGGCGCAAGTTCCCCTCGACGAGATATTCTTCATTCCGGTTCGGTTGGACCAATGCGTAGTGCCGCGAAATATCTCACGGAAGATTCAATACGTGGACCTGTTTCCGGATTGGCACGACGGCGTTGGCACTGTTGTGGCTGTGATGAAAAAACAGGAAGCGAACCGGAAAAGCAAGCGCCTACCGCTTGCCGGCTAGCTTTTTCTTGACGGCTTCGGCCTCTTTGCCGTCGGGGGAAAGCTCCAGGTACTTGGTATAGGCATCCCGCGCCGCCTGCTTATCTTTCAGCTTTTCTTCGGTATCGCCGAGCCGTAGGAACGCTTCCGCAGAGCTCGGATTCCAGCGCGTGGCCTCGCGAAACCGGTTCATCGC
>JBEKJJ010000217.1:0-12833 GCA_050011295.1 Bryobacteraceae bacterium
TCCTTCTCCAGCGACCCCGACCGACTGAGGCGCTTTGAGCAGGAAGCGCGCGCGGCGGCCGCATTGAATCATCCCAACATTCTCGCCGTCTTCCAGATGGGGACCTACGAAGGGTCACCGTACCTGGTCTCGGAGTTGATGGAGGGCGGCACGCTACGGAGCAGCTTGAAAAGCGGTCCGATGCCGCTGCGCAAAGTAATTGATTGGGGCGTGCAAATCGCACGTGGCCTGGCAGCGGCACACGAAAAAGGGATCGTGCACCGAGACGTGAAGCCGGAGAATCTCGCACTGACCAAAGACGGGCGCGTGAAGATTCTCGATTTCGGTTTGGCCCTGCTGCTGCCATATCGCGGGACCGATAACCCGGACGCGCTTACCACCAGCCCCCTGACCGAGCCGGGCGTGATGATGGGAACGGCCGGTTACATGTCGCCGGAACAAGTTAACGGGAAGGTGGCCGACCACCGCGCGGACATATTCGCCTTCGGCGCGGTTCTATACGAGATGGTGACCGGGAAGCGCGCGTTCCAGAAGGCGAGTTCTGCGGAAACGATGACTGCGATTCTGAACGAAGATCCAGAGGATGTATCGCAGTTCGCGCCGAAGGCCCCTCCCGCACTGCGGAGAATCGTCCAGCGCTGCCTGGAAAAAAAACCGGAGCAGCGCTTCCAATCGGCTTCGGACCTGGCTTTCGCGCTGGAGGCGTTGTCCGATTCCGGCGACATTTCCGCAGCGATGCCGGCAACAACGTCTAGAAAGCGGCAACGGAAATGGCCGGCGCTTGCAGCGGCCGGCCTGGGTCTGCTGTTGACGGCCGGATTCGTCGAGTGGATGGTCGGGAATCGCGCCAGGCTAGCAGCAACTAATCCCCTCGCTGATGCGCAGTTCACGCGGCTTACCGATTTCTCCGGGGCCGAAACGAACCCAGCTATCTCTCCAGATGGGAAATTCGTCGCTGTCGTCTCGGACCGCAGCGGGATGTTCGACGTCTGGGTGGTTCAAGCCAACGGCAGCGGCCTCGCGAACCTTACGCGCGGACGGATCGGAGACGTGCGTGCGCCCCTTCGCGCCGTCGGATTTTCTGGCGATGGATCGGAGGTGTGGAGCGCCGGAACGGAGACCAGAAGGCTGATGCTGTGGCCGTTAATAGGCGGAGAGCCGCATACCTTCATGGGTGAACACGCCGCTGAAGTTGCCTGGTCGCCCGACGGTGCGCGGCTGGTTTATCACACGTGGGACCCGGGCGACCCCGTGTTTGTGGCCGATCACAGCGGCGCCAATCCACACCAGATCATGCGAAGCGAGCCCGGCTTGCACAACCACTACCCGCTATGGTCGAACGACGGGCGCTGGATCTACTTCGTGCGGGGGCGGCCTGCCACCCGCGAGATGGACTTGTGGCGGATTTCGCCGGAAGGTCGAAAGGAAGAACGGCTATCAAATCTCTACACAGATATGGCGTACCCGACTGCGATTGATGAGCGGACCGTCCTGTTCGTAGCCCCCAATAAAGATGGGGCAGGTCCGTGGTTATGGGCATTCGATTTGGAGACTCGGACTGCACGCCGCGTGAGTTCAGGGCTGGAACAATACACGGCCCTTACGTCCACCACGAATGGCCGCCGCCTGGCCGCGAGCGTCGTGAACCCGCAAGTCGGTTTGTGGAGTGTTCCAATTACGACTCGCATTGTCGAGGAGAACGAGGTCCATTCATTCGACGTGCCCGCCTCGCGCGCCTGGGCGCCGCGCTTTGGTGGCGGGTCGCTCTTTTACCTGAGTTCGCGAGACGGGGCTGACGGACTTTGGAGTTATCGCGACGCGCAAGCCTTGGAAGTGTGGGAGGGTTCGAATGGCCCTCTGCGAACGCCTCCCGCCATCTCGGCAAACGGAGCAAGCGTCGCGTTTGCGCTGAAACGGAGTGGAAAGCAGCAGATGCACGTCATGGCCGCCGATGGATCAGGACTGCGGCCTCTTTCGAGCAACGTCGATGTGCGGGGTACTGCTTCCTGGTCTCCCGACGGGAAATGGGTCGTGGTGGCGGGAAGCGACTTCAACGGAGCGGGCCTGTTCAAACTGCCGGTTGACGGAGGCCTACCGGTTCGGATCGCGACGGGACCATTCCTGGACCCGGTGTGGTCTCCGGAGGGCAATCTGATCGTGTATTGCGGCACGCAGGTGTTCACGTTGACACCACTCCTCGCCGTGCATGCCGATGGCAAGCCCGTGAAGCTGCCGGACATCAAAGTGCAGCGAGATGGAGAACGTGCGCGGTTCCTCCCGAATGGCACAGGACTGGTCTACATGCTCGGGGATACGTTGTCCGAGCAGGATTTCTGGCTGCTCGACATTCGCACGATGCAATCGCGGCGCTTGACTCGGCTGGGCAATCGGGCTGCCATGCGAAGCTTTGATATCACTCCCGACGGCGGCCGGATTGTTTTCGACCGCCTGCGGCAAAATTCGGGCATCGTGCTCATCGATCTCGCGACAAAACAGACTCGGCCCTGACTGGTTCGTTGACGGCCCGTCATTTGCGTCCCGCGCACAACGGGCACGCTGAAATGGCAGGCCGCACTGAAGAGACGACGGCGGACGGAAGTAGGCGCTGACGAAATAACCGGACTGGTCGGAAGGGCGGTCAGCTCCCGATTGGTCGGGAACCCGGAAGTTATTTTTTCACCACTTTCCATTCGGCAAAACGCAGGCTCCCGAGAAGCGTAGCCTGACGCTCCCAAGATACGGCGTTGGAGGAGATTACTCCTGTGATGTCGCCGTCCCGTCAATTTGACGAAAAAATGGCCGACTCTCCACTGCGACGGTGGATATCTGACACTCTCGCAACACGGAAAGTACCTGAAGTAAACTCAGTATAGATAACTTAAATGGCGGAGGAAGAGGGATTCGAACCCCCGAGCGAGTTACCCCGCTAACGGTTTTCAAGACCGCCGGTTTCAACCACTCACCCATTCCTCCGACTCTTATGTTACCTGATTTCATCCGTTTGAGAGCACTGTCACCACCTGGTTCTGCGTGGTTTCGGCATCACTGTCAATGCAGCGCAGTACTGACCACCAAAAGACTTTGGTAGCGCACGGAGCATTGATGTCCGATGATCGGCTCCCGTTAGTGGTGCTTGACTTTCGCGAGTTGACAACTGTGGAAGGCAGGATCTTGGTGCACGGAGAGGATGAGTCCTCAGGCCGCGCTTACCTGCTGCTGGAGGGAACGGACGCGCGGGTCCACCATGTCTACTACACGCCGGAAATGGAAGCGGCACGGAATCGCGGTGGCCTACAAACAAACGCGTTTGTTCGGCTTCGCAAGGTATTTACAGGAGGCCGACCGGTGCTAGAGGTCGAAGACATGGGCGATTCGGAAGCCTTCTTGCGCAATAAGTTATACCTTCGCGAGACGGCGCGACGCCTAATCCGGGGTGGCATCGTTTCTCAAGACGATGGATGGAATGGATGGCTCGGCCGCTATCAGAAGGAACTGGCGGCTAGTGCTTTGGCACTCGAACACCATCGCGTCACGAACAAAGCCAAGCACGAAAAGAAGCGAGACTTTGGCCGCTAGCCAGACCAGCGGTCCTGCGGACCGCCGGAGCGCGCCGTATCAGGTAAAAACGATGCGATGCATGCGAGTCGATGCTTTGCGCTTTGCATAGCAGTGGCGGGCTTTGTAGCTCAACAGCTGTGGTTCGCAAAAACAATAGTGTTCGTTAAGCGGACTTCTTCACCAGGCGATACTAATGATGCAAGCCGCCAGGAATACCTGTCCATGGCGAATTCCTACATTGTCTGAATTGATGCTTCTTGCGATATTGATACTATTGCCGAAATGCCCGATCACAGTGCTCCGACTGGCAATGCCTCGAGGCGCCCGTTGCGTGCTTGCCGAATCGGTGCTCGTCAAACATCAACTCCTGATCCTCAATCGCGGACGCAAGCGTGCGCCCAACCTGCGTCCGGCCGATCGCATTATCGCCGGTCTGGGCACCTTTTTATGGGCCCGTCCCGTCTTCTTCGTTCTGCTATCGTTCTGAGGCCTGCAACTCTGCTGCAGCTCCACAATGTGCTGAGGAAACGAAAGTACCGCATGTTGTTGTCTTCCCAGCGCGCGGGGTCGGCTAAGCCCGAAGGGACCGAAAGAAGAACTCATCGATATCGTCGTGGCAATGAAACGACTTAATCCCAACTGGGGCTGTCCCCGCATTGCCCGGCAGATCGCGTTGGCTTTCCTCGTCGACATTGATAAAGACGTGGTTCGCCGTATCCTGAGTGCGCACTACCAGCCGGACCCAAACTCGCAAGGTCAATCCTGGCTCACCTTTCTCGGCCACACGAAGGACAGTTTGTGGAGCTGCGATCTGTTCCGCTGCGAATCCGGAACGTCGAGACCCTATTGGGTTCTCCTCGTGATGGACCAATTTACGCGTCGCATCATGGGCTTTGCCGTCCGCAGCGGCATCGTTGACGGTGTGGCGCTGTGCCGGATGTTCCGTCGAGCGATTCGCGGACAGAGTCTGCCTAAATACCTCAGCTCGGATCATGATCCCCTGTATCGATTCCATCAATGGCAAGCGAATCTTCGCGTACCCTTCGATTCGTACACTTGGCGGCGTCACTGTCGAGGGCTGTACCAGACGGCCATCGCCGCCCGAGTTTATCAATTCGCTATGATCGGCTATAAACTGAGTGTCTCGGCGTATTGGAGCCGGACCCTACTATTCGATTCGACCAGAGTCATGCGCATCAAATTGCGGCCACCGCTGGTCATTCGCTTAGGCGGAGCGCCAGTGACGTATTCTGATTCAAGGTTCGAAGATGGCACGGCAATTCCATGGGCTCGGTCTTCTGCTGCTGTCGGTGGTGTCCGTCTGTCCTGGCACCGCTGCTCCTGTCGCGCACTTCATCGGACCGGAAGGCTGCGCGCTGTGCCATCGGGCCATTGCCGCTCAGCAAAAGCAAACAGCCATGGCAGCCACGTGGCAAGGACGCCTCACAACGTGGCTTCCGCCGGGCTTTCAGGCTTCAGCCGCTGACGATCTTTCCTACGAACTCAAGCGCATGGGCGAAGCTTTCACCTACTCCGTCGGCTTCGGCGGCACGCAGTTGACCTTGCCCGTCGAAGTCTTGATGGGTGGTCGGCGCCATGGGATCGGTTTCCTGGCCTCCATCCGCGAACTCGATGGCATTCCCCTGGCGCGGCCGGCGCTGGTTCAGACCCGGTACGAGTGGAGTCCGGAAAGGAACCAACTGCTGCTCGCGCCAGGCTGTATACTCGCGAAGCCGCAAACGCTCGACGCGGCGTTAGGCGTCGTCCTGAGTCCGACGTTCGAATCGCGCTGCCTCAGTTGCCATGGTCAGCCCGGCACCCTGGGAAGCGGTAGGGACGGCGGCGTCGGCTGTGAAAGCTGCCACGGTCCCGGTTCTGGTCATCTTCTGGCGGTGAACGAAGGTCACCCCATGCAAGGCATCGTCAATCCTAAGCGCTTGTCGCCCGAAGATAGCATCGATGTCTGCGCCCGCTGCCATATCGGTTTGGGGCGGTTATCCGATCCTTCGACCGACGACTTGCTGGTTGCAAATCAAGTCCTTGCTCTGCGGGGCTCAGAGTGTTTTCTTCAAAGCGGCAAAGCCATTTCCTGCACCACTTGCCATGATCCTCACCATGATCCTCAGAATGACGCGACCGGATCTCGCCGAGCGGTTAAGGCATGCCTCAACTGTCACGCCGCCAGCGCGAAACCACACGCTGCGCTGTGCCCCGTGAATGCATCCGGCGGCTGCGTCGGTTGCCACATGCCGTCCGTGGAAATGGGTCCGCTGCATTTGGTGGATCATGCGATCCGCGTTCATCCGGAACAAGGGGTGCCGGCCGTAACACTTGGCGCGACCCTGCGGACACAGATCGGGCGGACACAGATCCGGCCTGTGAGTGAATACTTGCGTCTCATCACAACGAATTCGAGTGAAGCTGCCGCTGCCGCGCGCAATCGGCTTCAGGGTGGGGAATCTTTCTACGAGGTTGCGCGCGAGGCTTCGATCGATCCCGCCGCGCCTATCGGAGGTTATCTAGGCCGCAAAACACTCGCGGAGTTAGACCCAAAGCTTGCATACGAGGCGGCCCGTCTTGGTTATGGCGAGACGAGCGCGGTTTTCGAGAGCGCCGGACGATGGGTCATCCTGCAACGCCTGTCCCGCGATTTTCGCCTGCAGGCCGAACAGCTGGAACGACAAGCCGAAGACTTAGCGACGCGCGATGATCCCGTCGCCGCCATCGGGAAGGCGCAGGATGCGCTCATCGTCTATCCGCACTTCCTTCGCGCTCTTGATTTCATAGGGGTCACGCTTGCGGCCGCCGGCAATCCCAAACGAGCCGCCGAAGTGTTGAGCACAGCTACGCGCTTTTATCCAAACGATGCCGGCACGGAGTTTGCGCTCGGCTCCGCGCTGGAACTGCTCAATGACAAAGCCGGCGCGGCCGCGGCGTACCAGCGAGCCATATCGCTCGAAGAGGACTTCACCGCCGCCTACGGAAACTTGGGGCGAATCTCGTACTCATTGGGTGATTGGCAAAGTGCTATCGCGACCTTTCGGCGCGGTCTTCAAATCAATCCGCTCTCCGCCGAACTGAACTATGATTTAGGACTCGCTTTGACCCGTAGCGGGGACGTTGCCGGCGCCCGGCAAGCATTGGCCTTGGCGCTTAGGTTGGACCCCACTCTCACTGAGCCGGGTGTTCGTAAGCCCGGCGTTCCGCAACCAGGCCAAGCGGCGCATCGGGAGAATCCGTGACATGGCGTGGCCTGAATTCTCGGTTTACCTGTTTGCCTATGCGAACTTTTGTGGGACCGAATTGGCGCAAGACTTAGACGCTGCTAGTGTCCTGAGAGTGCCTCAAGTTCATGGAAATAGTAGACTCGGCGCTGCCCGCAGACGCGGGCGAGATCCATCTGGTGCTGAACAACGATGGAACCCATTATGACCAGGGGGTAGTTCGCTCGTTTTCGCGTCACCCGCGGTATCAATTACACTTCACTCCTACGAGTGGCTCGTGGGTCAATCAGGTCGAGCGCTGGTCTGCCGAGATTACTGAAAAACGGATTCGCGCGGGCCGTTCCCGAGTGTCCCCAGCCTGGCGAAGGCCAGCCCGGTAGTGCAGCAGTTTGAATGCTCATAGCAGCAAGCGGATCGCGAGCGCGGCAACGGCCACAATCCACAGGAAGAGAGGAAGGTCGAATAGGAACTTGATCACAGTGTGCAGGCCCAGCCATGCATCTGGCGTGACGAACCAAGTCCAAAAATACGTGCCTGAGATAATTGGTGCGATGGCAGTCGCTAACGAGAGGTTCGGCCAATGTCCTGTTCTTAACCACACATAGGCTTGCCATCCAATGACAACCGCAGCAATAGCCATTCCTCCACAGCCGAGCGCACAGCCAGCGCCCTCTTTGCCGGTCATTCCCTGCTGGTTTGCCTTGGCTTGCGCCATTACTTAGGAATCGCTAGCGGAATGGTCCAAATGGTCCTGGGGTCCCTGGCTCCGTGAGCGCCATGAACTCCAGGTAACGTAAACGCTTCTTTCGCAGAAACTCCTCCACCTCTGCCATGCACTTGTCAATTCCGGCTTGAAACTCCGCGTCCATTCAAAGCTCCTTCGGATATAATCATATCGTGCCGACGCGTTCGAACAAAGACCGCGACCTGAACACTAGACCAAGACTTTCATTTAGTGCGCGGCCCGGAGCCTGATAACAGTTACGTCCGAATCTTGCGGCTGCGCCGGCAGCTTGATAATCAGGCGGCTATTCAACTGGTTGAAAGTCAACGGCTGGTTTGTGGCAAGCAGACTGGCGGAACGAAACTTCGGCAAACCTTGCCCCGGCAGTTCGAGCGACTCTCCCGGCCAATCGAAGACGTGCAGGAAAACGTCGCGGCCTCGTGCCGTGGTCCGCACGCCGCCCAGCCCTTGAAGTGGTCCATAGGTTGTGCCATAGATCGACTCGCCGTTGCGGTCTAGCCACTTGCCAATCGCTTGGAGGCGTTCCGTGAACTCGGGCTGAATTGTTCCATCCGGGCCGGGGCCCACGTTCAAGAGGAAGTTACCTCCGCGGCTCGCCACTTCCACTAGGGTCCGGACGAGTTGCGCCGCCGTCTTGAAGTCGCGATCATTCTTGTTGTAGGCCCACGTTCCGTTAATCGTCATGCACGTTTCCCAGAGCCGGAACTCCTCGGGTGTGGGTATGTAGCCTGGCTTTGTACCCGGGTCCTTGTGATCGAAATCCAGATAGTTGCCCTTTACCGGAATGCCCGCGGGCAGGAATTGCTCAGGCGTTTCGAAGTCCCCCGGAATGCCTATGCGATTGTTGATCAGCGTGTTCGGTTGCTGTTCGAGAATGGCCCGCTGCATCCGATATCCATCGAACTTGCGCTGATTGTATAAGCCATCGAACCAGATGAGTGCAACGTCTCCGTAGCGCGTAAGCAACTCGCGCAGTTGCATCTCCATGTAGCTAAGATAAGTCGGCCACGTTTCGCGGGTTGGCTCACCATTCCAGTTCTCGGCGGCCAGCTTGGATGTGTCCCGGAACCCTGGATGATTCATATCCGGCGGCGAGTAGTAGAAACCGAGTGGCATCTTCTGGCGCTGGCACGCTTCGGATAACTGCTTCACGATATCGTTTTTGTAAGGTGTGTTCGAGATCTTGTAGGTGGTGAATGCGGAATCGAACATGCAAAAGCCGTCATGGTGCTTCGTCGTGAAGACCATATAGCGCTGACCTGCTGTTCTGGCCAATGCGACCCAGCCATCCGGATCGAAGCGAACCGGGTTGAACCGGTCCGGCAAAGCCCGGTACTCCTGCTCCGTTATGGGGAATCGCTGCGAAGGACGCATGATCGGCCAGGAAGCTTCCACGCTGGCGACAGAGTAAGGTCCCCAATGGATGAACATGCCAAACTTGGCTTCGCGATACCAGGCAGTTCGTTGGGAGTCGTCAGCCAGTGATTGAGCCAAAGGTACGGGGGTGGCTTTGGATCCCGTGCTGCGTTGCGGCGAAGCTACGCCCGCAAAAGAAATCCCGGAAGCGATTCCAAGTAACTGACGTCGATTCATTTTCAAGATCACCTTTCAAGATCACCTTTCCCTCAAGACCGCGAGGCAAGCAGAAACGTCGCGGAAGCAAGCAGGAGAAGGCTGGCAGCCATCCCGTATTTCGCCGATGGCGGAGCGCCGCGCCACTCCGAAGTCAGCAGTCCCGAACCGTTAGCCGTCATGATCATGAAGATCTGGAACAGCGCCCACCCAACGGATGTGCCCAGATCGCCGAGATAGACCGAACCTACGCCATAGACGGCGAAAGCCCCCATCCATAAAATCCCCATAGCGATCCCGCACCAGGCATCCGTGCCCCACCCCCCTCGAAAAAACTTCCATGTGCCATTGCGGGAGAGCCGAACCGCAGCATAGGAGACGTTGGGCACAAAGCCGCCTAACAACGCAATGGGCCATACGGCATAGCCGGCGCTTTCGGGAGAGTTCCCCATCCGCACCGCCTGCCGGGCGATACCGTCCCCGAACGCAAAGGCGTAATTCAGCATGGGCGCCAGAATTCCACATAAAACCGCCAGGCCGAGCGCGGTGCTGTAGCCACTCTCCCGGGACTGGCGTGCCGCGGTTCCGGTTTTTTCGCGCATTCTCCCGGCCCAGGCGGCGAGCGCGACTCCCACTATCATTACGGCAACCCCGCAAAAGACGATTAAGCCCCGGTAACTGGCGGCAACATCGCGATGCTGGACGAGCAGCGGGACGAGCGTTCCGAAAAGCGCCCCAAGACCCACAATTACGGCGTATCCGAGCGCCATCCCGAGCCGCGCGATGCACAGACCGAACAGCACCTGCGCGATTCCCCATCCTGCTCCGAACGCGAGCGACGGCTCGAACGTCCTGAGGGGCAGTGAACGATAGACCGCCAGCAAGTCCACCACGTTTTTCAGAGCGAGCGCCCAGGGAAGGATGATTAGGGAAACGATGCTAAAGACCAGCCACACGCATTCCCACGGCCACCGGCGGGCGTACTTCATGGGCAGCATGCATGTGCCGGAGAGCAAACCCGCCAACAGCGTCAACGCAAAGCCGATCCGAAAATGTTCCACGGTCAGCGGCTCCCCGGGATGAGGTCGCATGAAAGGCCGGGCTCGTGCGTCGTAACATACTTTCCGTTTTCGACCACGGCCGGATACACGAAGTGCTTGCGCAAGTGAGGAATGTGCTCAAGAAAGACCACCGGATGGCCAAGCGCCACGTGATTGAACAAGACCAGGTGCTGATGAATTTGCCCCATATCTCCTACATGCGGCACCACCGGCATCTCGTATCTCCGCGCCAGCAGGCTGACCGCAAGGAACTCGGCAACGCCGGCCAGCCGCGTGCAATCCGCTTGCGCAAAGTGCATGGCGCGACTTACCATGAAGTTGCGGAACATTATGCGATTGGGTACATGCTCACCCAAGGCGATGCGGAGGGGCGCTATTCTATCGGCGAGCCGGACATGTCCTTCGATATCGTCCGGATGGGTGGGCTCCTCGATCCAATAGGGATCGAGCTCGCGCACAGCCTCGCACACGCGGGCGGCCTGCTGCACCGTCCATTGTTGATTGGCGTCGAGCATAATCCGGCACTCGGCCCCGGCGAGTCGGCGAAGCAGGGTAGCGCGGCGTACGTCTCGCCTCCAGTCCCGCGAACCAACCTTGAGCTTCAGAGCCCGGAAGCCTCTGTCGAGCGCCTGTTTCACGTTGTCCGAAAGTTGCGCGTCGTCGTATTGAAACCAACCGACGGAGGTGTCGTAACCGGGATATCCGTCTACGAGAATATGCTCACGTCCCGTTCGGCGTTCGCGCTCCGCCTCGATCATTTCAACGGCCTGCTCGCGGGTCAAATCCTCTTCGAGATAACTGAGGTCCAGCAGACTCGCCAACTCGCGCGAACTCAGATCGAGGAGCAAACGCCACAAAGGCACACCGCGCGCTTTCGCCCAAAGATCGAAACAGGCGTTGGTTAAAGAAGCCAGAGCGAGGTGAACAGCACCTTTGTGCGGCCCCAGCCACCGCAGACTTGCATCATCCGACAGTTCGCGGCTCACGGCGCCGAAGTCGGACATCAAATCTTCAATAGGTATTTTCGGAAGCAATTCGGCAAGCGCTGCGATCAAACGGCAGACGATCTCGTTGCCATTGCCCAAAGTGAGAACGATCCCGCAACCCGAAAGGCCATCCGTGGCGATCAACCGCGTGACCGCGAACGCGTATTGGACCACATTGTGAACCGCGTCGGTGCCGGCGCCCGCTTCCAAATCGAACCGGCGATCCTCCGTCTCAACGCGCAAGATCGTGACGGACTTCATCGCCGGTAGCCTAGTTCCGCGCCCCCGCTAACGGGAAGGATGCAGCCCGTGATGAAACGCGCTTTCTCGGACAATAGAAAAACAGCGGCATCGGCGATCACATCGCCTTGCGGACAGTATCCCAGCGCGTGCATCTGATCCAGGTTCGTTCGGATCGACGTTTGATCCGGCTGCTCTTCGCACCAGCGTTCGAGGCTCGGGGTCAAAACGGCAGCGGGACAAATGGCATTGACTCGGATGCCGAACTTGGCGTAATCAAGCGCCATGGACTTCGTTAACGTGATCATGCCGCCTTTCGTTGCCGTGTAGGCGGCGTGAATCGATTGTCCGATGAGACCCACCATGCTGGCAGTGTTCAGGATGACACCACGCGTTTGCTTCAGCATGGGCAGCGCTGACCTCGTCGTCCAATAAACACTTTTTAGATTGACATTGAACAAACTGTCCCACTGCTGCTCTGAGGTTTCGTCCAACGACTTGGAAGGGCTCGCAATTCCTGCGTTGTTGTGAACTGCGTCGATCCGGCCAAAATGGGAAAACGCTGTTTTCACGGCACGGTCCACCGAGGCGCCGTCAGCGACATCGCACAGCAGGGCGATGCTGCCGTCTGCGGCATGCGCCGTCCCTTCCGCGGAGTGCTGGTCTAGATCGACAACCACGACCTTCGCACCTTCCGCGGCATAAGCAATCGCACATGCGCGGCCGATTCCGCTCCCTCCTCCGGTAATGAACACAACCTTGTCTTGGAGTATCATCTTGTCCCTATTTGCGCCTCATGCGATTCATGGCATTCGGCGATACCTTTCTCCATCGCGTCGAGAGCTGCCGGAATCCCCATCTCGCCGGTCATGGCGGAACGAACGGTAACCCAAAGCAGTTCCTCGATCGCGGGATAGTAAGGAAGGCTGGGCGGAACCAGCGCGTCTTCGGCGATAACACAATCCAGCAGCCTCCATCGCTCGCTCTCCGCGGCGGGTGCTTCGGAACGCATTTGCTCAACTATGGCCGGGCGCGCAGGAACGGACCCTTGACGCGCTTCTTGCAGTTGCTGTTCGGGCGAGGTGAGAAACCGAAGGAGTTGGATCGCCTCTGGACGCTCAATGCCGCGCCGCGTGAGCGCGAAGGTATGCGATCCGGCATATGCTTTGTGGATTCCGCCGGGCCCGGCGGGCATTCTGGCCAAGCCGAGTTGGCCGCTCACCTGAGATACGGCGGGATCGTGATACGCACCGTAATAGCCCGGCCAATCGCAAATCATTGCGGCACGGCCATCGCGGAAACACTGGTGCGCCTCGTCGTAGCGCCACTCAACCACTTGCGCGGGAACCGCACCCGAACTGTACAACTCACGAATGACTTCCAGCGCCCATGCGCCGCCCGCATTGTTTAGCTGCGGGATCTTCGACTCTGGGAATAAGCGTGCACC
>JBEKJJ010000218.1:0-12795 GCA_050011295.1 Bryobacteraceae bacterium
GGCGCATTTGGTTTCTGATCGTACCTGGGAACGGTACGAAAGTCAAAGCGCCGGTAGTGTCCTAAAGGTGCGTTGATCCAAAACTGTTCAATTTCGGAAAGCGATTGCCCGTTGTAGGATGTTCATCTTCTTCGCCAATGATCGAAGGTTATATTTCCCTTTGCTAGTTCAAGGATCTTGTCTGCGGCCTCCGTTGCAAGGTTATAGCTGTCGTCGTTAGGGTTTTCGGTAAAAGGCGGAAGACCATCTATGTATCCGTGTTCCTCATCATCGTGCCTGACAGTAAAGCCCAACGCTTCCAGATCAGCAACAAATAATTTCGCTACCGCCGTTCCGCTCCCTTGAAGATTCTTTGCGGCTTGGTGAGACGAAGCAACCGTTAGTCCGTCATCGTCTACTGGGCGACGCCTAAATGCCGCGTTGGTGAGTTCGTCGTTTTGAAACCACGATGGTTTTAGCGCACGAAAGACGTACTCACCCCAGGGAATGGTAATCTCCTACGCTGTTTCGTCGTTTAGTGCATCCAGTCTAGTTTTTAAATCCTGAGCGTTTGGATTCTGCTGAGACTGGTACGAGCCAAGAGGCTGAGAGAGGTTTCCGAATTGTAGAATGCTAGGCCGTCCAGGGAAGCACGCGATTCTCACGATCTTATCACCCGTCCGCCATGTTACGTTTATTTCCCCGTAGAACGTAGAGACTATCCCCTCAAGCATCGGCGTTCTCATCAAAAGGCTCGCGCCTCTAATCAGATTGGAAGTTTGGTCGATTACGGCTGTGGTAGGGGGCTGCTCCTCATCATCTTCGAGGTATGCTGTGTGAGCGATACGCCCAAGAGTCTTCTCCACTCCGCTCTCAATTGGATTGATAGTCCTGTAGCGATAGACTGCCTGCCTGACCGGCTGCAACAGTTTGCTGAAGTCTGCGTGCGCGTGCGTGTAGTCTAAAAAAAGAAAGGCCGGGTCCCCTGTTGGAACCGTGACAGCGGACACAATTGCATTGGCTTCATCCGCCTCGACAGCTAAGGCACCAAGAGATTCGACTGCATTGCCTTGGACTCCGTAGGCGAAAGTCTGCAACGGTTCTTTGCTCCATCCCAAGAAAGCGCAAGCCATCATCCCTTCCACTTTTGGATTTGTAGGGGTTACGGGATAGCGTAGCGCGTTGAGTGGGCCCTCGACACGCGCAGGGCTACCCCTGCTTCGCAAGGCCCGGATTCTCCCCTTCGTGAGCATCACCCATCCTCTCATTAATAATTTGCATCATCGCGTGTACTTTACTTGCGAGTTGCGCGAACGTTATGGGACTCATTGCGAGACGCTGGATAACAGAGAATCTTACACTCGGCGCTGCTTCTGGATTCTTCTGGATCTCAGCAATCATTGCGGACATGTCTCTCGGATCGATCATTCCGATGTCTAGAAAGATGTCAAAGTTACTAGTCAACAGCACTTCGCAATGGTTAACATATAACGGTGCGAGATCAGGAGTATCCACGTCCGGACCCAGAAACGTGGGGTTAACGCTGTAGTGTATATTGCCTGTTTGAGATTGTTGTTTTTTCTCTCGTTGTTTCACTTTTTCCTCAGGGGAAAACGAGCTAACAATTGTACCGCAAGTGCCCGCCTCCCATCAAGAGAAAATTGTAACACGGAACCATAGCAGAATCAACGGGTTGTGGGTTACATGCAAGCACCTGAATGTTTTGGGCAGTTTCTAAGTTGATGATTAGACAATCAGTTCCGCAATATCCCACACTCGATCAGTAATGCCGGATTGCATCGCGGGCGTAACCCGCAGTGTACGGTGAATCCGGCAAAAATTGTAGTGGGCGAAGTGCAGACAGTAAGCGGCCCACAAGTTGTCCCACTTCTTAGAGAACGCATTCGTCAAACGCGTCAATCGGCGCATCTGCATCCTGATAGTGAGGTTCTGGCGCTCAACAATGCTCGTGCAAATGCGGGAAGGATCAGGATCTCCTAAAACTGGGACCACCTCCGTTTCGACGATTTCAGACGGGCTATAGCGAGCTTCGCGGCCTTCTTCATTTTTGCCGTAGACCTTGATGAGTCTCGCATAGCTAACGCGATCCCCGAGCGTATCGGAGATTGCTTGCACATAGGGACCGAAACCATCAGTCGTAATTTGGAACTTCTGTCGTGCGGTAGCGTGTCGTAAACCTTCGATGAAAATCTGCGTGGTGGCTGTGCTGCGACGGCCAAGCGCAAAGTTCAAAATCAGTTTTGTGTTTCTCTCGATTGCAACGAAACAGTACGCGTCACCGATGGCATCGTTGTGTGCTTCCTCCGGTCCCTTGTGGCCCTCTTTTTTCAGAACGTATCCGAATAGCTCATCGCACTCTACATCCTTCACCGGAATGTTTACGATCAGACGGCCCATTAGCTTTTCACACTTCTCGCCAGCAGCCACCAAAATTTTCAAAATCGTGTCGCGATGCAGTCCGCTAATACGTTCGGCTGCCCTAACGGAACAGCCTTCGACGAGAAGTTGCAAAACCTTCTCGACTTGATCCAGTGGGATATTGGAACCTTCGATGCGGTCTGTCGGCTTTGCGCTGAATGTCTTTTTGCATTCGACGCAGCGGAAACGCTGGCTACCGTTCCGGTTAGTTCCGAACCGCTGAGCTTCTTTGTTGCAATGGGGGCACCGCATAAATCGATACTACAACAAGTGGTTGCTGTTGTCAACGCACAGGCAAAAATAAACGGTATTTTCCTATGTTTTTGAGGGACGAAAGTTTAAAATGGATTTGGAGTTAGAAGACTCCAATGGGCCCGCTCCGTCGCAAGCCGAAGCGGGGTAAAGCAAGCGTTTAGTGTTACTTAGTTATGGTGGTTCGATAAGCACCACCTCCATTTCTGAAGGCTCGGTAGGCCACTACTGAGCCTTCGGCGTTTCCGGGCGGTAGACACTTACCCCGGTAGTGGCACCGGAATCGCCCTTCCGCACGCTCGTCTGAGGAGATCAATATCATCTGTAAGCCACCAGTCGAACTACGCCTTTCTTTCCCCTAAGTACTCGTATAGGTGGGGTGCATTCCCGACTCTCTTCTCGGCAATATAGATAACGCCGCGCTTCAACAATTTATCCAGCACCGCACTGACAGCGATTCGATGGTCTTTGGCTACAAATTTAAAACCCGATGCTTCAACTTTTTTGACCACGTCATGGATCACGAAGCGTTGATTGCCGAATTGTCCTACTGCCTTAGTAACCGCGTCTGTGAGGCCGTTTCTCGACCTTTTGTCAGCAGGCGGTGGATTTCTAGGGGCGGAATCCGTAGACGGCTTGTGCACACCGTTTCCATTGGCCGTCGCCGCGTCACCGATCTTGCGCATCAGCGCCGCCAACTTCGGATTTTTTGACATCTTCTTGAGCACCTTGAGTTGTTCAATCTCCTCGTGGTGTGCTCGGATCTCTTCGTCTATCAACTGTTCAGCGTCGTTTTCCATAGACTGTGTAGCCTCAATCCAAGAGTACTACACGGAATGGGCGGGGTGCAACTGACATCTACACGGAGAACTACAGAAAGGCCGGGACTGTGGGCTGCCTACTCCTGGCGCTTGGGTCTTCCACCAGCTTTATTGAGGCGCTTAGCGGCTATCTGTCGGAAGTACTCCGAGCCACGTTCCGCAGTCTTTTGCCCCCCACGCTGCCCCAAGCTAACAGCAGTGGACGGCAGCGCGATCAAATCGTCAGTGAGCGAGAGAGCAGCCGAGAGAAGTTTGACAGCACGCTTGGTTCGATCTTGGGGAAGGTCCGCCATGGTAATGACGGCTTGCGCTTCGTCGATCAAATTACGAAGTGCATGGAGATCGCGTTCTCGGTCGGTCGCTGGCATAAATACATCGTAGCCAGCTTGGGCTAAACTAACAAGCGGTTGCTGAAACCGATCAACGCAGTTTTAGGACACTACCGCTCGCCTACTGTTTGCGTTCCAAGTTCGATTTTGAAAAACTGGGTGCAAGAGGTTCAGATGTTCCGCCAGAGCCCTGCTATCCTCACGCTGACCATGGCGCTCGCGGGGGCAGCCGATTCCCCGCCCGCCGACCCGCTCGATATTATCCACACAGGAAGCTACTCAACCCCGATCGCACCCACCTCCAGCGTGAAGATCCTCAACTGGAACATCGATCGCGGCCAACATTTCAACGGCATCGTGTCCGCGATCCGCGAAACCCATCCCGATCTCTGTATTTTCCAGGAGGTGGATTTAGGCGCGCGCCGCACGCACGGAGAAGATGTGGCTCAGGCGCTCGCCAAAACTTTCGGCATGAACTACGCCTTCGCGCCGGAGTTTCGGGAGCTCAGCCAAAGCACGCCCGAAGGCCCCGCTTTTCATGGACAGGCTATCCTCACTCGTTTCCCGATCCGTTCTTCGCGCATCTTGCGGTTCACGCATCAATCCGGATTTTGGAAGCCACGCCCGTTGCTGATCTCGTCGCTCCCGATTATGCAGAGGCGTGTCGGTGGGCGGATTGCTTTAGTGAATGAATTGGATCGCAACGGCCAACTGCTGGTGGTTTACAACCTGCACCTCGAAAGCCGCACCACCGAGCACGGCCGCCTGCTGCAGCTCAACGAAGTGCTGGCGGATGCCCAACGGTATCCGGACGGCACGCCGCTGATCATCGCCGGCGATATGAACACTATGCACCGGCATTCGCCTTTGATCGCGCGGATGCGTGAGGCCGGATACAACAGTTGCTTTGGCGAGCGGCGTATTCGAACGCACCTTATCATCGGCGCGCTGGACTGGGTTTTCGTGCGCGGCCCCATTGTGTGCGAAGGCGCGGAAGTCCACCGCGATTTTCATGCTTCCGATCATTTCCCCATCTCGGCCGAGCTGCGCTTCTAATCCTTCCCGAAGTACAAACTCTGTTCACACAGATGTAATCACCTGTTAACTATCCACTGCTAGACTCGCGTAACGAGTTCTTGAGTTGCACTCTCCCGTAACGAGGTGAATCTATGAATATTCGGCCCATCGCCGCCAGTTTCTGCGCCCTCACTCTGATGGCGTGCGCGGCACTTGCTCAAGTGAACACAGCCAGCCTGACAGGTTTGGTCAAGGATTCGAGTGATGCCGTAGTGACCGGCGCGAAAGTGTCCGCGCAAAATGTATCCACCGGAGCTGAGCGCTCCACCGAAACCAACGGGCAGGGCTATTATTTCCTGGCGGATTTGACTGTGGGCGTATGGGAGATCTCGGTTGAGAAAACCGGTTTCCAGAAAGCCGTTAGCCGCATTACTCTGGACGCCACGGAAAAAGGCCGTCAGGATTTCTCGCTCGCTGTTGGGACGGTCGCGACCGTCGCCACCGTGCAAGCCGCCGCGCCCTTGCTTTCCACCGAAGACTCATCCATTGGTAGCGTGGTGGACAACAAATATGTGACGGAGTATCCCTTATTGCTCCGAAGCTGGGACGACCTGGTGAATCTCGTCGCCGGCGTGCAAGGGCAGCGCTACACGGACCAGGGCGGCAGCACCAGCGCCGGCCGCACCGGTGGATTCAACGTCCATGGCATCCGCCAGCTCGAAAACAATTTCCTTCTGGACGGCGTCGACAATAACTCCATCTCCGAAAACGTGCAGGAGCTGACCACGCAAGTGGCGCGCCCGTCAGTGGACGCGCTGCAAGAGTTCAAGATCATCGCCAATCCGTATTCGGCCGAATACAGCCGCGGAGGCGCGGTGATCAGCGTGATCAGCAAAGGCGGTACCAACGAATACCACGGAACTCTGTACGAGTATCTTCGCAATCGCGACACCGATGCGAACGATTTCTTTTCCAACCGGCAAGGCCTGGCCAAGCCCGAAAACATTCGCAACCAGTTTGGCGGCAATCTGGGTGGGCCCATCAAGAAGAACAAGCTCTTCGCGTTCTTCGACGAGGAATCCACACGCATCATCACAGGACAATTGCGCAGCGGGACGGTGCCCGTAGATACCGAACGCGTCGGCGATTTCAGCGTAGCGGCCGGGGCCGCGGTGCACACCACCTATCCGACCATTTATCAGAACGGCGCGCCCGTTCCGAACAATATTATTCCGTCAAGCAGTATTTCGCCGGTTGCCGCTTCCATCATGGCGCTGTTTCCGCAACCCACCGTGGCCGGCGCCGAGCTCAACAATTATTTCCGCAATGCCGACCTGATCGACAACACCGACCGCTATTCCACGCGCGTGGACTGGCAAGCTTCGGACCAGGATAGCGTCTTCACGCGCTATACCTGGAGCAATCGCGATCGCAACAGCCCCGGCCTTTTTCCCGGCATCGCCGACGGCACGCAGTCCTCTTCGCAGGGAAAATATCACCTGACCGCCGATCTCGCGGTGATCGGCTGGACACGCCCCATCAGTGCTTCGCTGGTGAATGATTTGCGCATCGGTTACGAGCACGACAATTCGTATGCGCAGCAGGAGCCGTTCGGCCAGTCCGGCGGCAACCTGGTGCCGGGAGTTCCCGATAATCCCGCGTTCGCCGGCGGCGTAACCATGATTACGTTCGCCAATCTCAACACCTTCATTGGATCGCCGAACTTTCTACCGAAGTTCCAGAAGACCCAGCAATGGCAATTCGGCGACACGCTTTCCTGGTCGCGCGGGCGGCATCATTTCAAGTTCGGCACCGACGTGCACGCTCCGCAAACCGACAATTTCCAGGATGTGCCCGGCCTGCGCGGTGCTCTCAACTTCGACAAAATCTTCAGCTGCGAACGCAACTCCAGCAATCAATGTGTTGCCGGCACTGGATATCCTTATGCCGATTTCCTCTTGGGCGATCCGCAGACCGCGATGTTGTCCAACCAGTTCGAAGTGAATCAGAAATGGTACTGGTTCGATTTCTTCGCACAGGACGATTTCAAGGTGACCGACCGCCTGACCCTCAATCTCGGCGTTCGCTACGACTTCTCGTCGCCCGTTTGGGAAGGCAACAATCATCTGTCGAATTTCGACCCGGCCGGCAGCGGCTCCATCATCATGGCCTCCAATGGATCGCTCGAATCGCGCACCTTGGTTCAGCCGCAGAAGCTGGATTTCTCACCCCGCATTGGATTCGCCTTCGAGCTTACGCCCAAAACAGTGCTGCGCGGCGGATACGGCATGTTCTACGTACCCTTCGATCGCGCAGGCAGCGAGAATCAGCTCGCGCTGAATCCACCCGGATTCATCAACAACAACATTTCGCTAGCGTCTACCGCGTTGGCCCCGGTCTTTCCTCTTGATTCAGGATTTCCCGCAACGTTCCTGAATCCGGCCGACACCAATTATGCATTTCTCCACATTCGCGCTACCAATCCGCAGGATCCACGCCCTTACGTCCAGCAATGGAGCATCGGGTTCCAGCGCGAGCTGCCGCACAATTTCTTCATCGAAGCGGATTATGTAGGCAGCAAGGGAACGCACCTGCTGACGCTCAGCGATCTCAATCAGTTTGTGAATAACGGCCAGCAGGTTCTGCTCAACGCGAATCATCAACCCGTGCTGCCGTATCCCAACTTCGGGCTGCTCGAATATTCGCAGAACGACGGGAACTCCAGTTACAACGGCCTGGATCTGACCATCGAGCGCCGCTTCACCGCCGGACTCAGCATGCGCCTGGCGTACACCTGGTCGAAATCCATTGACAATACGGCCGAGGAGCTGTCGGTGTTGGGCTCGAACGCGTTTTCTCAGATCACGAATAATCAGAACGCGTGGCGCGGACCCAGCGATTTTGACGTCCCGCAGCGCATCGTGATTAGCTGGGTCTACGAACTGCCTTTCGGAAAGGGCAAGCCGTGGGCTTCGAGCGGCGTGGTTTCGAAAATCGTCGGCGGCTTCCAGGCTGCTGGTGCGTATACGTATTCTGCCGGCCGGCCGTTCACTCCGTTCGCTACTTCCAACAACAGCTCCATCGACATCGGAGAAGAACAGGCGCTTCCCAATGTAATCGGCACTCCGGTGATGGACGACAATGTCAACTGCTGGTTCTATACCAGCGCCAACTCAAAATGCAAGGGGTTCGCCGGCACCAACGCGTTTAGCATACCGGCTCCGGGCGTATTCGGGGACTCAGGACGCAACAACCTTCGAGGACCCGCGCTCCAGTACCTTGACCTTTCGGTCTCTCGGAATTTCCTGTTCACGGAGCGGATGAAGCTACAGTTCCGCGCGGAAGCGTTCAACCTGACCAACACCGTTGCGTTCGGATTGCCGAACTCGAACGTCAGCGGCGGCTCGCCGGGCGTAATCACGTCGCTCGCGGCGGATCCGCGCATTATGCAGTTTGCGCTGCGATTTAGCTTTTAGGAGTTGGGCAGTGGGGCAGGATGGCATCCTGCGGCGGGTTGTTAACCCGCCCGTCCCGGCGCCGATTGTCAATCTGATTGTCAATCGGCGCGCAGGTCGGCCCTACGAGTTGGCAGGCGGGAGCGCTTGCCCCACTTCAATGGGGGCACCCACCAGGTTGCCCCACTCGGTCCAGGAGCCATCGTAGTTCGCCACGTTCGGAATACCCAGCAGGTACTTCAGCACGAACCAGGTGTGGCTGGATCGCTCGCCGATCCGGCAATAGGTGATCGCCGGCTTGGTTGGCTGGACGCCTTCGGCGCCGTAAAGCCTTTGCAATTCCTCGAAGGCCTTGAATGTTCCGTCGTCCTTGCACGCCTTGCTCCAGCAAACGCCGCGCGCACCCGGGATGTGTCCGCCGCGCTGGCAGGTTTCAGGCAAACCCGGAGGCGCCTTGAGTTCGCCCGTGAACTCTTGTGGACTCCGCACATCGATCAATACCGCACTGCCGCTTTTTTGGATTTCCTGAACTTGCGGCAAAAATGCCCGCAATGAAAGATCCGGCCCGCTCGCGATGTACGGCCGCTTGCCGGGAGCGGGCGTCTGCGTCTTGGTTTCTGAATCGCGGCCCTCCACCAACCATTTCTTGCGCCCGCCATCCATGATGCGGACGTCCGCGTGCCCGTAAACCTTCATCTCCCAAAATGCCCAGGCGGCGAACCAATTATTGTTGTCGCCGTAGATCACCACGGTGCTATCGGTATCAATCCCCGATCGAGTCATCAACCACTCGAACTGTTCTTTGTGCAAAATGTCACGCACCACCGTATCGCACAGCTCGGTGTTCCAGGCCCACGCGATTGCACCGGGAATATGGGCTTCGTCGTACGCCTTGGTGTCGACGTCCACTTCAACGATGTGAACATTCGGATCGCCCGAGTGCTTGGACACCCAATCAGTGCTCACCAGAACTTCGGGATGCGCGTAACTCGCCATTACGTGAGATCGAACTTCTCGTGATGCAGCAGCGGATCTGCCCGCACCAGCACCGGCCGGCGCAGAATCTCTTCCAGCTCTTCGAGATACTTATTCTGATTCGACTTCAGCAGCTTCGCGACATCCGGATGCACGCGTAGCATTGCGTCTTTCCCTTCCACGCTGGAAGCGATCTTGTGCGCCTCCTGCAGAATCTCTCCCACGATGGTCTGAACGCTCTTGACGTAACCGGCACCCTCACAGTGCGGGCACGGCATGCAAAGCGCGCGCTCCAGGCTTTGCTTTACACGTTTGCGTGTAATGGCAACCAATCCGAAATCGTTGAACTGCAGAATTTTGTAGGGAGCGCGGTCGGCGCGCATGGCGTCTTCCAGCGCCTGCATCACCTTTTGGCGATTCTTGCGCTCATCCATGTCGATGAAGTCCACCACGATGATACCGCCCAGGTCACGCAGCCGGACCTGCCGCACGATCTCCTTCACCGCTTCGGTATTGGTTTTCACGATGGTGTCTTCCAGCCGATTCGACCGGCCTACATATTTGCCGGTATTTACGTCGATGGCTACCAGCGCCTCAGTCTGGTTGATCACGATATATCCACCGGACTTCAGCCACACCTTGGGTCGCAATGCTTTTTCGAGCTCAGCTGTGATATTGAACGCATCGAAGATCGGCTCCGGACGCGTGTAAAGCTTGACGCGTGGCACCAGAATGGGATGGAATCGTTGGACGAAACCCAGTATCCGTTCGTAGAGATCTTCATTGTCCACCCAGACGTCCTTGAACTCCTCAGTGAACTGATCGCGCAGCGTGCGTTGCACGATGTCGAGATCGTGATGCAACAGCAGCGGCGCGGGCCGTTTTTCGGCTTTCTGCCGGATGTCCATCCACAGGTTGGCGAGAAAATTCATGTCGGAGGCGATATCTTCTTCGCTCTTGCCTTCCCCCGCGGTCCGAACAATGAAGCCGCCGGGAACACCGGCGTGATGGATTTGCAGAATGCGTTTCAGACGCTGGCGCTCTTCGTCGCTCGCGATCTTGCGCGAAACTCCGGTGTGCTCCACCGTGGGCATGTAAACTACGTATCTGCCGGGTAAAGCGATGTGCGATGTGATTCGCGCGCCCTTTTGGCCTAGCGGCTCTTTGGCGATCTGAACAATAATTTCCTGCCCTTCCTTCAGCAGCTCGCTGATGGATGGCATGGGAGCCCGTTCCGGCCTTCCCGCACCGCGCGTGGGTTCAGGCCTCGACACGCGCGTCTCCGGCTGTACGCCACCCAGTGCGCTACCTGATACACCGGCCGGAACGCCGGTCTCACCGCGCCGTTCCTGATCGATTCTAGAATCCGGACCCCCGCCCCCACCACCGCGCATTTTGCGCCGCATGCGTCGCGGCATGCGATGTCCGAAGCGCCCGCTCTGCTCGCGGACTTGCGCGGTCAGCTCCTGCACGGGAGCCGGTGATTCAGGAGAAGCCGATGGCTCCTCCGAGGGAACTCCGCCGGCGTCAGCCGCTTGCTCCGCGCCACCTTCAGTTTCGATCTCGCCACTCGGAGGCGGTTCGTCGTTTATCGCCGCTCCCTCGAATGGGTCTTCCGGCTCGACCGGCTCTTCCTCGATCAAAACTTCCACAGCCGTTTCGAACTCAGTTTCCTGCTCTGGCTCGGCAACTTCAACGGCACGCTCGCCTAGCGGAACCTCGGCCTCTGCGGCAGCCTCCAAAATCGCTTGCGCTTCGATGCTGGCTTCCACCTCAGCTTCGACTTCGGCCTCTTCGGGCGGACTTTGCAAACTGCGGATTTCCTCTTCCTCGGCTTCGTCGAGAGGCGCGATGTTCGCCCCCCGGTACTTGGCCAGCGATTCGCCCGGCAGCACTGAAAACGCGTCAGCCCCGCCGCTCGGCTCCGGCCGCTCGCCGCGCGATTCCGCAAGAGGCGGCGCTTCCACCGGCCTCGGCCCGCGCGGGCCGTCGAACCTGCCTTCACCAGATCTGGCCTCCGTGGGCCTGCTTTCACCCGACCTGGATTCACTAGGCCTGGACTCGCTCGATGCGTATTTCGATTCCGGGAAACCACGGCCACGATTGCGACGCCGCCGGGATCGTCCACGCCGGTCCCGCCCATCATCTTCGGATCGTTTCGGCGCCACAAAGGGCGCAGCAGCGTCCGCCGGTTCACTGCTCGCTGCAACTTCTGGCTCCGTACGCGCGAGAGGTTCTTCGTCGCGCGAAACCTCACGCAAACTTACGGGAGGCCGATTTTCCCGCTCCCGGCGCGGTTCATCCCGGCGCGGTTCATCCCGGCGCGGCTCGGGCAGCCTATCGAAATCCTCTTCCGCTTCTTCGAAAAAGTCCGACACGTACAGAAACGTGTCCCGTTCCAGACCCAGATCGACAAAGGCGGATTGCATGCCCGGCAGGACCCGCGTCACGCGGCCCTTGTGAATGCTGCCCGCGAGCGAATATTCATTGGCTCGCTGGAAAAACACTTCCACTAGTTGGTCGTCTTCAAGAATAGCCACTTTCGTTTCGTGGCGATTCGCTGAGATCACCAGTTCCTTGCTCATGAAAACTCCTTGCTGTTCATGGGCGAGAACGGTTCGATCAAGTTAACCGAGGGACTTCTTGCCAAGCCTCCCACCGGGTGATCCAGAGGACCGTTTTCCCGGCCTGCCTGACTACAAAATCTTTGGGCCTCTCGAGAGCGGAGATGCTATTCTCAACACCCTTCTAAGGCGCTCGACCAAAAAACCGGGGAATCCAGGACTTGGGGATCCGCGGAAGAGAGATCGAACTTGCTTACCCTCAATCCTCTTGAAAGCCGGCCGTTTCCCGACCCGCTTAGTTAACAAACCGCCGGAGCCGCACGTTATTCACCAGCCCCAGCATCAAAAATGCCGCCAAAATGTTCGAGCCGCCGTAACTCATCAACGGCAGCGGAATGCCGGTTACCGGCATCCGTCCAACTACCATGCCTACGTTTACCAATACGTGAAACAACAACACCGTCGCAATGCCCATGCAGATATACATGCCGGCCCGATCCGGAGCCGTTTGCGCGTTCTGCACAATTTGCATCAGCAACAGGAAATACAGACCTAACACTACAATCACACCAACAAAACCGTGCTCCTCCGCGAACGCTGAAAAAATAAAATCCTTGTGCGGCACCGGCAGGAAGCGGCCCTGCGTCTGGGTACCCTTAGTTACACCACGTCCCCACAGCGCTCCCGAGCCGACCGCGATCTTGGACTGGATCACCTGATAACCCGATCCTTTGGGGTCCTGATTCGCATCCAGAAAACTCACCAACCTGGCTTTTTGATAATCCTTCAGCACGAAAAAATAACCTACCGGCATCACTAACGCGACGATCACCAGAATCGCGGCCGCGTATTGCCATCTCAACCCGGCCACGAAAACACCCGCCGCCAGAATCGGAAGATAGGTGAGCGCCGTACCGAGATCGGGCTGCAGCATCACCAGCGCCATCGGCACACCCACCAAACC